>DATJXI010000062.1:0-21495 GCA_035500275.1 Roseiarcus sp. | reverse complement strand
TATCGTCCTCGGCAACGCTCACATGGGCGACGTGTTGACTTTCGTCGACCAGATCATTGAGGGACCGCCGGTGGTTCCGTCTTTTTGGTACTCTGATCCGAGCCTGAACTCGGATGGCGCGCAGCACATCTACTCGACTTCTTTCGCTGGGAGTGGATTGATTCCCGCCGGCGCCTACATTGGCTTCGAGGACTTGCCATCTGACAGCGCGGATTTGGACTATAACGACGTTCAGTTCGTTTTCACGAACGTGAGTTCAAGCGTCCCTGAAGCGTCAACTTGGGCCCTGATGCTGCTCGGCTTCCTTGGGCTCGGGTTCGCCGGCCGCCGGGGATCGCAGAAGAGCTCACCCCTGGCGGCGTAGCTGCAAGGTCTTAGGCTCTTTCAAAAGGCCGCCTTCGGCGGCCTTTCTTGCCGGCTGCTTGCCTAGCGTCTGCCTCAACCCAGTGCGGTCGAGGCTCTCAGCTTTTGCTGCTCTATCGCGGCTCGGTCAGCCATTCGCAGACATAGCCCCCGCGTCCCTGGCGGGCGAGAAGCTGCGACAGCCACGGCAACAGGACCCGCGCCTCGTCGAAGAGCGTGTGCGGCGGATTGACGACGAGAAGCCCGGCGCGGGCGAGCGGCTCTTGCCCGTGCGCGCCGGTCAAGCCGCGCCCGACATCGATCTCAAGCCGCAGCATGTTCGGCGCCCCCGTCGCGGCGAGCGCGTTGAGAAAGCGCGCGTCGGCCGCCGCCTCCCGGATCGGCCGCCACGCCAGACAGACCCCGGTCGGCCATTTGCGGATCGCTTTTTCGAGCGCGGCGCGCTCGCGGTCGAGCTCGTCCGGCGCCTCGAAAGCGGGATCGATGAGGACGAGGCCGCGCCGCTCCTTCGGCGGAATATAGGCTTTCAGCGCCGCATAGCCGTCCGTGCCGACGATGCTGAGCCGATCGTCGCGGCCGAGCGCCGCGACGAGCTTCTCACGCTCCTCCGGATGAGCCTCGGAGAGCGCGATGCGGTCGTGCGAGCGTAAGAGCGCCTGCGCGATTGCGGGCGAGCCCGGATAGGAGAGCGGCATGCCTTCGGCGTCATGCGGCCCGATCGCGCGCAAATACGGCTCGAGCAGCGCGGCGACAGGCGCGGACGGCGCGCTCTTGAGCACGCGCGCGACGCCGTCGCGCCACTCGGGCGAGCGCCTCGCCTCGGCGCTATTGAGGTCATAACGCCCGGCGCCGGCGTGCGTGTCGATGAAGCGCAACGGCGCGTCCTTGCGGATGAGATAGACGAGGATCCGCGCGAGCACAGCGTGTTTGACGACGTCCGTGAAACCTCCGGCGCGGAAGGCGTGGCGGTAGTTCATCAGCTCTCAAGGGGCCGCTTCAGCGCACCGGCGCCACCTCGATGGCGCCGCGCCGGCAGGAATGCTCGGCGACCCTGGGGCAGGCGGCGAAAGCCTTCATATCCTTGGACACGCAGATGCGCACCTCGACCAGTTCGCCGCGCCCGCAGACGACGGCCATGTTCTCCGGTCGAAGATTCGGATTTGCGGCGATGAATGCGTCCTCCACGTCGCGCGGCGAAAGCCGCAGCCATTCGCGCGGCGCCTTCAGAGTCGGCGGGATCGCAATCTTGTCGGTCGCGTAGCGGACGGTCGCAAAATAGTCCGCGGCGCTGAGCCCCGTGCAGGTTCCATGCTTGAGGTACTCGTAGCGCGCGAGGCCCTCGGACAAATAGAGGCCGCGCGCGGCGGCGAGATCGGCGGGAGAGGCGCGGTCGTCGAGACCGCAATCCTCAGGGTCCAGGCTCATGCGATTGCTCGGCCAAAGGCCGTGGACGACGAAGCCGGCGCCTGAGCCGGCTGCGCATTGCTCCGGGAACTTCTCCGCCCCGCCGAGGTCGCAGAAGGCCGGCGACCAAGAGAGGCTCAAGACGTAATAGTCGAACGGCCCCGGAGCGGCGGACGGCGCGCCTGCCGCCGCGGAGGTGAGCGTCAAACCAAGAAGAAGAGCGCCGGCCGCCGCGAGCGTCTCGATCCGCGCCCGCATCGGCGAGAGTTTCAGTAGCGGGCTTTGATCCCGTATTCGGGATGCTTGTACTCGCCGATCCAGCGCTCGAGGATGGGCCGGAGCGCGTAGCAGTCGGGCGCGTACGCAAGCATGCGGTCGAATCCGACCACGCACCACTCGACGCCCCAGAAGATGCCGATGATGCCCTCGCCGGCGCCGATCGAATAAACGACGGTGTGCTGCTTCCTCAGCTGGGGCGGCGCTTTCGGGTCGAAAACGAGCGCCCGCGCGACACAGTAGCGGCGGGGAATGTAAGCGAGGCCGTTGGCGCGGAAGCCGATATCGCGCACGCGTTCATAACCGCCGATCGAATAGACCCCGCCCCAGTACTCGTTCTCGGTCTGGTCGAAACGCGAAGTTATGGTCGAGAGCACGCTTGGATCGTCACAGAGCGGCAGGTCGGCGTAGAACGGCGCCCATCGACCTTCCGAAGGGGTGTCGTACATGTCGAGGTCCGTTGGTCCCGGGACGCCGGCGGCCGCAGCCAGCGTCAGCGAGCCCAACAAGGCAAGTAAGGCGATGAAGGCTCGGATCATCTCTTTATGCCCTCCGGCGACGCGAACGGTTCAGGACTTGCGCCCCGGACCTTGCCCGGGACAATGCGGCGGCGCGGTGTTCAAATCAAGGGGCAGGCCGCCCGCGGCGCCTCAGTTCAGCCGGCCGCGAAGATCGGCGATCTCTCGCGACACGAGCTCCTCGCCCGGCGCGCCTTGCATCTGGTCGCGCAGAACGACCTCGGCCGCCTTCGCGGCGCGATCGGCGGCGGCGGCGCGGACGTCGGCCGCGGCCTGCGCCTCGGCGAGCGCGATCTTGGCCTCGGCCTGCTTGGTGCGGCGCGCGATGAACTCGTTCATCCGTTCGCCGGCCTCCGTGGCGAGCTGCTCGGCCTGCGCGCGCGCTTCCGCGATGATCGCCGCGGCGTTGGCCTCAGCCTCCGCGCTCTTTCGCTCGAAGCTCGCCAGAAGCGCGGTCGCCTCGGCGCGCAGCTTGGCCGCCTGATCGAGCTCGAGCTGGATCGCCTCGCCGCGCGCGTCGAGCGCCTTCAGCACCGTCCGGTGCACCCCGAAATAGATCAGGACACCGACGAAGACGAGGAAAGCGAGAAGGACGAAGAATTCGGCTTCCATGCGCGTGATCCGTTTACGCCTGCGTCGCCCTGATCGCCGACTTGACCGCGGCGGGATCGGCGCTGCGCCCAGCGAGGCGCTCGACAATCGCGCCGGCGGTCTCCTCGGCGATCTGCGCAACGTTCGCCATCGCCCGCTCCCGCGTAGCGGCGATCTCCCGCTCCGCCGCGGCGAGTCGGGCGGCGAGCTGGTCCTCCAGCGCCCGGCGCTTGGCTTCGGCGTCTGCCGACGCTTGATCGCGCGCGGCCTGCGCCATGGCCTGGGCCTTGGCGCGAGCGTTGGCGAGGGTCTTCTCATGCGCGGCAGCGGCGGCGTCGGCGCGCTGCTGCATCGCGGTCGCGTCATCGAGGTCGCGCGCAATCCGGGCGCGCCGGCTCTCGATCACCGCCCCGATCTGCGGCAGTCCCCGCTTCGCCATGAACCAGTAGAGAAAGCCGAAGGCGACGAAGAACCACAGAAGCTGGGAGGGAAACGTGGTCGCGTCAAATGGGGGGAAGCTCGAATGTGCTTCCCCGCCGGCATGACCGACTTCCGTCTGGGTCGTTTCCGTCTGAGCCATTGCAGGTCCTTAGCGCGTAACCGCCCCTGAAAGGCGCCCAGCGCGCCGAGGGGAACTGCGAACCTTTCCCTAGATCGCGAACAAGAGCAGGAACGAGATAAGAAGCGCGAAGATGCCGAGCGCTTCCGTCACCGCGAAGCCGAAGATGAGCCGGCCGAACTGCCCGTCGACAGCCGAGGGGTTGCGCAGCGCGCCGTTCAGGAAGTGGCCGAACAGCGTGCCCACGCCGATGCCGGCTGCTCCGGTCCCAATGGCGGCCAACCCGGCCCCGATGTACTTGGCTGCGACGGGATCCATTCTTTGCTCCTGTTGCGATTGGGCTCTTCTTTTCCATCACCCGCCGGTCAGTGACCGCCGGGGTGAAGCGCGTCGTTCAGATACATGCAAGTGAGCATGGCGAACACGTAAGCTTGCAGAAACGCAACGAGCAGTTCGAGGGCCTCGAGCCCGACCGTCATGGCGAAAGGCAGTATGGCGAACGGCTTGATCACCGCGCTGGCCCCGAGGAGCATGATGACGAAAGCGCCGAACACATAGAGGGTGATGTGGCCCGCCAGCATGTTGGCGAACAAACGCACCGAGTGACTCACCGGACGCGACAGGAACGAGACGATCTCGATCGCGACCACCAGCGGCAGGATGTATATCGGCACGCCCGGCGGCACGAACGTGCTGAAAAAGTGGGTCCCGTGCTCCTTGACCCCGTAAATGACGACGGTCAGGAACACCATCAGCGCGAGCGCGACCGTGATGATGATCTGGCTCGTCACCGTGAAGGAGAAGGGAAAGAAACCGAGCAGATTGCAGAGCAGGACGAAAAAGAAGATGCTGAAGACGAAGGGGAAGAATTGCATCCCGGACTCGCCGGCGGCCGAGCGCACCATGCCGGCGACAAATTCATAAGACATCTCCGCCATCGCCTGCAGGCGGCCGGGAACGCCCGAACCGCCGCGCGCGCCGATCGCCGTCAACAGGCACGTCAACGCGACGGCGAGCAACATGAACAGGCCCGAGTTCGTAAGCGAGAAGTCGTAGCGCCCGATGTGAATCGGAATGACCGGATGGATGGCGAATTGTTCGATCGGATTGATCGCCGGCGCCGATTCGGTGGCCACTCTTACTGAACCTCGTCATCCGGCCCGACCGGGCTGCCTTTCGCTGCGCTTGGGCCGCCCAAGCGAGCGAAAATCCTCTGCCCCCAAAGCCGAGCGCGGGCACGTCTTTATCTGGGGCGTTAGTCCGACACAAGGGGCTAGGCGCCGCCTTTCGGCCCTCTTTTGGGGGAAGTGGCGCGGATGACGTTCCACACTCCGGCCGCCACCCCGATCACGAAAAAGACGATGGTGAAGAGGGGTTTCGTCGCGAAGAGCCAGTCCAGGCCCCAGCCGATCGCCGCGCCCACGATGATGGCGGCGACGAATTCGCTGGCGGCCCTCAGGCCCATTGACAGGCCGGAGTCGCCGCTTGACGTTGGCCCCGAGGGCTCTGGCCCCCGTTCGCGGGCATCCCGGCTCTCGCGCGCCCGCGCAAGCGACCCGCGCAGACGCTCTAGCTCCGATTGCAGGCGCTCCTCGTCGTCGGGCATGGTCTCTCTTGTTTTTTCTATCGTGCGGGGCGGCGCCTACGTCAACACGGATGGAGCGAGGCGCATTCCGCTAACCCGCGCCGATCTTGATTACTCGCCGCCCCGGCCGGCGCCGTCCCGGAAGCGCGCCGCGCCGGCGCGCGCCTCCCCGCTTTCGAGCGTCGCCAGGCCGCGCGCGATCTCGTTGCGCGCCGCCGCGGATTGGGGAAGCCCCCATTGCTCGATCGCCGACCGGCGGTCGTTGCGCATCGCGCTCTGCGGAAAGCCGCACAGCCTCTCGGCGAGCGCGAGCGCGCGGTTCAGCGCCTCGCCGTCCGCGACGATCTCATTGACGAGGCCGATCCGCATCGCCTCCTCGGCGCCGATCGCGCGGCCGGTCAGGATAAGCTCCATCGCCCGCCCGTGGCCGACGATGCGCGGCAGGCGGATCGTGCCGAGATCGACGAGCGGCACGCCGAAGCGGCGGTTGAAGACGCCGAACACGGCCGAGCGCGCCGTGATCCTGAGGTCGCACCAGAGGGCAAGCTCCAACCCGCCGGCGACCGCCGGCCCCTCGATCGCCGCGATAACCGGTTTGGCGAGCGCGAGCCGCGTCGGGCCCATCGGGCCGAAGTCGCCCTCGGGCTCGAAGCGGTTCGGCTCGCCCTCGGCGAGAGCGTTGAGATCCGCGCCGGCGCAGAAATAGCCGCCGGCGCCGGTGAGGATCGCGACGTCCGCGCCTTCATCGGCGTCGAAGCGCTTGAAGGCCTCATAAAGCGCCCGCGCGGTCCGCAAGTCGACGGCGTTCCGCCGCTCGGGGCGCTCGATCGTAACGATGGCGACGCGTCCCGCCGCGCGCGCGGAAACCGTCCCCAAGCCGTCGCTTCTGGTCATGGACGCAGGTCCGGGTCACATGCTCGTTCGTACGAAGCTGCAGTCTGATTGATGGACGCTGGATAAGGCAAGAGGGAAGGCGAGCCATCGCAGCTCCTGAATTCGCCATGACCCTCCGTCTTTGTCGATGAGCTCACCCCGCCCATGACAGAGCCTGAAAATTCTGCCGCAGCCGGCGTTGCCGCCCGCTGCCGGTCTGACCCGATGAACACGATCCATTGCGATCATTTCTGGAACAGCTCCTTGTATCGACATCCGATCTCGAGTTTATGACTTCACTCGAGGCTATTTTTCCCCGAGTGGTTTAGCATGAGGCGCCACAGATGGCGTTCAAGCTCATTGAAGTCGCCACCCCCAAGGAACGGGTCCGCGCCATAACCTCGATTGCCGAGGAGATGAAGGTGACTGACGTTTACGTCGGGCCGCCGTTGGGCGACGGTCGCCACCCAATTCGACTTTTGGTTGGGGAAATCGACCGGCAAGCCCTGCTTGATCGGCTTCAATCTGCTCTCGGCGCGTCGGAAAACTGGCGTATCGTGATGTTTTCGACAGATGCAGTGATCCCGAGGGAACCAGAGGAAAAGAAAACACAAGAGGCGGCCGAGGATAAAAAGGACAAGGAAGAAGAGGAACGCGCATCGAGGGAGGAGCTTTACAACTCGGTCGCCAGCGGCGCTCGCGTGAATTCGAACTTCGTTCTGCTTGTCATTCTCTCAACAGTAGTGGCTTCTGTCGGACTATATACTGACAACGTTGCGGTGGTGATTGGGGCAATGGTGATTGCGCCACTCCTGGGCCCGCACGTCGCATTCGCATTTGCAGCCGCTATCGGGGACCGCGCCCTCATGCTTTCTGCGGCAAAATCGGGCGTTTTGGGCCTTGTGCTGAGTGTGGCGGTCGCCGGGGCGCTGGCGTTAGTCGTTGCTCCAGACGTCAACAGCGCGGAACTCTTGGCTCGAACGTCGCTTCATTTCGAAGGAATCGTTCTTGCGCTCGCATCTGGGGCGGCGGCAGCGCTATCGGTTACTACCGGGCTTCCGGCCACACTGGTCGGGGTGATGGTGGCGGTGGCGCTGCTGCCGCCAGCCGCGACGCTCGGCATTATGGTTGCTGCTCGTCAGTTTGGCCTCGCCGCTGGCGCAGCCATGCTGGTCAGCGCAAATATTGCCTGCATTAATATCGCTGCGCAGGTTGTGTTTATCGCCAAGGGCATTCGGCCGCGCCGATGGCACGAGCGCAAGAGTGCGAGGAGGGCGATAGTTGTTAATATGATGACATGGTTCGTCCTGCTGACGATCCTTGTTGGCGTCATTTACCTTCGTCAATCGGCCGGGAAATAAGGAGGTCCAACAGACTCGCGGCTTGTTGTTTTTGCAGGAAACCGGATGCGACTCGTCGGGCCGCTCGTCCTAGGCAAGCCGGCCGGGTTCACCCGACGCCGGTCATTTTCTGCTTCCTGGCGGGCGGGGCGTTGTTTTGGTCTTGTCGGCATTATTCTTGCCGTTCCAGTCGCGCTTACGATAAGATTCACCTTAGCGATCATGGATGAGGAGCCGGTCCGGTCGCGCGAAGGTTCCGGGCGCAGTTGAAGAAAGGGCTGACGGCGCCATCGACGTGAGCCTTTCCCCGGTCCTGTACGTAATTCGGCGTCTGAAGGAGAGACCATCGGAGCAGCTGAATGAACGCAATCGGGAAGCCTGCCGTCGCCCGCCTGATCTTCGCGCTCGACGAGAGGCTCCGACGCCGAAAAGGAGTTTTCGACTACGACGACAGCCAATGCCTATTTCGCTTGCGGCTCGCGGCGGCGCAGCGCTCGATCATCCTCCAGGACGGCGTTCGCCTCAATCCTTCCGACCGCGTTCTCGAACTGCATTTCCGTAACGAAAACATGCCTCAGATGGGCCCTGAAGGCGCCACCGTCGCCTGGGCGATCCGCCTCATCAAGCTCTTGGATCTCTCTCTCAGCCGCCTGTGGGACTTTTTGGAAGACCGCCCGGATCTCGAAGACATCGCCGCAATTCGCGCTGCTTGGCCCTTCAGAAGCGTGGACAGGCCTCATCGGATGCAGTGGACCGCGCATCGGTTCGGATTTGAGGTCGTGCCGGAAACGGAAACATTCGGGCGCAGGCTGCTTTCAATCGGACCCAACGCGATGGGGCTCATGTTGGTGATCGCCAGCAACCCAAAGGCGGTGCATCTCAACCGTTTATTTCAGAAGCCGGCGGTGCTCTTCCTCTCCCGCCGCGCGCTGCAGCAACGATATGGACACGGGAATGGACGGCGGACGGTCCAAGATAAACCGACGGTGTTGCAATGATGGGGGCGTCCCGAGTTGACCTTATTGGCAGGTGAAATTTGCTCATTTCTCGCGGCGCTCGGGGTGATTTACCTCGCGCTCGCGGCGATCCTGGTCTTCCGATTTCCGCGGGAGCCGGAGCGCTCGCCCGCGAACTGTCCGCCCGTATCGATCCTCGTGCCGCTGTGCGGCGAAGACGGCCATTTGCGCGATCGACTCGCGGCGCTATGCCGGCAGGAATATGACGCGCCCCTTCAGATCGTCTGCGGCGTGCAGGACCCCAACGACCCGGCCATCGGCATCGTCAAAGCCGTCGCCGCTGAATCGAACGGCGTCGGCGTCGACCTCAAGGTCGACCCCAAACAAAGCGGCGCCAACCGCAAAATCTCCAATCTCTTGAATATGGCGCCCTTGGCCAGGAATCCCCTGCTCGCGATCATCGACAGCGACATCCTGGTACCGCCGGACCATCTCTCCCATATTGCCGCCGCGCTGGAACAGCCGGGGGTGGGCGCCGTGACCTGCCTTTACCACGGCGTCAGCAGCGTGGGTCTCTGGTCGAACCTCGCGGCGCTCAGCATCAACGTCCATTTTCTCCCGAGCGTGATCGTCGCGCTGACTTTCGGCGTCGCCCGCCCCTGCTTCGGGTCGACGATTGCGCTCAGCCGCGCAACTTTGCAGAGGATCGGAGGGCTCTCGGCTTTCAAGGATCGCCTGCACGACGACTACGCCATCGGCGAGCGCCTTCGCGAGGCGGGCTACGCCGTCGCCATACCGGGCTTCTCGGTCGGGCACGTCTGCCGGGAGAGCTCTGGCCGTTCCTTCTTGCACAACCAGCTTCGCGCCGCGCGGACGATTCGGATGATCAAGCCGCTCGGCTACGCCGGTTCGCTCATCGCTCACCCCATGGCGTTCGCAATTCCGGCGGCCATGCTCGATCCGACTCACGGGCTGCCGCTGCTCCTCCTCGCGCTGGCCACCCGCCTGGCGCTGTGCGTTTCGGTGGAAAGCCGCTTTTCGCTGAGCCGCCAGACCTACTGGCTTCTCCCCTTTTGCGACCTGCTTTTCCTTCTTGTCTACGCCGTGAGCTTCTTCGGCGGTCGCATCGTCTGGCGCGGCGCGCGCTATCGACTTAGATCAGACGGAACTCTCTTTCAGGAGTGGTGAGGAAAATGCGGACGCTGTTTCTCCAGGCGCCGTCCTTCGACGGCTTCGACGGCGGGGCTGGCTCCCGCTTTCAGTGCAAGCGCGAGGTCCGGTCATTCTGGTACCCGACGTGGCTCGCGCAACTTGCGGCGCTCGTGCCCGACAGCAAGCTCATCGACGCGCCCCCGCATCGGATCGGACAGGCGGAAGTCGCCCGGCAGGCCCCGCAATTCGAACTCGCCGTGCTCCATACGTCGGCGCCCTCTTTCCGCGCCGACGCGGAGATGGCGAGCCTGATGAAGGAGGCCAACCCGAAACTATTGATCGGAATGGTCGGCGCCGCCGCGGCGGTGGAGCCGGAGAGAATCCTGGCTGCGGCGCCGGCGGTCGATTTTGCGGCCGGGTTGGAATACGACTTCACCATCAAGGAGGTCGCGGAAGGACGCGACCTTCACGCGGTGTCCGGCCTATCGTACCGGGACAAGACCGGCGCCGTCGCCGATACGGGGCCTCGTCCGCCGCTTGAGAACATGGACGAACTGCCGTTCGTGACGCCGGTCTACAAGCGCGACCTCGACGTGAGAAAGTACTTCATCGGCTACATGAAGCACCCCTACCTCTCGTTCTACACGGGCCGGGGATGCAAGTCGCGTTGCACCTTCTGCCTCTGGCCGCACACGGTCGGCGGGCATCGCTACCGTACACGAAGCGTCGGCCACGTCGTCGACGAGGTGCGGTGGGCGGTTCGCGCTTTTCCCGAAGTGAAGGAGATCTTTTTCGACGACGACACCTTCACCGACAACGCGCCGCGCGCGGCGCTCATCGCTCGCGAGCTTGGCAAGCTCGGCGTCACATGGTCGTGCAACGCAAAGCCGAACGTGCCGCGCGATCTCTTGAAAACGATGCGCGACAATGGACTTCGTCTCCTCCTTGTCGGCTACGAATCGGGCAATCAGAAAATCCTGCACAACATCAAGAAGGGCATTCGCGTCGACGTCGCGCGGCGGTTCGCCAAGGACTGTCATGAGCTCGGCATCGTCGTCCACGGCACCTTCATTCTCGGCCTGCCGGGCGAGACCAAGGAGACGATCGAAGAGACGATCCGCTTCGCCTGCGAGGTCAATCCGCATACGCTGCAGGTCTCGCTTGCGGCCCCCTACCCCGGGACGGAGCTCTATCGACAGGCCCTCGAGGAGGGCTGGCTCGACGCGGAGCACGCGGAACTTGTGGACGAGCGCGGGGTGCAGCTCGCGCCTCTTCACTATCCTCAGCTCTCCTACAAGGAGAGTTTCGAATCGGTCGAAACTTTCTATCGAAGGTTCTATTTCCGAGCGCCGAAGATTGCGGCGATCGTTTCGGAAATGGCGCGCAGCCCCCAGGTGCTCGCGCGCCGGCTTCGCGAGGGCGTCGAGTTCATGAGCTTCATGCAGCACCGGCGCAAATGGTCCCACTGAACTGCCTCGTCGTCACCGCGGACGATTTTGGCCTGTCGCGTGAGGTGAACGAGGCGGTCGAGATTGCACATCTGACCGGCATCCTGTCGGCGGCAAGCTTGATGGTCGCGGGGACCGCCGCGGCCGACGCGCTTGAACGGGCGAAGCGGATGTCGCGCCTTAGAGTCGGCCTGCATGTCGCGGTGACCGACGCGCGACCGGCTTTGCCGCCCGAGCAAATTCCTCGGCTTGTGGATGAGAATGGCCGGCTGCGGCCGGACCTTGCGCGTTTGGGCGCGGAGCTTGCGCTGAGCGGCGCGACGCGGCGACAGATGCGCGCCGAAGTCGAGGCTCAGTTCCAAGCCTTTCAGTCGACCGGCCTGAAGCTGGACCACGTGAGCGTGCATCAGCATTATCATCTCCACCCAGTCGTCGGCGCCATGGTGATCGACGTTGGCAGGCAGTATGGCGTGCGCGCGATTCGTGTTCCGCGCGAGCTTCGGGGCTTTATCCCGGAAGGGGGATCGAGCCGGCGCGTCGAGGACGCCCTGTCTCGTCGTCTTGCGGAGAGGGTCAAGCGGGTCGGGCTCATGACGCCGGACGCGGTGTTCGGGCTCAGGTGGTCCGGGCGGCTTACGAAAGCGCGCTTGCGCTATCTCGTGGAAAAGCTTCCGCATGGTTTTTGGGAAATCTACGCCCACCCGGCCACATCCGACGCCTTCCTGGGGCATGCCCCAGGCTACCGCTATGCGGATGAACTGAGCGCGCTTACCGATCCCGCGAACGCCGAGGCGTTGCGGCTTTCGGGGCGTCGGCTGTGCGGCTACCAGGATGTCGTCGGTTCAGCTTCCACGACTCCCGTGTGATCGCATGCGACGATATTGCGCAGCGACGATCCCAGAATCACGCCGCGGAGGCGGCAGATGACGCTTGAGGCGCACAATCGCCGAATGCTGGACAGCGCGCCTTGGCGGAGTTGGCGGCTTCGGCGGCGGCGCTCTCCAGGTTGTTGGCAAGCCGAAGAAAAGCCCGGCGGCGTCGTGGCTATCGTCGGCATGCGGTTCGAAGCCAGAATCATCGCCTCACCTGCAGTCCGGGCGGTGTTCCTCGGCTCCGACTTGAGCGCGGTCGCCGCCCCCGTGCTCCCCACCGATCAGGGCGTCGTCAGCTTCGGCGTGTGCGGAGGCCTCGCGCCGGAATTGCGCGCCGGCGATTGCATCGTCGCGTCCGCGATCTACGACGGAGAGCGGGTCTGGCCAACGGACAGGGCCTGGACGCAGCGTCTCGCCGCGCTCATCCCGAACGCGATCGTCGCGCCGCTGCTCGGCGTCGACGCGCCCGTCTTCGAGGTGGCGGAGAAGGGGCGGCTTTTCAAGCGGCACGGCGCGGTCGCCGTCGACATGGAGTCCCACCTCGCCGCGTCGCTGGCAAGCGTCCACGGCGTTCCGTTCGTATCGGTCCGGGTGGTCCTCGACGACGCCCATTGCAAGGTCGTCGCCAGCGCCATGGCTGGACGACGCGCGGACGGATCGGTCAGCGCCGCGGGCGTGTTGGCAAAGCTCGGTGCCAGGCCGGGGGAGATCGCGCCCCTTGTTCGGCTGGCCGCGCGCGCCAATTCCGCCCGTTCGACCCTCGCCCGGCTTCGCCCGCTGCTCGCGGCCGGCTTGCGCCGAGCTTGAGAGTGGCGCGCGAGCGCGCGCTAGTCGGTTGCTACTTGCGCGGCGATGAGGGCAAGGCGCGCGCCGACCGCTTCGAGAAGGAGGCTGTGCGCCTTCGCCGCGATCGCTTCGATCGACGCCGAATGCGACAGCATTGACCGTGCGCAGCGGCGAATCTCGCTCTCGCCCGGGATCTGCGGCAGGTTCATCTCACGTATGAGATCGGCCGCGCATTGTTGCGCCTGACGAAGCTGCGCGTGATACTGCGCAAGGCGCCCGCTTCCGAGCATGGCGGCGGCGGCGGCGGCGATGCGCTCGGCGTTGAAGCTCTCGGCGACCTGAGCGGCCGCCTTGCGAATCACTTTCGAGCCGAGCCGGTGTCGGTTCTCGACCACTTCGAGCGGTGGCGATTTCAGCTTCCAGACCAAGCCGACGGCGGAGAGCGCCTTGAGCAGGTAGTAGGTCGGGTCGTATTCCCACCAGCGGAAGCCCTGCCGAACGCTGCTCTGGAACGCATGGTGATTGTTGTGCCAGCCTTCGCCCATCGTGATGACGGCGAGGAGCCAGTTGTTGCGCGAATCATCGCCGGTGACGTACCTTCTCCGACCGCGGACGTGCGCGAGCGAATTGATGCAGAAGGTCGCGTGATAGACCGCGACCGTGCTCCAGAAGAAGCCCACGATCAGCCCCTGCATTCCCGCAATCAGGAAACAGAGGACCGCAAGCGCGACGGCGGGCGTCAGCTCGTGCCGGTGCAGCCACATGAGCTCCGGATATTTCGCGAGATCCGCCACCTTCGACAGGTCCGTCCGATCGTTTCGCTTTGAGAAGATCCAGCCCAAATGGCTGTAGAGGAAGCCGCGCTGACGCGGCGAGTGCGGATCTTCAGGCGTGTCGGAGTGCAGGTGATGCTGGCGGTGCTTCGCCGCCCACCAGAGTACGCTCTTCTGCGTCGTGCTTTGCGAGAGCACCGCCAGCACGAACTGGAACGCCCGGCTGGTGTCGTAGGCGCGGTGAGAAAAATAGCGATGGTAGCCGGCGCCGATCGAGAAGATCCGGAGCCAGTAAAGCGCAACGCCGAGCACCAGCGCCGTCCAGCTCACCCCCGTCCAGATGACGGCGAAGCAGGCGAGATGCACCAGCACAAACGGTATCGCCGACGGATACATGATGTCGTCGACCGGGGCGGAAGCCGCGTTTTCAACGGAGGGAGAGTCGGGCGATTCGGTCATGTCCAGCCGGATAAGCAGGGGATGCAACAGTTTAATGGCGGGGCTGCGTCAAAGGAAAGGCCGATTTATTCAAGCGAGCGCTTGCGTCTCCGCCCGAAACGGATGGGCCGGGTAGACGCCGAGAATTCGCACCTCGCGCGAGAAGAATTCGAGCTCCTCGAGCGCGCGCTTGAGCGGCGGGTCGTCCGGATGACCGTCCACGTCGGCCAGGAATTGCGTCGCCGCGAATTCCCCTTCCACCATGTAGCTTTCAAGCTTGGTCATATTGACCCCGTTGGTCGCAAAGCCGCCGAGCGCCTTGTAGAGCGCGGCCGGGACGTTGCGCACGCGGAAGACGAAGGTGGTCACCACCGGCCCGTTTCCGCGCGCGACCCAGTCCGGGTTCTTCGACAGGACGACGAACCGGGTCGTGTTGTGCTTCTCGTCCTCGACGTCGGAGACGAGCGTCTGGAGCCCGTAGATTTGGCCCGCGAGGCTGGTCGCCAGCGCCGCGTGGCTCTTTTCTCCGCGCTCGGCCACTTCGCGCGCGGCGCCCGCCGTGTCGCTCGCGACGATCGCTTTCAGCTTGTGCCGGCGGATGATGTTGCGACATTGCCCGAGCGCGTGGACGTGGCTGTGGACAACTCTCAAGTCCTCGATCCGGGCGCCCGGCGCCGTGAGCAGCTGGAAGTGGATCGGCAGGAACGTCTCGCCGACGATATGCAGCCCTGACGCGGGCAGAAGCGTGTGGATGTCGGCGACGCGGCCCGCAATCGAGTTTTCGATCGGGATCATGCCGAGCTCGGCCGACCCGTCCTGGAGCGCGGCGAATGCATCCTCGAAGGTCGGGCAGGGCAAGGGCGTGAAGTCGGGATAATTGTCGACGCACGCGATGTGGGAGTTGGCCCCCGGCTCGCCCTGATAGGCGATGGTGCGCGCCGCCGTCATCAAACCTCCCCCTTCGCCAGCATGGCCCGCGCCCGTTCGAGATCGTCCGGCGCGTCCACCCCGAGCGGCGCTGCGTCCACGATCGCAATGTCGATGCGCATGCCGAGCTCGATGGCTCTGAGCTGCTCGAGCCGCTCGCGCCGCTCGAGCGGCGAGGGCGGAGCGGAGACGAAGCGCGCAAGCGCGTCCCGGCGATAAACGTAGAGGCCAATGTGATGCAAGAGCTCGCCCTCGCCCCAAGGCGCGCGGGCGCGGGTGAAATAAAGCGCTCGCAGGCGCCCCGGCGCGATCTCCGTTCCCACCGCCTTCACGACATTGGGATCGTCCCTCTCCTCGACCCGCACGATCCGAGTCGCGAGCGTGGCGATGTCCACTGCGGGGTCCGCGAGAGGGGCGAGAGACGCCCGGATCGCCTCCGGCCGGATCGTCGGCAGATCCCCCTGGACGTTGACGATGACGTCATGCGCGCCGCCTGCGTCGATCCGGCCGAGCGCCTCGAAGATGCGGTCGGATCCGGACGGGTGGTCCGCGCGCGTCAGGACCGCCGCCCCGCCAGCCGATTTCACAGCCTCGACGATGCGCGGGTCGTCGGTCGCGACGGCGACGGGCCCGACATCAGCCTCGCTCGCGCGCCGCCAGACGTGAACGATCATCGGCTCGCCGTGAATGTCGGCGAGCGGCTTGCCCGGCAGGCGGGTCGACGCCATGCGCGCCGGAATGAGAACGACCGGACTGGCCATTTTTGTGCGGAAATCGACGGCGGAGACGGGCTTATACGTGTTGCCAAGCCCGGCGCAAAGCGGCTAATCAACGCGCGAGCAAGGGGCCGCGCTCGCCCCAACCCGTTCCAACGCCGACGAAAGCAGAGCCCGTAGATGCATTCAGCCGAGTTCAACCGGGTCGCGCTCACCGCGCTCGGGTCCATACTGTTCGCCATGATTCTCGTCGCGTTCAGCAACCTCGTTTTTGCGCCGATTCGCCCTGCGAAGCCCGGCTATCCGCTGCCGACCGGCGAAACCCAGACGGCCGCGACCGCCGCAGCGCCGGCCGCGCCAGCCGAGCCGCCGCTTCCCGTGCTGCTCGCGAAGGCGGACGTCAAGAAGGGTGAGCAGGACGTGCGCGTTTGCATGACCTGTCATAATTTCGAGAAGGGCGCCGGAGCCAAGGTCGGCCCGCCGCTCTGGGGCGTCGTCGGCCGTGCGGTCGCTTCAGTCGCCGGCTTCTCCTATTCCGACTCGCTGAAGAGCGTCGGCGGCGACTGGACCTATGAAAAGCTCAATGAGATGATCGGCAACCCGAAGTCGCTCGCGCCGGGCACCCGGATGTCCTTTGCCGGCGAGAAGGAGCCGCAGAAGCGCGCCGACATCCTGGCCTACTTGCAGACCCTGTCGGATTCGCCTGTGCCCTTCCCGAAGGAGACCGCGGCCCCGGCCCCGGCAAAATAGGACAGACATGCCGGTCGCGTCTCGCAATTTGCGACGCGGCTCTTGCTTCCCGGGCGGGCGCCACCGCCGCTCGCGCTTCGGGCGCGGCTTGCTACGAAAACGGCAAACCTGTCGCTTACGCGTCCATCCGCTCGACCGAGGCGCCCGAGAGGGCTTCCTCGCGCGCATAGGCGACCATCGCCCCGACAGCCGGATCGACGCGCGCCGTCACTTTCGAGCAAAGATCGACCAACTCGACGCAGATCGCCAACAGCCGGTTCGCTTCCGAGGCCGTTAGCTTGACATCCCCGGCATCAGGCTGATTCGCTTCTGGCCAAGCCTTTGTTTTCGACGCCGCCAGCATCTTCGCCTCCCGTCCTAAGGATAAGGACAAAGGCACCTATCTACGGCCGCGAAACGGCTGCAACCGACAAACATGTGGAGGCCGCCGAAATCGGCTCCGAGGTGGTCCCGCGACTATATCGGCCAGGGGGGACGCTTCTTGCCGCGAATGGCGGACGGCGATTGCCCGGTCCAGCGCCGGAAGGCCTGCTTGAACGATGTCGGCCGCTGATAGCCCAGAAGCCAGGCGATCTGGGTGAGAGTGAAAGACGGCTCGACGAGGTATTGGAGCGCAAGGCTGCGACGCACCTGGTCCACAACCTCGACGAACGTGGTTCCTTCCTTGGCCAGCTTACGCGACAGCGCGCCGACGCTTATCCCCAACATTTCCGCGACCTTCTTCGCCTCCGTCTGAGCATGCGGCAGGAGTCGCTCAACGACATTCTCGACCGAGGCGCGGAACGAGTCGGCCGACGTATTGCGCGACTTCTCGGCCTGCTCGCAAAACGGCTGCAGCAATTCGAGGAGATGCGGGTCCTCCGTCTTCATCGGCAAGGCGGCCGTCTCGTTGGAGAAGATCAACTGGCCGAGCGCCGCGCCGAACTCGACCGGGCAGCCGAAAAAGCGCTCGAACTCCTCCTGGTTCTCCTCGCGCGTGTGTGGGCAGATCACTTTGATCGGCGCCACGTCCCGACCGGTCACCTCCCGCGCCGCCTTGATGATGAGCGCCAGCCAGAATTCCGTGTTCTGCTTCACGCGCTGCTGCGATACGCCGACCAGGTTGAACTCAACAATTAACCTTTCGGGCTGACGAGACAGCGCGAACCGGACGCTTTCGTTGACGATGCGAAAATAGCGAGCGAAGAGCGTCAGCGCCTCGCCGAAGGTCTTCGCAGCCGACGCGACATAGAACAGAAGCCCGATCTCCCGCGGATCGCACCGCTCCGCTAGATGAAGCGCGAACGCCGTGTCGCTCATCGCCTCGGCCGCGACTTCCAGGAATTCGCCCTGGGCCGCCGCGGAAACGCGCCGCTGCGGGACGCTGAAGTCGGGCTGGGAGAGCCCGACCTTTTCGAGCAAAGGCCGGACCGGGACCCCCTGCTCACGCAGGGCCGCGATGGCGCAACCGACCGCAAAACCTGCGACCGTTGGCAGCGTCTTAGGGGGGGTCGCCTTATTCACTGCCGCCGGCTCCCAAACCGGCTCAAATTGATCTTGCGAAGAACAAAGGCGCCCCAAGCAATCTTCAAATTCACCGCGAAGAGGACGTTCCTCGGCGCCGGCTTCAGTCGGCTCGCCAGCTCCACCGCGCACTCCCGCTCCTTGAGTTTATTTGAACTCCACGGCCAAAATGCGAGCGCAGGCCTTCTCGCATGTGGGTCGGCCGGGGCAATGGAGTCAATCCGCACAAAGGTGGAGAGGGGCGCCAGCGGGTCGAACGTGGTTGAAGACGGTCGCGCGCTGCAAAGGCGGCGGCAGCGCGTTGCTCATGGGCCGGCGTCAGCCCGGCGCAGGTGGACGACGATAACATGACTGCAGGACTGCGCCAAGCCGGGCGGATCCGTCCGAGGACGCGGAATAGTGAATGGACCCGGTCGAATGCGTCGCGTCCGCTATCCGATCGCCCGGCGGCTGAAGCGCTCCATTGAGATGTCACGGGTTTCGTTTCAGGCGCAATTCGGCGTAAGTGAGCGATCTTGAGCGTTTCGATGGGGCTAACAGGCGTCACTAAAGGTAATCGGGTCAGGGTTCGGTCGGACTGGAACGATGTCGACGAAGATGGCGCTCGAGCAGCTCGGCTTCGGTCCCTGTCACCAGATGATCGAAGTCATAGAAAACCCGGCCCAGCCCGCGCTTTGGAAGGCCGTCGCGGCAGGTGGGCAAAATGAATTGGGCCGAGGTTTTCCAGGGCTACAATTCACAGATCGACTGGCCGGGCGCCGCGGTCTGACGCGAAACCTCGATCGCCTTTCCCGACGCCAAGGTGCTGCATACAGAGCGGCCCGAAGACGAATGGTGGAACAGCTTCAGCGTGACCATCGGCAAGTTCTTCGCGCTCTGGCCGAACTTACCCTTGCCGCCGCATATCGCCGAAATCTTTGAGACGATGTCCAGTTGGCCCGTGAAGAACACGTTCGATGATATCGCCGACCGCGCCCGCGCGATCGCGGCCTATCGCCGGAACAATGAGGAGGTCCGCGATACGATCGCGGCCGACCGGCTGCTTGTCTTTGACGTCGCCGACGGCTGGGGGCCGCTCTGCCGCTTTCTCGAGGCGCCGGAGCCAGACGCGCCGTTGCCGAACAGTCATCCGCGGGACGAATTCTGGGCGCATTTCGGCGGGGAGCCCGCCTAACCCCAGCGGCAAGACCCGACCCCTCGTTCTCACGCGACTTTCGGGAGGAAGGCGCAAATGTGGGCCCAGGACTTTCGTGTTATGGGATCGGCGTGAGCGAGGTCTGATGACCGAAACGCGAAAATGACCGAAACGCGTGCAATGGAGGAAAGGCCGGGCCTTACCCTTCACGCGTTCGTCCAGATCGGGATCATAAGCGAGATCATGGATAAGCTCGCGGCGGGCTGGCGCCGGCTCGGGGCGCCGGAATAGGATTCGCCACGCTCGATCCGGGTTTTGGGGGCGAAGTCGCCGCGCCGCGGTCTGTCGCGCGCTTCCCGCCCTCACACCGTCATCCGGCCGCGGACCTCGGTCTCGTCCATCTCGGCGCGGGTTCCGGAGAGCACGATCGCGCCTCTATCCATGACCGCGTAGTCGTCGGCGATGTCGCGCGCCCATTCGAAATATTGCTCGACCACCAGGATCGCCATATCGCCCCGGCGGCGCAGATGCACGAGCGCGCGGCCGATGTCCTTGATGATCGAGGGCTGGATGCCCTCGGTCGGCTCGTCGAGGATGAGGAGCTTCGGCCGCGTGACCAGCGCGCGGGCGATGGCGAGCTGCTGCTGCTGGCCTCCGGAGAGGTCGCCGCCGCGCCGCCCGAGCATGTCGCCGAGGACGGGGAAGAGGGAGAAGATCTCGTCGTCGATGACCCGCTCGGCGCGCGGGCGCGTCGCAAAGCCCGTTATCAGGTTCTCGCGAACGGTGAGCAGCGGAAAGATCTCGCGCCCCTGCGGCACGTAGCCGAAGCCCGCCTTGGCGCGCAAATGGCTCGGCAGGCGGGTCATGTCCTCGCCGCTCCAGCGGATCGCGCCGGCGGCCACCATATGCTGCCCGACGATGGCGCGCAGGAGCGACGATTTGCCGACCCCGTTGCGGCCGAGCACGGTCAGGATGCGGCCGACCTCCGCCTTCACCGACACCGAGCGCAGAGCCTGCGCCGCGCCGTAGAAAAGATCGATGCGCTCGACGTTCAGCACGGGCTATCTGCCGAGATAGACTTCGACGACGCGCGGGTCGGCGCTGACCTGGTCGAGCGCGCCCTCGGCCAGCACCGCACCCTCGTGCAGCACCGTCACCTTGACACCGAGCTCCCGGACGAAGGCCATATCGTGCTCGACCACGACGACCGAGTGATCGCGCGCGATTTCCCGCAAGAGCTCGGCGGTCGCAAGAGTCTCGGCGTCGGTCATGCCGGCGACCGGCTCGTCGACAAGGAGGAGCTTCGGGTCCTGCGCCAGCAGCATGCCGATCTCGAGCCATTGCTTCTGCCCATGGCTCAGCGAGCCCGCAACGCGGGCGCGATGCTCTTTGAGGCGGGTCGTGACCAGAATGCGGTCGATCGTCTCGCGGACCTTCGGGTCCTCGCGGCCGATGAGGGTCGCGAACACCCTGCGCTGGTCCTTGGTCGCAAGCAGGAGATTGTCCTCGACGGTGTGGTTCTCGAACACCGTCGGCTTCTGGAATTTGCGCCCGATTCCAAGCGTCGCGATCTCCGCTTCGTCGAGTTTGGTGAGGTCGTACCGTCCGTCGAACATGGCGTCGCCCTCGTCGGGGCGGGTCTTGCCGGTGATGACGTCCATCATCGTGGTCTTGCCGGCGCCGTTGGGGCCGATGATGGCGCGCATCTCGCCCGGCGCCAGCACCAGCGACAGGCCGCGCAAGGCTTTGTAACCGTCGAACGAGACGCTGATGCCGTCGAGATAGAGAAGCGACGTGGTGAGAACCGGATTGTCGCCCCCGGTCATGGATCGGCTCCCTCCTCGATCGCGAGTGCGGGCGTTTCGACAACCGGCTTCGCTTCGCGGTCGCGGAGCACGAGACCCAGGAGGCCCCTCGGCAGGAAGAGCGTCACGAGGATGAAGAGCGAGCCGAGGCCGTAGAGCCAGTATTCGGGGAAGGCGCCGGTGAAGTAGGTCTTGGCGAAATTGACGGCGATGGCCCCGATCGCCGCGCCGACCAGGGTCGCGCGGCCGCCGACCGCGACCCAGATCGCCGCCTCGATGGAGTTGGAGGGCGCGAATTCACTCGGATTGATGATGCCGACCTGCGGCACGTAGAGCGCGCCGGCGACGCCCGCCATGACTGCCGAGACGACGAAGGCGAAGAGCTTGTAGTTCTCCACCCGATAGCCGAGGAAGCGCATGCGGCTCTCCGCGTCGCGCACCGCCGTGAGCGCCTTGCCGTATTTCGAGCCGACGATCGCGCGCGCAGCCCAATAGGCGAGGATGAGCGCGATCGCGGAGGCGGAAAAGAGCGCCGCCTTGGTCGCGTCGGACTGCAGCGAGAATCCGATGAGGTCCTTGAAGTCGGTGAGGCCGTTATTGCCGCCGAAGCCAAAGTCGTTGCGGAAGAACTCCTTGTAGAGGGCGAAGGTCATCGCCTGGGTGATGATCGAGAGGTAGACGCCGGTCACGCGCGAGCGGAAGGCGAACCAGCCGAAGGCGAGCGC
>DATJXI010000061.1:0-28729 GCA_035500275.1 Roseiarcus sp. | reverse complement strand
AACACGACGGTCACGCCGTGATCGGGCTCGGCCTGCGGCGCCGAGACGTGGGCGCCGAGCGTCTCGCGATAGGTTTTCGCGGCCTTTTCAAGGTCGGGGACGGCGATGGCGACGTGATTGAGCTTTCCGATCATCATCTTCTTTGGCTGCTATGAGGCTGGGCGACCCATCTACGTCGGCGAGACGAGCTGCGCCATGGCGGCGTCGATTTTTTGCATTAGCTTGTCGGCGCCCTGACTTTCAGCGCCGACCCGCGCTTTTTCAAAATAGGTTCTCGCTTCCTCCCGCTTCTTCTTCATCGCCGACAACACACCGAGGTCGAAATTGATGCGGGCGATGATGACGCCGCGCTCGCTCAGCATCTTCACCGCAGCTGCCCGCAAGAGAAGCGCCCGGGCGCGGCTCGCCCCAAAAATTATCGCGGTGATGATAGCCCCGAAATTCCTAAAGACCACAGCGGCAGTTGGTTTTTCCTCGCCGGAGAGAATTTGAATGTAGATCTCGGCGAGAGTGACGCGATCCCAGGCAGCGCGGGTTTGATCCCCTGTCGCGTCTGCTTGGGCGATCTCTTGCTCGACGACACGGATGCCTTCGGAAACTCGCCCCAGCATGGCCAAGGCAACGCCCTGGGGCATGCGCTGCATGGCAATGAGCATTCCCGAGCGCTCAAACTCCGAATTGAGTGCGTCGATTTCCGACAGCTCCTCGCGCGCACGCCCGAGAAGAATTCCAGAAGCGGCCTTGACCATCGCGCCTTGCCTCCGTTCGTTCGGCGCGACGGCCACGCGTATGCACTCCTCGGCGTGCGCTATAGCCGCGATCGGATCGTCGCCCACCATGTCGATATATCCAAGCATTAGGTGTGCTTGGCCAATTGCCCTTGGGTCATTGCGTTTCTCTCCGGAAGCAATGAGCTGCGTTGCGACCTGTCGCGCTTCTTTGTTGAGGCCGCGGTAAAAGTAATCCCAGGCAACTTGGAAGTAACCCCAATTGACGATAAAAGTGTCGCCGAACCGAAGGCAGTCATCTATCACTTCCGCCTTGATTCGACTGGCGACTTCGAGCGAGTGCAGGCCCAGAAAGGAACTCATAAACATTAGTGAGGATTGGGCGTAAGCTCTAGCCTTGCCATCGCAGAGGCGGTTCGCGATCGAGAGCGCCTCAGATGCGACGTCGCGCGCCGAGCTAAAGTCGCGCTTTGCCCACAGCACGGCCGCCTGGAAGAAGTAAGCGGTGACAAGCTCGGGCGTCTCGCCGGCTTCCTTGACGAACGGCATGAATTTGCGGGCGACCAAGTCGGCAGCTCGATAGTCATTAACGGCGGTCAGCGTTTCGAGCAGCCTCACGATTACCCGCACCACGGAGGGCCGATCCGCGCATGCCGGATGCCGCTCAAAGAGGTCGAGCGCCTGTCGATAATATTGCTCGGCCTCCGCGATCGAATAGACGTCGAGGCTCTTGTGGCCCGCCATCGCCAGATAGGTGAGCGCTTTGTCGGCGCGGGAAGTCGATGCGTAGTGGTGTGCGAGGGTCTCGATGATTTCCGTCAGGCGGTTGCCGCCGCGACGCTCGAGTTCCTCGGCGACTTTGAGATGCAGAGCCGCGCGCGGCCCGCTTAATAGACCATTGTAGAGCGCGTCCCTGACGAGCGCGTGCTTGAACACATAGTCGCTCCCCTCGGCACGGTGAATCAGGTCCAGCGCCTCCATGGCGGCGAAAGACATTGGGCCGCTTTCGCCGACGTCGGCAACGACGGCGACCAGATCGGGATCGAAGCGGCGTCCGACCACCGCCGCGGCCTGGAGCAGGTCCCGGTCGGCGGGAGCGAGCCGGTCCACGCGCGAGGCAAGCAGCGTATGCACGCTTTCCGGCAGCGCGGCGGCGACGGCCGCTGCATCGAAGTCGAGGCCTGCCGCGCTGCCACTGACAATGCCTCGCTCAATGAGGAAGCTTGCGATCTCCTCGGCAAAGAGAGCATTGCCTTCCGCCCTGGCCGCAATGAGTTTCGCCAGCTTCTCCGGCAGATGGTCGACACCGAGCCGCGCCTCAGCGATCCGGGCCGTTTCCCGAGCGGATAGCGGCTCCAACGACAAATGCGTCACCCGCGGCAGCCCCGCCCAAGGCGGAGTGTATTCGCGCCGCCGTGTATGCAGGACCAGAAGCGGCAGCGGTTCCTCGATGGCGATGATTTTCGCCAGCAGGTCCTCGGAGGCGCTGTCGAGCCAATGCAGGTCCTCGAACACCATGATCGTCGGACTCACTTGACTGCGCGCCTGCGCCAACCGCCGCAAGAGCTCACGCGTGCGCAAGCCGATCAGCACGCCGTCCAGCCCCTCCAACGCGCCGTCTGGAGCCTTGCCGCCAAGCAGATTGAGCAACAGGCCGAGATTTTCCGAGGACCTAAGGCCGAGCCTATCGAGCCCTTCGTCGAGTTTGCCCGCTGCAACGGCTTCATCGTCTCTCGGCGACAGGCGGAATGCCCCGCGCACGATTTCGATAAAGGCCCAGAAAGGCGTCTGCCGCCCGTCCGGCGTGAAGTGACCGATCAGGACCCGCGCGCGCTCCTTGACGATCTGTCCGACGAATTCATGCACAAGGCGGGACTTGCCGATACCGGGATCCCCCACGATGTCGAAGACCCGAACGCCGGAACCGATCACCTCGAGCGCGCGCTCCAGCCTCTCCAGCTCCCGGTCGCGCCCGCCATAGGTCGTGAGGCCGCGCTGGACCTTGGCGCCGAAGCGCGTTGCTCCCTCCCGGATGGCGTCAAGCCGATACGCCCTCTGCGAATCGGACTTGCCTTTGATCTGGCGCTCGCCGAAGAAGCTGGCCTCGACCAACCCCTCCACGAGGCGCTGGGTCGCCTCGCTCATGACCGCCGTTCCGGGTTCGGCCAAGGCTTGCAGGCGCGCCGCGACATTGACCGTGTCGCCCAAGACCGTGACGCCGGCGTCGGCGCCGCGCTGCACCTTGCCGACAATGGCCGGCCCGGAATTGACGCCGATCCGCAACTGCGGCCGTATTCCGCGCTGGTCTTCAAGATCGCCCCCGGCGACCTCGACTTTGTCGAGGATCGCCAGCGCCGCCCGGCACGCTCGGAGCGGCGCGTCCTCATGTGCAATCGGCGCGCCGAAGACCGCCATGATCCCGTCGCCGGTAAAGCCCTGCACGCCACCGCCCTGCTCGCGGACAGCGTCCTCCATCAGCTTCGCCAGGCTCTGCATCAGCGTGAAGGCGGCCTCTTCTCCCGACCGTTCCGAGAAGGTCGTGAAGCCGACCATGTCGGCAAAAAGAACCGTGACTTGCCGGCGTTCTGCTTCCACTCGGCGACCTCTCGGCTTCGCGCGAACGCGGAGAGCCCATAGGTTGCGTCAGCGGCGCGGCAATCGCAATCCGGCCCCAATCTCGCCGCCGGCGGATGCCTGGACGGTGCTATTCGCCGCTTACACCTCCACGACCAGCACATGCACCTGCGGCTTCTTGCCCCAGACGCCGCCCACAGAACTGCGCACGCCGCGCTCAATCGCGCTCGAGAGGAAATCGGCATCGCGGCGTTTGCCCAGAGGCAAGCTCTCGAAAGTGTCGAAGATCGCCGAGTCGATGATCTCGTCAAGCGCCGCGCCGTCGCGCGTGCGCTCAGGCAGGCCAGCGATCATGACGTCGGGATCGCCCGCCATCTCGCCCTTCGGGGTCAGCGCAATGGCGATCGACACGACGCCAGCGAACGAAAGCCTACGGCGCTGGGCGACGCACTCCTGATCGGCGGGCAGGAGGATGTCGCCGTCCTTCAGACGCCGGCCGCGCCCGACGACGCCAATCGCGCCCGCTTCGCCCGGCGCAAGCCGCACAAGGTCCCCGTTGAAGGCCCTCAAAACGTCCGGCACGCCGAGCGACTTCGCGAAGGCGGCGTGCTCGCTAAGGTGCAACGCCTCGCCGTGCGTCGGCACGGCGATCCTCGGCCGCAGCCACTTGTAGAGTTGGGCAAGCTCCCCACGGCGCGGATGACCGGAAACGTGCACGAGCGCAGTCCGGTCGGTGATCACCTGAACTCCGGCGGCGAGAAAAGCGTTGACGAGTTTGCTGACCGCCTTCTCGTTGCCAGGAATGGTGCGCGAGGAGAAGATGACGGCGTCGCCGGGGCTAAGCTTGGCGACGGGGTGCTCGTCCTCGGCCATGCGCGCGAGCGCCGCGCGCGGCTCGCCCTGGCTGCCGGTCGCGAGCGCCAAAATCTTGTCGCGCGGCAGCCGCTCGAATGCGTCCATGCCGAGGAATTGCGGCAAGCCGTCAAGCATTCCGCATTCCCGCGCAACCGCAACCACGCGCTCCATCGCCCGGCCGATTATGCACACCGAGCGGCCGGCCGCGAAGCCGGCTTCCGCGGCGGCGCGAAGCCGCGCGACATTCGAGGCGAAGGTGGTTACCACCACCCTGCCCTTGGCCTTGGCGACAAGCTCGCCAAGCGTCGCGGCTACGTCGCGCTCAGACGGACTCTCGCCCTCGCGCAAAACGTTGGTCGAGTCGCACATGAGCGCCAGCACGCCCTCGTCGCCGAGCGCTTTCAAGCGCGCTTCGTCTGTCGGCGCGCCGACGAGCGGAGTCGGATCGATCTTCCAGTCGCCGGAATGGACGACCATGCCGGCGGGCGTCCGGATCGCAAGCGCCGAGCTTTCAGGAATAGAGTGCGCGACGGAGACGAACTCCACCTCGAACGGACCGATGGCGAGCCGTTCGCCCGGTTTGACGATCTCGATCGGAATTGTCGGCGCGCCCGGTTCGCTTAAGCGCCGCGTTTCGGCGAGGCCGGCCGTGAATCGCGACGCATAGACCTTTGGTCCCAGATTGGGCCACAGATCGGCGAGCGCGCCGATATGGTCCTCGTGCGCGTGGGTTAGGACGATGCCGACGAGGTCGTGCTTCACCTTTTCGACAAAGGCGACGTCCGGCATGATGAGGTCGATGCCAGGCAGGTCCTCGCCGGCAAAGGCGACGCCGAGATCGACCATAAGCCATTTGCGAGCGCGCGCCGGCCCGTAGCCGTAGAGCGCGCAATTCATGCCGATTTCGCCGAGGCCCCCCAGAGCCGCGAACACAAGTTCGCTGTCGTCGTCCATTCAGACCCGGCCTTCCCGCGTGAACGTGCCGGACGGAGTCGCCGCGGACGGATCGCGCGACGCCGCCATTACCCAGATGTCGCCGGCTTCGATCGTCTCAAGCCCCCTGTCCCCGCGAAACAGCAAACGGCCGTCAGGGTCAAGCCCTTCGAAAACGCCGTCGCGCCGCCCGCCGCCGGCGATTTCGACGCGGATGCGTTCTCCCAAGCCGGCCGCTCGCTGAAGCCAGGCCGCGCGGATCGAAGCGAAACCGTCGCCTCCCCTCCATTCGGCGAGGGCCTCGTCGAAGCGAGCAATGAGACGTTTAAGCAGATCGTCCCGCGAGACGGCGCGGCCGGAGCGGTCGGCAAGAACAGCCGCCGGGTAGCCGACGCCCTCGGGGGCGCTTGCGCAATTGACGCCAATGCCGACGATGCAGCCGAACCCGCCGCCGGAAAGCATGACGCCCTCGACGAGGAGGCCGGCGCATTTGCCGCCGTCAGAGATGAGGTCGTTCGGCCATTTAAGAAGAGCCCCGGCGCCCAAATCGCTAGCGGCGCGAGCCAGCGCCACGCCGGCGACGAATCCGAGCTGAGGTGAAATCGCGGGGCGGCAACAGTCGATGAGCAGCGCGCTCACATTGAGATTGCCGAGGGGCGAAATCCACGTCCGGCCTCGCCGGCCGCGACCCGCCGTCTGACGGTCCGCCGCGAACCAGACGCGCCCCGGATCGCCTTCAAGCGCGCGCCGGCGAGCTTCGTCGTTGGTCGAGTCGACCGCGTCGAAATGGACGACGCGCCAGAATGCCACCGCTTGCTCGACGCCGGCGTTCAAAACAGCGACTGCGCCGCCGCCATGGCGGCGTCGGTCAAGGCGGAGGGCGCAAACACGAAGACGATGATGACCACGGTCGCCACCGCAAGCACGCTGCGCGCGACGACGTCGGGACGGTCGAACGGTTTTGCCGGTTCGTCAAAGTACATTAGCTTGACGATGCGGAGATAATAATAGGCGCCAACCGCGCTCGCCAGCACGCCGATGACGGCAAGCCCATAGAGGCCGGATTTGATGGCGGCGGCGAAGACGTAGAACTTGGCGAAGAAGCCCGCAAGCGGCGGAATTCCCGCGAGCGAGAACATCATCGCCGCGAGAAAAAAGGCCATCGTTCCATCCGTGCGGGCTAGGCCGGACAGGTCGCTGATCGTCTCGACCGCCCTCCCCCCGCGCCGCATGGTCAGAATGGCGGCGAAGGTCCCGAGGGTCATCACGACATAGATCGCCATGTAGACGATGACGCTCTGCGCCCCCTCGACGGTGCCGGCCGCTAGGCCGACCAGCGCATAGCCCATATGGCCGATCGAGGAATAGGCCATGAGCCGCTTGAAGTTGTTCTGACCGATGGCGGCGAAGGCGCCGAGCGTCATGGAGGCGATCGACACGAAAGTGAGGATCTGCCGCCAGTCGTGGGCGATGCCGGGAAACGCCGCAAACGCGACCCGGACGAGGATCGCCATCGCTGCGATCTTCGGCGCGGAGGCAAAGAAGGTCGTCACCGGCGTCGGGGCGCCTTCATAGACGTCGGGAGTCCACATGTGGAAAGGCACGGCCGAAATCTTGAACGCGAGACCGGCGAGCACGAAGACGAGCCCGAACAGCGCGCCGATGTCGGCGTGGTCGCGGACCGCGACCGCGACGTCGCTGAACGCGACCGAACCCGAATAGCCGTAGATGAGCGAGACGCCATAAAGGAGCATGCCCGACGACAGCGCGCCGAGCACGAAATATTTGAGCCCCGCCTCGGTGGCCCGCAGGTCGCTGCGACGGAACGCGGCGATGACGTAAAGCGCCAAACTCATGAGCTCGAGGCCGAGATAGAGCGCGATGAAGTCGTTGGCCGAGATCAGCATCATCATGCCGACCGTCGACAGGAGGATGAGAATCGGAAACTCGAAGCCGGCGATGCGCTCCTTGCGCATGAACTCAAGCGAGAGGAGAAGCGTCACGAAGGAGCCGATCAGCGCGAGGCCGTTCATAAAGCGGGTGAAGGCGTCGTCGGCGAAGGCGCCGTAGAGGGTGACGCCCATCGGGCGGTTCTTGGAGACGAGCAGAATGAACACGACCCCGAGCAATGCGACCGAGATTTCAGTGACGAGATTGTAGGACCGCTCGCCGCGCAGCGCGCCGTACAAAACAAGCAGAAGCGCGCCCAGCGCCAGCACCGCTTCTGGCAGGACCACCGGGAGGGAGAGAGCCGTTATTGGCATGACTTGCTCGATCGAGTTTGGCGGAGGAATTATAGTCCGGCCGACTTGACGCCAACCGCGTGCTCGAAGCCCCTGAGCAGGGCGTCGATCGAGGCCGAGCTTGCATCGAGGATCGGCTGCGGATGCACCCCGTAATAGATGACAAGCAGGCCGAGCGGCAGGAGAGTCGCGATTTCACGCGGCTCAAGATCCGCAATGGACTTGAGGTTCGCCTTCTCGATGACGCCGAAAATGACCCTGCGGTAGAGATAGAGCGCGTAGGCCGCCGATAAGATGACGCCCGTGGTCGCAAAAAGGGCGACCCAGGTGTTGGACCGGAAGGCGCCGACGAGCGTCAGGAACTCGCCGACAAAGCCGGAGGTGCCAGGCAACCCGACGTTCGCGAGGGTGAACAACATAAATGCGAGCGCGTAGAGCGGCATCCGCTGGACCAGCCCGCCGTAATCGGCGATCTCGAGGCTATGCATGCGGTCATAGACGACGCCGACGCATAGGAAGAGCGCGCCCGAGACGAGGCCGTGGCTCACCATCAGGTAGACCGCGCCCTGCACGCCCTGGGCGTTGGCGGCGAAGATGCCCATCGTCACGAAGCCCATGTGGGCCACGGACGAATAGGCGATGAGCTTCTTCATGTTCTCCTGGGCGAGCGCCACGAGCGAGGTGTAGATTATCGCGATCACCGAAAGCGTATAAATGAGGGGCGTGAAGTAGACGGAAGCATCCGGGAACATTGGCAGCGAGAACCGAATGAACCCGTAGCCGCCCATCTTGAGGAGGATCGCCGCCAGGATGACCGACCCCGCCGTCGGCGCTTCGACATGCGCGTCCGGCAGCCATGTGTGCACCGGCCACATCGGCATTTTCACCGCGAAGGAGGCGAAGAAGGCGAGCCAGAGCCAAGTCTGCATCTGCGGCGCAAACGACGTCTTGAGCAGCGCCTCGATGTCGGTCGTGCCCGCCGTCCAGTACATCGCCATGATGGCGAGCAGCATGAGCAGGGAGCCGGTCAGCGTGTAAAGGAAGAACTTGAACGCCGCATAGACGCGGTTCTTGTGGCCCCAGACGCCGATGATGAGGAACATCGGAATGAGGCCGCCCTCGAAGAAGAGGTAGAAGAGTAGGAGATCGAGCGACACGAAGACGCCGATCATCAGCGTCTCCAGCGCCAGGAAGGCGATCATGTACTCCCTCACCCGATTCTGGATAGGGCTCCACGACGCCAGGATGCTGATCGGCATAAGCAAGGTCGTCAGCAGCACGAACGGCATGGATACGCCGTCGACGCCCAGCTTGTAAGAAATGGCGTGCGAGAACCAGTCGTGGTGCTCGACGAGCTGAAAGCCCGGCTGGGAGGAATCGAAGCGCGACCAGACGACGAGGCTCAAGCCGAAGGTGACGAGCGTCGCGGTGAGCGCGATCCAGCGCGCGTTGCGCTTCGTCGCCTCCGTCTCGCCCGGCAGCATTAGTATGAAGATCGCGCCGATGACCGGCAGCGCGAGAAGACCGGAGAGGAGCCAAGATCCGGCCATCAGCGCCCCCATCCGAACAAATACCAGGTTGCAAGCGCGGTGACGCCGAGCAGCATCGCGAAGGCGTATTGGTAGATGTAGCCGGACTGCAGCCTGACCGCGCTCCGCGTCACGTCCAGCACGCGCGCCGATATCCCGTCCGGTCCCAGCCCGTCGATGATCGCCCCATCGCCGCCTTTCCAGAAGAGCCGCCCGATCCAGAAGGCGGGCCGCACGAAGAGGAAGTCATAAAGCTCGTCGAAGTACCACTTGTTGAGGAGGAATCGGTAGAGGTCCGGAAACGTGTCGGCGAGCGCCTTCGGCGCGGTCCGATCGACAAGATACATGTAATAGGCAACCGCGAAACCACCGAGCATCATCAACGACGGCGACAGCGAGACAACCCACGGAACGGTCTCCATCTCCTCAAGAATGTTGTTTTCCTGGCCCAAGAACAGAGAACTGCGCCAGAACTCCTCGAAGCCGCTTCCGATGAACCAGTGACGCATGATCATCCCGGCGAAGGTCGCGCCGAGCGCGAGCCCGGCGAGCGGAACGAGCATCACTGGCGGCGATTCGCGGACCGGATGAGCGTCACTCCCGTGGCCGTCATGCCCGTGACCATGATCGTCCGCCGCAGCGTGCGCGCCATGGTCGGCGGCGTGGGCGTCCTCTATCCAGGACTCGCGCTCGCCGCGCCGGCCGAAAAATGTCATGAACATGAGCCGCCACGAATAGAAAGCGGTGAACGCCGCCGCGATGTCGACGCACCAGAACGCATAAAGCGCGCCGGCGCGATGCGACACGAAAGCGGCCTCGATGATCGGGTCCTTCGAGACGTAGCCGGCGAAGCCGATAGGGGTGAAGGGTATCCCGACACCGGTCAGCGCCAGCGTCCCGATCATCATCATCCAGAAGGTGAAGGGAATCTCGGTGCGCAGCCCGCCCATGCGGCGCATGTCCTGTTCATGGTGCATAGCCGTTATGACCGAACCCGCGCCGAGGAAAAGGAGCGCCTTGAAGAAGGCGTGGGTGAATAGGTGGAAAATGCCCAGGCTGTAGCCGCCGACGCCGATGCCGACGAACATGTAGCCGAGCTGCGAGCAGGTCGAATAGGCGATGACGCGCTTGATGTCGTTCTGCACGAGCCCGATGGTTGCGGCGAAAAAGGCCGTCGTGGCGCCGATGATAAGGACGCAGCTCAGCGCCGCGGGCGACAGCTCGAACAGCGGCGATAGCCGCGCCACCATGAAGACGCCCGCGGTGACCATCGTTGCGGCGTGAATGAGGGCGGAAACCGGCGTCGGGCCCTCCATCGCGTCGGGCAGCCAGGTGTGCAGCAGGAACTGCGCCGACTTTCCCATCGCCCCCATGAAGAGCAGCAGACAGGCGAGCGTGATGGCGTCCCAGTCAAAGCCGATGAAGTGAAATGTCTTGCCCGCGAGTCCCGGCGCCGCCGCGAACACCTGATCGAACGTCACCGATCCCGTGAGGTGGAAGACAAGAAAGATGCCGAGCGCGAAGCCGAAGTCGCCCACACGGTTGACGACGAAGGCCTTGATGGCGGCGGCGTTGGCGGACGGCCGCTCATACCAGAAGCCGATCAGCAGATAGGACATGAGGCCCACGCCCTCCCAGCCGAAGAACAACTGGACGAGATTGTCCGCCGTCACCAGCATCAGCATGGCGAAGGTGAAGAGCGAGAGGTAAGCGAAGAACCGCGGCCGCGACGGGTCCTCCGCCATGTAGCCGATCGAATAGACATGCACGAGGAACGACACCGTCGTCACAACGACGAGCATGACGGCGGTCAGCGTGTCGACGCGCAGCGCCCAGTCGACGACGAGCTTGCCTGAGGTGAACCAGTTTCCGACCGGGATATGGGCCTCGGCGCCGCCCGCCACCTGAAAGAAGGCGATCCAAGACAGCACGAACGACACGCCGAGGAGGCCGGTCGTGACCAACTCGGCGCCGCGCGCGCCGATCCACTTGCCGAAAATGCCCGCGATGAGGAAACCGGCGAGCGGAAGGAAGACGATCAGGTCGTACACGAGCGCTCAGCCCTTCAGCGAGTCTATGTCTTCGACCGCGATCGATCCGCGATTGCGGTAATAGGCGACCAGGATGGCGAGGCCGATCGCCGCCTCGGCCGCGGCGACGGTCAAGATAAAGAGGGCAAAAGCCTGCCCGGTGAGATCGCCGCGGAAGGTCGAGAAGGCGACGAGGTTGACGTTGACCGAAAGCAGGATGAGCTCGATCGACATCAGGATGATGATGATGTTCTTGTGATTGAGGATGATGCCGGCGACCCCGATCGTGAACAGGATCGCCGCGAGGGTGAGATAGGCGGAGAGGTCCATAGGCATGATCCCTCAAATGCCTGCGCGCGACGGCGCTTTGCGAACCTCGACCGATGTCTCGGGGGTTCGTGCATTTTGAACCGCGATGTTCTGCCGCCTGACCCCCGCTTTATGGTGAAGGGTGATCACGATCGCCCCGATCATGGCAGTGAGCAGGATAAGTCCCGCCGCCTGGAAGAAATAGAAGTAGCGGGTGTAGAGCACCTCGCCGAGGGCGGCGGTGTTGGACAGCGTCCCGGACGGCGTCGCGGGCAGTGCCGCCTTGGGCGAAGCCGCGAAGCCTCCCATGACATAGACGAGTTCCGCGCCGACGACGAACGCCATCAGCGCTCCCAGCGGCAGATACTGGACGAAACCCTGCTTCATGCGAGCGAAGTCGACGTCCAGCAACATGACGATGAACAGAAACAGGACCGCGACCGCACCCACGTAAACGACGACGAGGATCATCGCCAGGAACTCGGCGCCGAGAATGAGGAAGAGCCCGGCGGCGTTCACGAAAGCGAGAATGAGAAAGAGCACGGAATGGACCGGGTTCCGCGCCACAATGACGGCGAGCGCCGACCCGACCAGGATCGTCGCAAAGATCCAGAAGAAGACCGCATCGGCCTGCATCGTCAGCCTCTAGTTCTCAATCTGCCGGTCGAGGACTGCTGCAGTCTGACCGTGGCGCAAGAGACGGGCGGAAACCTTCACCGGAACGCCGCGTCCATCGCGATGTTTTGCGCCAGCTCCCGCTCCCAGCGCGCTCCATTCTCGAGCAGCCGGTCCTTGTCGTAGAAGAGCTCCTCGCGCGTTTCGGCCGCGAACTCGAGATTCGGGCCCTCGACGATCGCGTCCACGGGGCAGGCTTCCTGGCACATGCCGCAGTAGATGCATTTCGTCATGTCGATGTCGTAGCGGGTGGCGCGCCGGGTGCCGTCGTTGCGACGCGGACCCGCTTCGATGGTGATGGCCTGGGCGGGACAAATCGCTTCGCAAAGCTTGCAGGCGATGCAGCGCTCCTCGCCGTTGGGATAGCGGCGCAGCGCATGCTCGCCGCGGAAGCGAGGAGAGAGCGGCGACTTCTCGTTGGGATAGTTCAGCGTCGCCTTCGGCCTGAATATGTAGCGGATCGACAGCGCGAACGCCTGGAGAAATTCGATCAGAAACAGCGAGCGCGCCGACCGCGCAAGTCGATTCGACATGGGGTTAACCTCCCCTCAACCAAAAGCTCGGGCGCCGGCGCCCGTAAACTCCAGCACCGCCGCGACGAGGACCACCATGAAGAGCGAGATCGGCAGGAACACTTTCCAGCCAAGCCGCATCAGCTGATCGTAGCGATAGCGCGGAACGAACGCCTTCACCATCGAGAAACAGAACACGACCGCCCACGCCTTGATCAGGAACCAGATGATTCCGGGAACCCAGGTGAAGGGCGGGAAGGGAATGGGCGAGAGCCACCCGCCCAAGAACAGAACGGCCGTCATCGACGACATCGTGAGGACGGCGACAAGTTCGGTAAGATACTGCAGCAGGAAGGGCGTCGCCGAATATTCGACCTGATAGCCGGCGACCAGCTCGGATTCCGCCTCGGTCAGGTCGAACGGCGCGCGGTTCGTCTCGGCCAGCGCCGAGACGAAGAAGATGATAAACATCGGGAACAGCGGCAGCCAGTACCAGCCGAGAAAGCCGAAGCGGGTGTCCTGCGCGCGCACGATGTCGCTCAAGTTCAGCGAGCCCGCGCACAAGAGCACCGTGACGATCACGAAGCCGATCGACACTTCGTAGGACACCATCTGGGCGGCCGAGCGCAGCGCCGAGAGCAGCGGGTATTTCGAGTTCGACGCCCACCCGGCCATGATGATGCCGTAGACGCCGAGCGAGGACACCGCGAAGAGGTAGAGAATGCCGACGTTGATGTCGGCGATGACCCAGCCGTCGGAAACCGGCATGACCGCCCAGGCGGCGAAGGCGAGCACGACCGACACCAGTGGGGCGAGCACGAACACGCCCTTGTTGGCGCTCGCCGGGATGATCGGCTCCTTGAGGATGAACTTCAAAAAATCCGCCATAGGCTGCAGAACCCCCCATGGTCCCACGACGTTCGGCCCCCGGCGCAGCTGCACCGCGCCCCAGATCTTGCGCTCGAGGTAGATCAGAACGTACGTGGACAGGAGGAGGCAGATGAGCAGCAGCAGGCTCTCGATTGCGTAGCGAAGCGCCGTTCCGACATCGCTCGTATGCATCCAGCGGCCGACCGCGGCGAAGGCGCCGCTGGCGATGAGCGCCCAGATGACGATGATCGCGACGACGACCGCCGTCGCCACGACTGCGCCGGCGATGAAGAGCCAGTTTGAAGAGGTGGGACGGGTGGGCGTTGCGCTGCTCATAGTCTGACTATTCCGCCGCCTGCGCCTTCCGCCGCTCGCTCAGGGCGGAGCACTCCGCCATGACGCGAGAGGCGCGCGCGATCGGGTTGGTCAGGTAGAAATCTCGGACGATCGAGGCGAACGGCGCCCTTTCCATCGGGCCAACCACCGTCGAGAGGCCGTTGATAGGGGCGATCTCCGCGGGCGCGACCTCGTCGAAGCGCACGAGGTTGGGGTAAGCCGCAGCGAGGGTCGCGCGCAATTGCGCCAGCGTGTCATAGGGCAGCCTTACACCGAGCACGTCGGAAAGGGCGCGCAGGATCGCCCACTCCTCGCGCGCGTCGCCCGGCGGGAAGACCGCCCGCTCGGCGAATTGTGGCCGCCCCTCAGTATTGACGTAGATGCCGGTTTTCTCGGTGTAGGCTGCGCCGGGCAGAATGACGTCAGCGCGGTGCGCGCCACGGTCGCCGTGCGTGCCGATATAAATGACGAACGCGCCCGGCTCGATGTCGATCTCGTCGGCGCCGAGATTGAAGAGCACGCTGATCGCGCCCGCTTTGGCCATTGCTGCTGAATCGTGACCGTCCTCGCCGGGGACGAGGCCGAGGTCGAGTCCGCCCACGCGGGAAGCAGCCGCGTGCAGCATATTGAAGCCGTTCCAGCTCTCGTTGACGGCGCCAACCGCGATCGCAGCCTTGGCGAGGCTCGCCAGCACCGCGACGCCGTCCGGCCGCGCGACCGCGCCGGCGCCGATTATGAACATCGGCTTGATGACGCCGGCCTTCCGCGCGATCGACGCAATGCTCTCCGGCCCTGCGCCGAGGTAGTCATAGCGGTAGGTGAGGTCCGCCGGCTCGCCGATCACGCCGATCGGAACGCCGGCCTTCAGCCACCGTTTGCGGACCCGCGCGTTGAGCACCGGCGATTCGCGGCGCGGATTGGAGCCGACTATGAAGATAGCGTCCGCCTGATCGACGCCCGCGACGGCTGAATTGAAGATGTAGGAGGCGCGCCCGAACTTCGGATGCAGCTTCGACCCGTCCTGGCGGCAATCGATGTTGGGCGAGCCGAGTTTGGCGATGAGCCCCTTCAGCGCAAACATGTCCTCGACCGCGGCGAGGTCCCCGACAATGGCGCCGATTTGATGAGCCGCGAAACCTCTCACCTTGGCGGCGATGGCGGCGAAGGCCTCGCGCCAGCTCGCGGCCCTGAGCCTGCCGCCGACCCGAATATAGGGGCGGTCGAGACGCTGCATTTTCAAGCCGTCGATGGCGAAACGCGTCTTGTCTGAAATCCACTCTTCATTGATCGCATCGTTGGTGCGCGGAAGCACGCGCACGACTTCGCGCCCACGCGAGTCGATCCGGACCGCTGAGCCGAGCGCGTCCATGATGTCGACGGATTCCGTGTGCGCAAACTCCCACGGGCGAGCGTGGAACGCCGTCGGCAGTGCCGTCAGCGCTCCCACCGGACAGAGGTCGATCACATTGGCCTGCAGCTCGGAGGTCATCGCCCGTTCGAGGTAGGACGTGATCTCCATGTCCTCGCCGCGGCCGATGGCGCCAAGCTCCGGAACGCCGGCGACTTCGGTGGCGAAGCGCACGCAGCGCGTGCACTGGATGCACCGGTTCATCGACGTCCGCACGAGCGGCCCGAGATACTTGTCCTCGACCGCGCGCTTGTTCTCGGCGAACCGGGACGAATCCGCGCCATAGGCCATCGCCTGGTCCTGCAGGTCGCATTCGCCGCCCTGGTCACAGATGGGGCAATCGAGCGGATGGTTGATGAGCAGGAACTCCATCACCCCCTTGCGCGCCTTCCTCGCCATCGGCGAATTGGTCAGAACGACCGGCGGCTCGCCATTCGGTCCCGGCCGCAAATCGCGCACCGACATGGCGCAGGAGGCCGTCGGCTTCGGCGGCCCGCCCTTCACCTCGACGAGGCACATGCGGCAATTGCCGGCGATGGACAGGCGCTCATGGAAGCAAAAGCGGGGAATCTCCGCGCCCGCGGCCTCACACGCCTGCAGAAGCGTGTATTCTGCCGGGACGTCGATTTCCTTGCCGTCGATGACGATCCTGCTCATGCGTCTCCCGTCCCCCGCCCGCAAGTTCGCGCCGCGGCGAGAGCTTCACCTTCACGCTCTGGTCCATTGCGCCCGCTCACCCGCATTTCCTGCTCATCCATAGCCTGATGTGCGGCAGGTAACCCCAGCCGAAGGCGTAGTCGCTGTCTCCATGGCTCGCGAGATGTTCGAGCCGCGCCTTCGCCTCCTCGAGATCCGGAATATGGCCGGCCTCAATCGTCCACATGACGAAATGCGGCGTCGTCAACTTCTCGAACCAAGCGCCCTTGCGATTGTAGAATTGCTTGTGGACCGTCGCCCAGACAAAGCGCTCGAGCGCCTCAACGCTCTCCCAGATCGACATGTTGACCAGCATGTCCGGATCGTCGAAGGGCCGGATCGCGGTCGCATTATTGCTGTCGTCCTTGAGGCGCCAAACGAAGCCGGGGTTGCGCTCGGCGATCACGTTAACGCGATCGAGATTGTCGCGGAACTCCGCGATGCGCGCATCGTCCACCGGATAGAGGAGCCGGCCGATATTGAGCTGGGCGATGTGGGTGGCCGCCATCTCCTACTCCGCCGCCTCGCGCACGAGCTCCTCATGCGGACTGGCCGAATACTGGTCGATGCGGCGCTCAATTTCGGGCCGGAAGTGAGCGATGAGCCCCTGCACCGGCCACGCCGCCGCGTCGCCGAGGGCGCAGATCGTGTGACCTTCAATCTGCTTCGTCACCTCGAGCAGCATGTCGATCTCGCGCTTGTGCGCACGGCCTTCGGCCATGCGCGTGAGCACGCGCCACATCCAGCCTGCGCCCTCGCGGCAAGGCGTGCACTGGCCGCAGCTCTCGTGCTTGTAGAAATAGGAGATACGGGCGATCGCGCGTACGATGTCGGTGGACTTGTCCATCACGATCACCGCCGCCGTGCCAAGGCCCGACTTCAGCTTCACTAGCGAATCGAAGTCCATCGGGCAGTCGATGATCTGCTCCGCCGGGACGAGGCGAACCGAAGAGCCGCCGGGAATGACGGCCAGGAGATTGTCCCAGCCGCCGCGAATTCCGCCCGCATGCTTATCGACGAGCTCGCGAAACGGGATCGACATCGCCTCTTCCACATTGCACGGATTGTTGACGTGGCCCGAGATGCAGAAGAGCTTGGTGCCGGCGTTGTTGGGCGCGCCGAAACTCGAGAACCACGCCGCGCCGCGTCGCAGAATGGTCGGCGCAACCGCTATCGACTCGACGTTGTTGACCGTCGTCGGGCAGCCGTAGAGGCCGACGCCCGCCGGAAACGGCGGCTTCATGCGTGGCATGCCCTTCTTGCCCTCAAGGGACTCGAGCATCGCCGTCTCTTCGCCGCAGATATAGGCGCCAGCGCCGTGATGGACGTAAAGGTCAGACGGCCAGCCGTGGATATTATCCTTGCCGATCAGCTTCGCGTCATAGGCTTCGTCCACCGCGGCCTGAAACCGCTCGCGCTCCAAAATGTATTCGCCGCGGAAATAGATGTAGGCCGCATGTGCGCCCATCGCGAACGAGGCGACGAGCGCGCCCTCGACGAGCGTGTGCGGATCGTTGCGCAGGATTTCACGGTCCTTGCAAGTGCCGGGCTCCGACTCGTCGGCGTTGATGACCAGATAGTGCGGCCGCCTCGGATCGACGTTTTTCGGCATAAACGACCATTTGAGCCCGGTCGGGAACCCGGCGCCCCCGCGGCCCCTCAGGCCGGAGGCCTTCATCTCAGCAACAATCCAGTCGCGCCCCTTGTCCAAAATCGCTTTCGTGTTGTCCCACTGCCCGCGCGCCCGCGCGCCTTTGAGGGTGCGGTCGCCGAAGCCGTAGATGTTGGTGAAGATACGATCCTTATCCCGGAGCATCAGCCTTCGGTCCTCGCTCGGGCGCCATCGCTCGCGTGGACGCTCGCCGGGCCGCTGCGGCCGTCCAGGCCGTAAAGCGTTGTCAGCGCCGTGAGCTGCCCTGCCGGCTCCGACGAGATGCGCCCCATCTGCGAGCCTTTCTTCACCGGCCGTCCCGCCGCCAGGTCGTCCAGGAGCTTATTGAAATTCTCCGGCGTCAGGTCCTCGTAATAATCCTCGTTGATCTGGACCATGGGCGCGTTGCAACAGGCGCCCAGGCACTCGACCTCGTTCCAGGAGAACATGCCGTCGGGCGTGACCTCGCCGGGCTCGCCAATGCGCTCGCGCAACGCCGCCTTAACGTCTTCCGCTCCGCGCAGCGCGCAAGGCGTCGTTCCACACAGCTGCACGTAGTAGCGGCCGACCGGCGCGAGGTTGAACATGGTGTAAAAAGTCGCAACCTCGAGCACGCGGATGTTGGGCATGCCGAGCATCGCGGCGACCTTCTCGATCGCCGGCCGCGGCACCCAGTAGCCGCACTGCTTCTGCGCCCGCCACAAGAGCGAGATCACCGCGGAGGCTTGGCGCCCCGGCGGATATTTCGCGATCTCCCGCTCCGCCCACGCCTTGTTCTCGGGCGTGAATTCGAAGCTTTCGGGCTGTTTTTCGGCAAGACGACGGACGGACATGGGTCTAGCGCTTCCTCGCGTCGCTCATCGGTCCACCTCGCCGAATACGATGTCGAGGGAGCCCAGGATTGCGCTCACGTCAGCCAGCATGTGCTTGCGGCACATGAAATCCATCGCCTGCAGATGGGCGAAGCCCGGCGCGCGGCACTTGACGCGATAAGGCTTGTTCGAGCCGTCGGAGATAAGGTAGACGCCGAACTCGCCCTTCGGCGCTTCGACCGCCGCATAGACCTCGCCAGGCGGAACCTTGTAGCCCTCCGTGTAAAGCTTGAAGTGATGGATGAGCGCCTCCATCGACCGCTTCATCTGCGCGCGCCTCGGCGGCGCGACCTTGCCGTCTTCCGTCGTCACCGGTCCGGCCCCGCCCGGCGAGTTCAGCATCTCGCAAGCTTGTTTCATGATCTTTACGGATTGGCGCATCTCTTCCATGCGGATGAGATAGCGGTCGTAGCAGTCGCCGTTCTTGCCGATCGGAATATCGAATTCCATTTCCTCGTAGCACTCGTAAGGCTGCGCTTTGCGCAGATCCCAAGCCGCCCCTGACCCTCGCACCATTACTCCGGAGAACCCCCAGGCCCAGGCGTCGGCGAGCTTAATGACGCCGATATCGACGTTGCGCTGTTTGAAGATGCGGTTGCCAGTCAGCAGCGTCTCCATGTCGTCGCAGACTTTGAGGAACGGATCGCAGAAGGCGTAGATGTCGTCGACGAGCTCGCCGGGCAAATCGGCGTGTACCCCGCCGGGCCGGAAATAGGCCGCGTGCATCCGGGAGCCGCTGGCCCGCTCGTAGAAGACCATCAGCTTCTCGCGCTCCTCGAAGCCCCAGAGGATCGGCGTCATCGCTCCGACGTCGTTCGCTTGCGTCGTGACGTTGAGCAGATGCGACAGCAACCGCCCGATTTCCGAATAGAGCACGCGGATCAGCTGCGCGCGGCGCGGGATGGCAACGCCGAGGAGCCGCTCGACGGCGAGCGCGTAGGCGTGCTCTTGATTCATCGGCGCGACATAGTCGAGCCGGTCGAGGTAGGGCACGTTCTGCAGATAAGTGCGCGCCTCCATCAGCTTCTCGGTGCCTCGATGCAGGAGGCCGATATGCGGGTCGACGCGCTCGACCACTTCCCCGTCGAGCTCAAGCACAAGACGCAGGACGCCGTGCGCTGCGGGATGCTGCGGACCGAAGTTGATCGAGAAGTTGCGGAGGGTCTGTTGTTCGGTCATGAGCGCGGCCCGCTCGCCTTCTCGTCCCCAGGCAGGGGCGGCCCTTCCCACGGGCTCAGGAAATCGAAGGCGCGGAATTCCTGGGTCAGCTGCACAGGGTCGTAACGAACGCGCTTCTCGAGTTCGTCGTAGCGCACCTCGACAAAACCGGTCATCGGGAAGTCCTTGCGCAACGGATGCCCGTCGAAGCCGTAATCGGTCAGGATTCGCCTCAAGTCCGGGTGGCCGATGAACATCACGCCAAACAGGTCGTAAATCTCGCGCTCGTACCAGTCCGCGCCCGGATAGACTTCGGTTGCGCTCGCAACCGGCGTCTCCTCGTCGCTCATGACCTTGAGCCGGATGCGGCGGTTCATCTTCGGCGAAAGGAGGTGATAGACGACGTCGAACCTCCGCTCCCGCTCCGGGTAATCCGCGCCGGAAATGTCGATCATCGAGACGAATTGAGCGCGGGGATCGTCGCGCAAGAACTTCAGAACGTCGATGATGCGGCCCGGGTCGACGGTCAGCGTCAGCTCGCCGAACACGAACTTCGAGTCAAGTATGGCGCCGGGCAGCACGCTGGCGACGTTGTCCCCAATGGATTGCAGAACCTCGTCCATCCGCTCGCCCTAACGCTCAATGGTCCCCGTCCTGCGGATCTTCTTCTGCAACAGGAGAACCCCGTAGAGCAGCGCCTCTGCGGTCGGAGGGCAGCCGGGCACGTAGACGTCCACCGGGACGATGCGGTCGCAGCCGCGCACGACCGAGTAGGAGTAGTGATAATAGCCGCCGCCATTGGCGCACGACCCCATGGAGATGACGTAGCGAGGCTCCGGCATCTGATCGTAGACTTTACGGAACGCGGGCGCCATCTTGTTGGTCAGCGTCCCGGCGACAATGATCACGTCCGACTGTCGCGGACTGCCGCGCGGCGCGAAGCCGAACCGCTCAACGTCATAGCGCGGCATCGAGAGCTGCATCATCTCGACTGCGCAGCAGGCGAGCCCGAAGGTCATCCACATGAGCGAGCCGGTGCGCGCCCACTGGATAAGCTCGTCGGCGGTGGTTGCGAAAAAACCCTTGTCGGCAAGCTCGTCATTGACGGCGCCGAAGAAAGGATCCGAGGCGCCGATCGGCTTGCCCGAAGCGTCGACGAGCCCCTTGGCCCCAGGGGCGACCAGCGGACTGAGGGTCAATCCCATTCCAGCGCTCCCTTCTTCCACTCGTAGACAAACCCGATTGTCAGCACCGCGAGGAAAATCATCATCGACCAGAAGCCGAACGCGCCGAGGTCATGAAAGACAATCGACCACGGAAACAGGAACGCGACTTCGAGGTCGAAGATGATAAAAAGCAGAGAAACAAGGTAGAAGCGCGCGTCGAACCGCATGCGAGCGTCGTCGAACGGATTGAAGCCGCATTCATAGGGCGAGAGCTTCTCGGGATCGGGGGATCTGAAGGCGACAATGAACGGCGCGATGAGCAGCGCGCCCGAAATCAGCGCCGCCAGGACGATGAACACGACGAGCGGAAGATAGTCGGATATGAGGCTCGGCATCGGCCTTGGCCCTTGAAGTCGGACAGGCGCAAAAGGCCTCGGCGTCCGAAAAGACGCGTGGCCCTCTCCTGTCATCGAAGGCCTATCGCAGCGCAGCGAAGCATGCAAGGCGAAACGCGCCGATGGATGGGATAGCGCGAATATGGGTCGATTTTGGGGATTTGCGAGGGACTTGGCCACTAATCGGCCAAATGAGACCAGCTTCCTCGCGTCGAGATTCCACCTCAAGTGGGCTCGACGCCCAGTGTTCAAAGCGGAACTCGCCGGAGGACCCGAGTGGCGATCGCCCTATTTGCTAAGCTCTTTTCGCACCCTGCTCATTCGGCAGCCTATAGGCCAACCGACAGTGACCGGCGCAATAAGCGTGGCCCTTGGCGACGGGAAGACCGCAGTAGGCGAAGTCCTCCTGCGTCGGATCGCCGAGCGGCCATCGGCACTGGACCTCGCAAATCTCCGCGAAGGCGATCCGCCGCATCTCCCCAATCTCAGCTGAGGCGAACGTCCATCGGTCAGAGCGTTTCTTTTCACGAGAAATGGCCGGAGCGCGGCTTCGCGCTTGGGAAGCCGCTCGTCCCCAGCGGATCTCCGCCGGCCGCGGCCGTTCGGAGCGCGGCCCTTCCCCAATCGGCGCTTGGCGCGTCCGCCGCCGAGGGATCTCGGCCGGTTGCGGCCGTTCCGAGCGCGGCCCTTCTGCATTCGGCGCCGGGCGCCGCCCCCAGGGGATCTCCGGCCGCAGCGGCCGTTCTGAGCATGGTTCATCGATGGGCCCCGAGCGCGGCGCGCCGTTGAGCCTAACCCCGATCCGATTGGCCTTGCCGATCACCGCATTTCTCGAAGGCGCGCCGAGCGCCGCCGCGATCCATGCCGCGCTTCTTCCCTCGAGCGCTAATCTCCTGAGCGTCTCGACGGCCTGCTCTGTCCACATACCCGCACCCCCATGTCCCTCTCGTAACGTCTCACTTTGAGCCTCGGCCGCCGGAGCTTCTATCAGGAACATTCCCGATGCCGCACTGTATTTGCTGTGCTAAGCTCAGTCTATTCCAAAGCCAGTCCGATCGATGACCTCCGCTTGTACCAAAATGGACTCCCGGTTTAATCTTCTTGCAATGATAACTTCCCTGCATACTGCGGTTTCTCATCTTGCAGCGTCGCCGCTCAGACTGAGAAAACCAGTCGGATTGCTAGGGAAGGTTGCTGAGCCGTTCGCCATCGCCGCCGTTACCGTTTACGGTTGTAAACTAAAGTTAATACAACTGCAAGCTTTATACAACTGTGGGGTTGTGAGAAATTGTGACATTGAGCCCCTCCCCGCGCGGCGTTCGCTCGACGCGTCGACCCCCGAGTCCTTCATGGGGTGCAGACCAACCGCGGGTAGTCAGGCTCCGCCAATTCGCGCCGCAACCGCATCAACCGCTCGGCGAAAGGGATGAACAGTTGCAGATAGACGTACACCTGGTCGCGCGAGGGCGGGTTCGCGCCTGACGGCTGACCCGACTCGTTCCGCGCGGTGCGAATAAAGGATTGCAACGTGCTCAAGGCGTCAGTTAATCCGTCGGTTTCCGATTTAGGTAGAAGCGTCAATATCGGCTTGATCGCCTCCGCGAATCGCGAGACCTTTGCTCGAACGCTCAGTCCATCTCCTATTCGAGAGAAGTATTTTCCATATGTTTTGCTACTTCTAGCGACGTCAAGCAGTCTCAGGAATTCGCTTTCCGCCGCGATACTGAGCATGACACAGCTCGACAGCAGACAGTTCGCATAAAATGCCCCGACCGCTTCCCTCAAATAAAGAACGGCGTCGGGAGACAGGTCGTTTGCTCCAGATCGCAAAGCTTTCAAGAACTCTGTTTTATTGTGGAAGCGATAAGGGCCATGTTGCAGAGCGTATTCGCCGAAGCGACTGAGCCGCAGCCACGGCCACCCGGGATTTGACGCACTCAGGCCCAACGTGACAATCCCTTGCCGAAACAGGTCCCAGACAATTTCAAGCACGAGCTCGGCGTCATTCGGGTGCAGCTGCGTAGCTGGGTCGCAATGTCGATGTCCGAGTTCGTCCTGCTGACAAAGTTCAAGTTTAGTCTTATCTAGGAGCTTCTCGAACCTGTCCACGCCATTATTGTTGGCGTCCAGCATGATGTTGATGACAACCTCGCGCAGCTCTTCGTAGCTGTGCTCCTGTTGGTCCCAGTTCATTTCAGTCTCCCGGCTCGGGATGCTGCGATTCGCTCACGCCACGTTGGTGGCCCTGCCGGCAGGCTCAGCCGTCCACCTTTTGCCAGGCTTGTTTTTCGAATATCGCCGGTAAGCAGGACCTCCGCGACACGCATGTAGCCACCCGAGAGAATCGCGAATACGCGTGAAGGCGCGCCTGCGGGGGAGGCAAAGCTGATTGGACGCCGGCCGCGATTCTGTCCAACAATGCAAGACATGACCATTACAGGTTTGTTTTCAACTGGTTAGATCGGATCGCCAGGATCCCCAGTTCGCCCTGGGGGAGCAGAAAGGCCAGGGGCGGCAGAAGCCTCAGGCGGGCATCGCTCGGCGGTCGGGACGTCGACGTCAGTGGACTCGGACAAGCCGCGGGTAGAGAGGCTCGTTCAACTCTCGCCGCAGCCGCATCGCCTGCTCGGCAAAAGGTATGAACAGCTGAAGATAGAGGTACACTTGGTCCCGCGACGGCGAAAGAGCGCCAGACGGCTGCTCCAAGTCGTTCCGCGTGGTGCGAATCACCGATTGGATCATGCTCAAATTTTGGTCAAGTTCATCTGTCGCCGATCTAGGCAAAAGAGCCGTTATTCGTTTTATGGCTTCCCTGAATTGAGCTATTTTTGCTCCGAGGTTCTGCTCGTCGCCGATACTCAAAAAATACCTGCCATAACTCTTGCTGTTCCTTGCGATGTTAAGCAGTCTCAGGAATTCGCTTTCCGCCGCGATGCTGAGCATCACGCACGCCGACAGCAGGCAATCCGTGTAAAACGCCGACACCGCTTCTCTAAGGTAGACGACGGCTTCAGGCGAAATATCGGCTACTTCAGAACGCAAGGCTTTCATGAATCCGGTGTTATTGTGAAAGCGATAGCAACCGTGCCGGAGAGCGTAATCGCCAAAGCGACTGAGCCTGAGTGACGGCCAGCAGGGATTCGACTGGTTGAGGCCAAAGGTCAAAGTCCCTTGCCGAACCAGGTCCCAGACAATTTCAAGAACCAGCTCCGCATCGTTTGGATGCAATTGAGAGGCTGATCCGTGCGAAAGACGCTGGCGCCCGGTTGCAAGTCCGTCCCGCTTGTCCAGTTCAAGCGCCACCGTCTTCAGGAGCGTCTCGAAATTATCCATGCGGTTGTCGCTGGCGTCCAGCATGACATCTATGACGACTTCACGCAGGTCTCCATATCGGTGCTCCCGTTGGTTCAAGTCCACTTCGTTCCCCCGCTCAAGATGCTGCGATTCGTCCGCGCCACATCGGTGGCCCTGCCGGCAGGCTCAGCCCTCCACCTTTTGCCAAGCTTTCTTGCCCAGTGAGTGGCCGGAGGCGGGGACTGCAGGTTCTTTGCGCCAAACAAGTCAGCATATGGGCTCTTTGACCCCGTACACCCCAAAAGAGCGGCGTTACCGCGGGCCGCGACGGGAAGCCTCGCATGCCGTTTGCAGCGAAGCTCGAGCGGCGATTTCGCAGATCTCGAAGTGGAGCTTAGACCTCTGCGCCAGGCCGCCGAAGAGTCCGGGCGGAAAGTAAACAAAGGTCTGCACGAAATCGCTGGAGCGAGTTGGAATGGGCGCAGTCGCTCAAACGGATTTAGAGATAATGGCGAGAGTGACGGGACTTGAACCCGCGACCTCCGGCGTGACAGGCCGGCGCTCTAACCAACTGAGCTACACCCCCGCGAGCGCGTGAGCCCGATAAGCCAGCGCGACGGCCAAGTCAAGGAGACCTGGCGGGGGTCTGGCGCGCTCTCCTGACGTTGGCTCAGAACTGGCTCTTCGCGAATGACCAGTGGCGCATCTCTTCGCGGGTCAGGACATGCATCGAATCCGGCGGCAGCGATTCCGCGGCCGCCACCAGCGCGGGGTTCACGCCCATCTTGCGCGCGTAGCGCTTGAGGACGGAAACCATCGGCGCGTCCGCGAAACTGCGCTTCACCTGCGAGGAGCCGAACAAGCCTCCCGTCTCGTTCTCGATGATCGACATTCTGTGCAGGGCGATCTCGCTCCCCGGCGGCGCGACCCGGCGCACCGCGCCCATCATTGCATAGACGCAGGCGGAAAGGCATTCGCCGACATAGGGATGCGGATCGCCTTCGGCGCCGAAGCGACCGACGACTGCGGCCACTCGGAGGGCGCGCAAAATATGGCCGAACACCATCGAAGCCACGACATTGCCGCCGCGCGAATTGAAGAAAACGATCCGCCTGAGGCTCTTGTCGTCGCCGCGCTCCTTGAGGAACGCGACAAACGCCTGCGGCGTGTCGGTTTCAATCACGCCGTCCGCGGCGATCACGCGCGGGCAGCGCGCGCCGCAGTTTCCGGCCTGCAGCAGCTCGACCCGAAAGGTCATCGCGTCCGCGAGGCCGGCCTCCGGCGCCGCAGCCATGAAGAGCGCAACCAGCGCGAAAGCGGCTTTCCTGTTCCCTCGACGGCTGGTGGGCGGTGACGGGCTCGAACCGCCGACCCTCTCGGTGTAAACGAGACGCTCTGCCAACTGAGCTAACCGCCCTTGGGTAAAATCGCCTTTCCAGCCGAGCAAACTTACAGGCTCGCGCAGGCCGCGCCAAGCGGACCATCGACCTCAGCGCCTGGAGATGAAATGGGCGGCCCAAGGGCCGCCCGACGCTTCAGCCGCCAGCTTAAGAGCTCGGCGGCGGCCTATTTCTTGACGGCCGCCTTTTTGTTGAGGCTTGCTTTGAGAGCCGCGCCAGGTTTGAAGCGAGCGTTCTTCGATGCGGCGATCTTGATCTCCTTGCCCGTCGCGGGATTGCGGCCCTTGCCTGCGGCCCGCTCGCGCACCGAGAAGGTGCCGAAACCGACAAGGCGAACTTCCTCGCCCTTCTTCAAACTCTTGGTGATTCCGTCCAGGACGGCCTCGAGCGCCGCCGCGGCGCTGACCTTAGTCAAGTCGGCCTCCGCAGCGATATGATCGACGAGCTCAAGCTTGTTCATAACTGACCTCTCCATCCGATGCGGCGCTTGCACTGACGGGGCGCCGTCCTCCTCGCGCGGACTTAACTCAAAGCCGCGCTGCTCGCCCGCTTCCTCGCTGCAGCACTGGCGCCCGCATCGTTCGCGAATCGGCGGTGAGTTCGGCACATTGCTCACCGTTCTCATCAGGAAACGCAAGGGTTTGCGGGGATCGACCGCAAAAAAAGATACGTTTTCCGGAGGAAAATGGCGTCTTAGCCATGAAAATCGCCGCGAATCCCGAGGATTCGCGGCGTGTCAGATGCAGGCGACGGCGCCACCGTTGGTTCGTCAGTGGGCGACGAGCCCCGGACCCTCTTCCTCGGCGGCAGGCGGCGGCGTCACGGCGACCTCTTCCTCCCACGCAATCGGCGTGGGCTTCCGGATGAGGGCGTGCGACAGCACTTCCTCCATGCGCGAGACCGGAACGATCTCGAGCCCGTTCTTCACCGAGTTCGGGATCTCGGCGAGATCCTTCACGTTCTCTTCGGGAACGAGGACCTTCTTGATCCCGCCGCGCAGCGCTGCAAGGAGCTTCTCCTTGAGTCCGCCAATCGGCAGAACCCTGCCGCGCAGCGTCACTTCGCCGGTCATGGCGATGTCGTGCCGAACGGGAATGCCGGTAAGCATCGAGACGATGACCGTCGCCATCGCCACCCCCGCTGACGGTCCGTCCTTGGGCGTCGCGCCCTCAGGGACGTGCACGTGGATGTCGCGCCTGTCGAAAAGCGGCGGCTCGATCCCGAAGTCGACCGCCCGCGAACGCACGTAGGACGCCGCGGCGGAGATCGACTCCCGCATCACGTCCTTGAGATTGCCCGTTACTGTCATGCGGCCCTTGCCGGGCATCATCACGCCCTCGATGGTGAGAAGCTCTCCGCCGACCTCGGTCCATGCGAGGCCGGTGACGAGCCCGACCTGGTCGTCCGCCTCGATCTCGCCGAAGCGAAACTTCGGCGGGCCGAGGAATTCGGAGACGTTATCGGCCTTGACGAGGATCTTCTTCTTCTTGCTCGTCAGGATCTCCTTCACCGCCTTTCGGGCGAGGTTCGAGATCTCGCGCTCGAGGTTGCGCACGCCCGCCTCACGGGTGTAGCGGCGAATCAGCTCCGTGATCCCGCTGTCCTCGACCTCGAATTCCTTCGCGTCGAGGCCGTGTTTCGTCATTGAGTTCGGCAGGAGATGGCGTATTGCGATCTCGAGCTTCTCATCCTCCGTGTAGCCCGCGATGCGGATGATCTCCATCCGGTCCATGAGCGGCGGCGGAATGTTTAGCGTGTTGGCCGTGGTGATGAACATTACGCTCGACAGATCGTAGTCGACCTCCAGGTAATGGTCGTTGAACGTCGCGTTCTGCTCAGGGTCGAGGACCTCGAGCAACGCCGACGACGGATCGCCCCGGAAGTCCATGCCCATCTTGTCGATCTCGTCCAGCAGGAACAGCGGATTCGAGGTCTTCGCCTTGCGCATGGACTGGATGACCTTGCCGGGCATCGAGCCGATATAGGTCCGGCGATGGCCGCGGATCTCGGCCTCGTCGCGAACGCCGCCGAGCGACATGCGCACGAATTCGCGCCCGGTCGCTTTGGCGATCGACTTGCCAAGCGAGGTCTTGCCGACGCCGGGGGGACCTACGAGGCATAGGATCGGGCCGGTCAGCTTGTTCGCCCGCTGCTGCACGGCAAGATACTCGACGATGCGATCCTTGACCTTCTCGAGGCCGAAGTGGTCGGCGTCAAGGATCGCCTGCGCGGCCGGCAGGTCCTTCTTGATCTTCGAGCGCTTCTGCCACGGGATGGAGAGGAGCCAGTCGAGATAGTTGCGCACGACGGTGGCCTCGGCCGACATCGGCGCCATCTGGCGGAGCTTCTTGAGCTCGCCCATCGCCTTGTCGCGCGCTTCCTTCGTGAGCTTGATCGACTTGATGCGCTCTTCGAGCTCGGACATTTCGTCCTTGCCCTCTTCGTCGCCAAGCTCCTTCTGGATCGCCTTCATCTGCTCGTTGAGATAGTACTCGCGCTGCGTCTTCTCCATCTGACGCTTGACGCGGGTGCGGATGCGCTTTTCCACCTGCAGCACCGAGATCTCGCTCTCCATGAGCGCGAGGCACTTCTCGAACCGCTTGGAGACGGAGCGCATTTCAAGAATCGCCTGCTTGTCGGCGAGCTTGATCGCAAGGTGCGAGGCGATCGTGTCGGCGAGCTTGCCGTAGTCATCGATCTGGTTAACGGCGCTGACGACCTCGGGCGAAATCTTCTTGTTGAGCTTCACGTAACTCTCGAACTCGGAGATGACCGAGCGCGACAGCGCCTCGGCCTCGATCTTGTCGATCGGGTCGTCCGCGACCGCCCTAGCTTCCGCCTGGAAGAAGCTGTCGCCCGGAATGTAGCGAATGACTTCGGCGCGCGCCGAGCCTTCGACCAGCACCTTGACGGTGCCGTCGGGCAGCTTGAGGAGTTGCAGGACGCTCGCAAGCGTGCCGGCCGAGAAGATGGCGTCCGGCGTCGGATCGTCGTCGGCCGCATTCTTCTGAGTGGCCAGCAGAATCGCCTTGTCCGACCTCATCACCTCTTCGAGGGCGCGAATCGACTTCTCGCGGCCCACGAACAGCGGCACG
>DATJXI010000060.1:0-12318 GCA_035500275.1 Roseiarcus sp. | reverse complement strand
CGAGGCGTTCCGCAAGCTCAACCGCAAGATGATCGTCCACCACGGCCAGGCGGACCCTGTGTTTTCGATCGATGACACGGTCCGATGGCGCGACAAGCTCAACGCCAATCTCGACGGCAAGGCCGACGACAGCGTGCGGCTGTTCGCCGTGCCGGGGATGACGCATTGCGACGGCGGGATCGCGCTCGACAAGTTCGACGCGCTGACCGCGCTTACCGACGGGGTTGAGAAGGGCAAGGCGCCCGACGGGGTGGTCGCGACCGCCGATCCGGAGCAGGCGGCCTCGTTCGAATGCGCGAAGCCTTAAATTAAGGGTCGCTTCCGCGGCGCCGGCATGAATGGCTCTTGCCCTCGTCCTCTGGCTGTCGCACGAGTGTGCTTTGAGCGTCGGGCGAGCGCATATTTCGGGACAAGGAGAGGCGCGCAATGGCGAAGGCGCCGGCCGGGGTGGGCCCCAAGCTGCCGCAGATCGTAGCGCTGTTTGGCGCCACCGGCGACCTTGCGCAGCGCAAGCTCCTGCCCGGCCTCTACCACTTGTGCGCGTCCGGGTTCATCCCGAATTGCCGCATCATCGGCGTCTCGCTCGACCCGATCGACGCCAACGACTTTCGCGCTCTCGCCAAGAAGGCGGTCGAGACCCGCCATGCGCATGGCCCCGGCTTGGAGGACTGGCCGCGCTTCGCGGCGGCGCTCGACTATGTGCCGCTCAAGAGCGGCCCGGGGACGCTCAAGGCCGCGGTCGAGAAGGCCCGGGCAGCGTGCGGCGACGACAGCCAGATCGTCCACTACCTCAGCGTGCCGCCAGGCGCTGCTTTGGCGGTGTTGCGAATGATCGCCGAGGCCGGGCTCGCCAAGGGCTCGCGCATCATCATGGAGAAGCCGTTCGGCACCGACCTCGAGAGCGCGAAAGCGCTCAACGCCGAGCTGCACGAGGTCTTCTCCGAGGACCAGATTTTCCGCATCGACCATTTCCTCGGCAAGGAGCCGGCCCAGAACATTCTGGCCTTCCGGTTCGGCAACGGTCTCTTCGAGCCGATCTGGAACCGCAACTTCATCGACCACGTGCAGATCGACGTGCCGGAGGCGCTGGAGATCGGCAGCCGGATCGCGTTCTACGAGCAGACCGGCGCCTTTCGCGACATGGTTGTCACGCACCTCTTCCAGATCCTGGCTTTCACGGCGATGGAGCCGCCAACATCGCTTGCGCCGGGGCCGATCAGCGAGGAGAAGAACAAGGTGTTCCGCTCGCTCTTGCCGATCGATCCGGCCGAGGTCGTGCGCGGGCAGTACATCGGCTACCGCAAGGAGAAGGGAGTCGATCCGGAATCCGACACCGAGACCTTCATCGCGCTCAAATGCCGCGTCGACAATTGGCGCTGGGCGGGCGTCCCCTTCTACCTGCGCACAGGCAAGCGCATGGCCGAGGGCCAGCGCATCATCTCGATCGCCTTCCGCGAGCCGCCGCGCAGCATGTTTCCGGAGGATTCGGGCGTCAGCCTGCAGGGGCCGGACCACCTCACCTTCGACCTGGCCGACGAATCGCGCGTCTCGCTCTCATTCTACGGCAAGAAGCCCGGGCCGGGCATGCGCCTCACCAAGCAGAGCCTGCAATTCGCCATGCACGAGACGGGGCTCGGCGGCGACGTGCTGGAGGCGTACGAACGCCTCATCCTCGACGCCATGCGCGGCGACCACACGCTCTTCTGCGCGGCCGAGGGCATCGAGCGCTTGTGGGAGGTCTCGGCGCGGCTCGTAGAAAATCCGCCGGCGGTGCGCATCTATGCGCCCGGCTCGTGGGGACCGCAGTCGATCTATCAGCTCGTCGCGCCCCATTCCTGGCGGCTGCCGTTCGAGCGCGGCTGGCGCGATCCGAATTTGCTCGGGGCGTGACGTTTCTGCCGGTTGCGCCGCATGCTAAGGGCGGCGCGATGACCGACCTTTCCCTTCTCATCGAATCCGAGACGCCGGACGACGCCGAGGCCATCCACCACCTCAACGAGCGGGTCTTCGGTCCCGGACGCTTCGCCCGCACCGCCTATCGGGTCAGGGAAGCGGCGGACCCTGACCCGTCGCTCTCCTTCGTGGCCCGGGTCGGCACGCTGCTCGTCGGCGCCGTTTCGATGACGCCGATCGTCATCGGCGGCGCGTCGGCGCTGCTGCTCGGACCGCTCATCGTCGAGCCTGTGTTTCGCAGCCAGGGAATCGGGGAGGCGCTTGTGAATCAGTCGCTCGAGGCGGCGAAGGCTAAAGGCTGGAAGCTCGTCATCCTGGTCGGCGACGAACCCTACTACGCGCGGATGGGGTTCAAGCGCGCGCCGCGGGGCCAGATCTCGCTGCCGGGCCCCCTCGATCCCGACCGCCTGCTCTATTGCGAGCTCGAGCCGGGCGCGCTCGCGTCGGCGCAAGGGCAAGTCCGCGCGGCCTGAGTCCGGCAAGCCCTTCTTTACCAGCCGGCAACAAAATATTCTTGCCCGTCAGCCGTTTGACGGATTGTGAAGCCTCACAAACAGTGATCTCCTAGACTGAAGAGTGATTCGGGGGACAGGGGCGCCCCGAAGCTTTGGGGAGTCTAAAGAGGTGGAGATTGTAGAGCTTCCGCCGCTTAAGCGGAAGGTCGAGTGGCCGACGGTCGCGCTGGCGATCGTGATTTACGGACTGTGGTTCGCGGCGACGTTTTTCTGGCGCGACTTGCATTCGGCTCTGCCGGCGCTCGGCGCCTGGATCATCGCCTGGCAGATGAACCTCCAGCACGAGACCATCCATGGCCACCCGACTCAAAGCCGTCTCGTCAACGAGGCGATCGGCGTCTGGCCGCTCGCGCTGTGGCTCCCCTACGCGACTTTTCGCACGACTCACTTGCGGCACCATCAGGATGCGAACCTGACCGACCCGTTCGAGGACCCGGAGAGCTACTATTGGACGGAGGCAGGATGGCGCGACCTTGGCCCGACCGGCCGCAAGCTCGTGCGATTCCAGTCCACTCTCCTCGGGCGAATGCTCTTCGGCCCCGCCTGGATGATGTCGCGCTCGATTCGCGACGAGCTTCGCGACGGCTGGGCCGGCAAGCCCGCCGCGCGCGCGACGTTGTTCTGGCATCTCATCCAATGCGCGCCGGTCATGATTTGGGTCATGGGCGTGTGCGGAATGCCGCTCTGGCTCTATGTCGCGGCCTTCGTCTATCCGGGCATGAGTCTGGCGATGGTGCGCTCTTTCGCCGAGCATCGCGCGGCGCCGGAGGCTGAGCGGCGCACCGCGATCGTGGAAGACGCGCGGCTGCTCGGGCCGCTCTTCCTCTTCAATAATCTCCACGTCGCGCATCACGTGCGGGGGCGCATTCCCTGGTACCTTTTGCCCAAATTCTACCGACTCAATAGGGCGGCGCTCATCGCGCGCAACGGCGGGCTCGTCTACCGCTCATACCTCGACGTCGCGCGGCGGTACCTTCTTTCGCCGCATGACGCGCCGGTCCATCCCGGGTGGATCCGCAAGCTGACGTGAGCGGCACAGGGTTCATCGCGGCGCTGCCGATGTACCATTTCCCCGAGACCGCCGCGGCGAACGACGCGTTATGGGCGGCGATCGCGGCGAGCTTGCGCGCTCAGGAAATCGACGCGCCGGTTCGGCTGACGCGCAGCGGAGATTTGGAGGCGCAATGGCGCGATGCGCGGCTCCTGCTCGGGCAGACCTGCGGCTTTCCATATGTGAAAGACCTGCAGGGGTCGGCCGCGCTCGTCGCGACGCCGCACTACGCCTTTCCGGGCTGCGCGGGCGCGACGCACAGAAGTTTCATCATCGCGAGGCAAGACGACAAACGCCGCAGCTTGGCGCAATTTCGCGGCGCCCGCGCCGCGGTGAACGGCTGGACAAGCAACTCGGGCATGAACCTCTTCCGCGCGGCGATTGCGCCGCTGGCGTCGGGGCGCCCTTTTTTCGATGAGGTCAGCGTCACCGGCTCGCACGCGACGAGCGTCGACGCCGTGGCCAATGATCGCGCCGACATCGCGGCGATCGACTGCGTGGCCTTCGCTCTGATGGAGCGCGCGCGTCCCAAACGCGCCGCGCGCGTCGCGGTTGTCGCCGAAACGATAAGCTCGCCCTGCCTGCCGTTCATCGCAAGCGCGCGCCTGCCGCCTCAGACGATCGCCGCGGTCCGCGAGGCGCTGCTCATGGCGCTGACCGAACCTTCGCTTGCGGAGGCTCGCGAAATGCTCGGCCTTTGCGGCGCGAGCCCGGCGACGCCCACGGACTACGACCGCGTCCTCGAGATCGAGCGCGAGGCGGAGTCGGCAGGCTATCCGCGGCTGGCGTGAAACTTCGCCCCGGCGGCGGTGTTGTAGACACGGCCGCTGACCGCGTCTCGGGCGCGGCGAGCCAAGCGCGCCTGCGACGCCCGCCCCTCCGTCTTGGGTGGGCTCAGGTCTCCACGATGCCGCCGAGGTCGGCGGAGCGCGATGCGCCCTCTCGCCCGTGGGGCAGCGCGAGGTAGTCCGCCGAGCGCATCTCATGCAGGCGCGACGCCGCGCGCTGAAATTCGAACGCCTCCGCCCCGTCCGTTCCGGCGAACAATTCGTCCGGCTCGGCCGCCGCCGAGGCGATGAGCTTCACCCGCATGTCGTAGAGCGCGTCGATGAGGATCGTGAAGCGCTTGGCTTCGTTGCGCTCGCTCGGCCCGATCGCCGGAATGCGGTCGAGGACCAGCGTGTGGAACTCTTCGGCGATCTCGAGATAATCGGCCGAACCGAGCGGGCGCCGGCAGAGCGTGTCGAAATCGAAGCGGGCGACGCCGCCCGCGGCTTGAGGCACGTTGAGCGTGCGGCCGAGCACCTCGAGAGGCGCGAGCTCGCCCTCAGCGCGGCCTGTCAGCGCAAGAAAGGCCGCGTCGAGCGCCGCGTCGGCCTTCGGCCCGAGCGGGGTGTAATAGACCGGGGCTCTGACGAGCTTCTCAAGCCGATAGTCCGTGCGCGCGTCGAGCTGGACGACGTTCAGACGCTCGCGCAGCAACGCAATGAACGGCGTGAACAGCGCGCGGTTGAGTCCGTCCTTGTAAAGCTCCTCCGGCGCGACGTTTGACGTCGCCACCACGACGACGCCGGCCGCGAGCAGCGCGGCGAAGAGGCGTCCGAGGATCATCGCGTCGGCGATGTCGCGCACCGCGAATTCGTCGAAGCAGAGCAGCGACGCGTCGCGCGCGATGTCGGCGGCGACCGGAGCGATCGGGTCCTCGCCCGAGACCTCGCCCCGCTTGCGGGCCCGCCGCCAGCCGTGCAGGCGCGCATGCACGTCGGCCATGAAGGCGTGGAAATGCGCGCGGCGCTTGCGCGGGACCTCAACGGCCTCGAAGAAGAGGTCCATCAGCATGGTCTTGCCGCGGCCGACCGGCCCATGGACGTAGAGGCCTTTCGGCGGCTCGGCGGGCCTTGCGCCCATGAGCCGTGCGAAGGCGTTCGGTTTCGCGTCGGCTCTGTAGCCTTTGAGTTTGACCGAAAGCGAGTCGAGGGCCTCCGCCAGCCGCGCCTGGGCGGAATCGAATTCTAGGCTGCGGACGTTTGTAAGCGCGCGGTAGCGCTCGGCGATGGAGGTCATGCGCGCGTCGTCTTAAGCGGCGGCGCCGACGATGTCATTGCAGTCGATGCGTCGCCAGAGCCGGAAAGCCTCAGCTCTGCATCGCTCCCGGACCCGGGATTGCCCCCGGCGGGCACTTGCCGAGAATGATCATGCCGAGCACTTCGTCCTTGGTCATGTCCTGCACGCGGCCTGAGCCGACGATCTGGCCGTTTTTCATCACCGTGACCCGGTCGGCGAGGTCGAACACGTCGTGGATGTCGTGGCTGATGAGGAAGATGCCGATGCCCTCGGACTTGAGCTGTTTCACGAGTTCGCCGACCTGCGCCGTCTCGGCGGGACCGAGCGCCGCCGTCGGCTCGTCCATGATGAGGATCTTGGCGTTGAAGTGGATCGCCCGCGCGATGGCGACCGACTGGCGCTGGCCGCCCGAAAGCGCGATCACCGGCTCCTTGAAGCGGCGGAAGTTGGGATTGAGCCGCCCCATCACCTTGCGCGCCTCGGCCTCCATCGCCGAATCGTCGAGCGTGCCCCAAGAGGTCAAAAGCTCGCGGCCGAGATAGAGGTTCGAGGCCGCGTCGACGTTATCGGCGAGCGCGAGCGCCTGGTAGACGGTCTCGATGCCATAGTTCTTGGCGTCGCGCGGATTGCCGATGTGCGCTTCCTGGCCGTTGATGAAGATCTGCCCGCCGTCGCGCTTGTAGGCGCCGGACAAGACCTTGATGAGGCAGGACTTGCCCGCGCCGTTATGACCGAGCAGCCCGACCACCTCGCCGGGATAGAGATCAATGTAGGCGTGGTCGACGGCCTTCACGCCGCCGAACGCCAGCGAGACGTCTTTCATCTCGACGAGTGGGGTCCTTGCCTGCTCCATGGCCTTTTCCTTTAACCTCAGCCCTTGGCGGTGCGGCGGCGATAGAAGGTGTCGATGCCGACGGCCGCGACCAGCACCGCGCCGACCACCATCTGCTGGAACGCGGCGTCGAAGCCAAGCAGCACCATGCCTGACTGCAACGACTGGATGACGAAGGCGCCGATCAGCGCGCCGTAGATCGTGCCGACGCCGCCGGAGAGCGAGGTGCCGCCGATGACCGCGGCCGCGATCACGTAAAGCTCGTCGAGCGTGCCGAGCGCATTGGTCGCCGAGTTGAGGCGGGCCGAGTCGATGCAGGCGGAAATTCCGGCGAGCAGGCCCATCAGGCCGAAGACGGCGATGGTGATCATCTTCGTGTTGATGCCGGCAAGCTCGGCCGCGTCGGGATTGCCGCCGATCGCGTAGACGTAGCGGCCGAAGCGGGTGCGCTTGGCGATGAAGGTCATCACGCCGCCGGCGGCGAGCGCGATCAGAACCGGGATCGCATAGCCGGTCGGAATGATGAGCCCGCCCTCGGGGACCGGAATGTCGTGGGCCTTCGCGTATGCCGCGGCCACCCGCTCGGGCCAGGGATAGGCGTTGACGATCGCGGTGGCCCCGAGAGCGACGAAGCAGCCGAAGGCCGCGATCGTCACTTCCGCCCACATCGGCCGCTGCGGGAAGTTGTAGCGCGCGCGCCGCCGTCGCCCGGCGGAAAGCCCGACGACGATGCCGACGCAGGCGAGCGCCGCCAGCGCCCAGCTCGCCATGCCGCCGATCGAGCCGCGCGGACCTCCGCCGATCAACGAAAACCGTCCGTCGAGCGGTGCGATCGTGGCGCCCGTCGTCACCCACCAGGCGGCGCCGCGCCAGAACAATTGCCCGCCGAGGGTGACAATGAAAGCGGGAATGCCGATATAGGCGACGAGCGCGCCCTGGAAGGCGCCGACGGCGGCGCCGACGGCGAGCGCGAGGACCACCGTTATGATCCAGGTGAAGGGATTCTCGAGGCCGAGAAAGTGAGGCAGAAACCAGACCTGCGTGACGCCGACGATCGTCGAGACGAAGCCGACGATCGAACCGACCGATAGGTCGATGTGGCGCATGACGATGACCAGCACCATCCCGCTCGCCATCACCGCGATCGACGAGGTCTGGACCGTCAGGTTCCACAGATTGCGCGGCGTGAGGAACACCCCCTCGCCGGATTGAACCCACGTATAGACGTTGAATCCGACCCAGATCAGCGCCAGCGCGGCGATCATGCCGATCATGCGCGTATCGATCTCGGTGGCGCGCAGCAGCCTGCGGATGGCCGGCTCATTCGGAGCGGCGCTGATTGCGCCGGGCGCTGCGGTGGTCATGCTCCCTCCCTGCTTTTTCCAATGTTGCCGCTGTTGCCGCGAACCCAGCGCGCGTCGCGTTTCTCTTTGGAGCCGCGCCGCCGTCAGAGCGGCGCGGCCTTCCTTGGTTTCACCCTGCTACAGGGCGGTCAGCTCATTTGCAATACGGGGTCATCTCGGGCTTCACGCCGGCGCAGACTTCCGCCTTGGTGATCCAGCCCTTGTCGACGATGACGTTGAGGTTGTCCTTGGTGACGGCGAGCGGCGTGAGCAGAATGCCGTCGACCGTCATGTGCTTCGGCCCGCCGTTGAAGGGCTTCACGTCGGCGACCTGGCTCGTCTTCTTGCCGTTGCCGAGTTCGACCGCCGCTGCGGCGGCGGTATGGCCAAGGTCGCGCGCGTCCTTCCAGATCGAGACGGTCTGCGTGCCGAGGGCGATGCGGTTGATCGCCGCGTGGTCGCCATCCTGCCCCGTGACCGGCACGACGCCGGCTAGGCCCTGCGCCGCGAGCGCGGCCACGACGCCGCCCGCCATGCCGTCGTTCTCGGCCACGACCGCGTCGACCTTGTTGTTGTTCTTGGTGAGAATCTGCTCCATTTCCTTCTGGGCGTTGTCGGGCTTCCACCCGTCGGTGTAGGTTTCGCCGACATTCTTGATCTTGCCGGCGTCGATCGCGGGCTTCAGCACTTCCATGATGCCCGAAAACAGGAAGTTGGCGTTCGCGTCGCCCTTGTCGCCCTTGATGAAGGCGTAGTTGCCGGCGGGCTTCACCTTCTCGATCGCCTGCGCCATCATCCGGCCGACGCCGATGTTGTCGAAAGTAATGTAGAGCACGTTCGGACTCTCGATCAGGCGGTCGTAGGCAATGACCGGAATGCCCTCGTCGGTCGCTTTCTTCACGGCCGGCAGGATCGCCTCGTTGTCCACCGCCAGGATCATCAGGACGTCGGCGCCCTTGGAGATCAGGCTCTCGACGTCGGCGAGCTGCTTCGTCGCATTTAGCTGGGCGTCGGCTGAAATGTACTTCGCGCCCGCCTTGTCGAGCACCTGCTTGATCGCCGCCTCGTCGGTCTTCCAGCGCTCTTCCTGGAAGTTCGACCAGGAGACCCCGACCGTTATGTCCTTCGCCAGGGCGGCGAACGAGGTCACGCTGACGGAAGCAAACAACGCCGCCCCAAGCGCCCATTTCATTGCGGATTTCATTCAATTTCCTCCACTTTCAGTCCCTCACGGGGACTGCTAAACACTTCCGATCGCTTCGATAAAACCGATCAGAAAGGCTGTTTACAGGATCGCCCAAAGGAGCGCCAGCGCAATTGCGGCGAGAGTTAAGAACGACTGCGAACCGGCTTGCGAAGGACGCTCGGCTCGTGACAAGAGTGCGGAGATCGGCCGAGGAGGGCGGAAAGTTCGCTGGCCTCGGCGGCAGGGCAGGGCAGGGAGGACAATGGGGCGCAACCTTGCGAGATGTCTTCCGCTCGGAGCGCTTGCTGCGGCGCTCGCGGCGGGAGCGGCGTTTGCGGCGAGCTGGGACGAGCGCGTCTTTTCGTCGCACCTCGATTTCGAATCGATCGCCGCGCAAGGCCCTTCGGCGCTGCCGGCCTTGATCGAGCGCGGTCGCCAACTGTTCAAGGCGAAATTCACCACCGTCGACGGCGCCGGGCGGCCGAAGGCGACGCAGGCGATCATTCCGACCAAACGCAAGAGCGGGGTCAATCCGCCCTTCAGCCGCACCAGCGGCCCCGACGCCAACTCCTGCTTCGGCTGCCACAATGATCCAGTCGTCGGCGGCTCCGGCGACGACGTGTCCAACGCTTTCGTGTCGGAGGGCTTCGAAAGCGCCCAGTTCGATTCGACCGATCCGTCGTTCTCCAGCGAGCGGCATACGATTGCGATCATGGGGGCGGGGCTTGTCGAGTTGCTCGCGCGCGAGATGACCGCCGATCTGCAGGCGATCCGAACGGATGCGGTGAAGCGCGCCCGCGCGACGGGAGAGGATTGTCGCGCCGACCTCGTCTCGAAGGGCGTCCGTTTCGGCTGGATCGTGGCCCACGCGGACGGCGAGGTCGACCTCGATTCGGTCGACGGCGTCGACGCCGACCTCATCGTGCGCCCGTTCAGCCGGAAGGGCGTGTTCACCTCATTAAGGCAGTTCACCATCAACGCCCTCAACGCGCATCACGGCATGGAGGCGGTGGAGCGCTTCGGCGTCCGCTGGACCGGGAGCCACGATTTCGCCGAGAGCGGGGCGCCGGACGCCGTCACGGCGGGCGACGTGTCGGCTCTGGTGGCGTTCCAGGCGACCTTGCCGCCGCCGACCGTCAAGACCGATCTCCCGGACGACTGGCGCGTGGCCGCAAAGCAAGGCGCCGAGCGCTTCCGGAGTCTCGGCTGCGCCTCCTGCCATATCGAGGCGCTGCCCCTGAAGTCACTCGTCTTCACCGATCCGGCGCCCTACGACATGGCCGGCACACTGCGCGAGAACGAGACCAAGGCTGCGATCCGCATCGATCTCGGGGCGCTGCCTTTCGGCAAGTCGCTCAAGAAGAACGACAAGGGCGAGTGGCTCATCCCGCTCTACAGCGACCTCAAACGCCATCTGATCGTGGACGAGAACGTCAACGCGCTCGGCAATGAGCTGCAGGCGCAACGCTTCGTCGAGCGCGACGTCTTTCTCACTCCCCGCCTCTGGGGCGTGGGCTCAACCGCGCCTTACGGCCACAATGGCGCCTTCCGCATGCTCGACGAGGTCATCGCCGCGCACGGCGGCGAAGCCCGTTTCGCTCGCGACGCCTATCTCGCGCTCACGCCCGGCGAGCGCGACAGCGTCGTCGCCTTCCTGCGCTCGCTCGTCATCGAGGCGAACTGATGCGGGCCGCTCTCGCCCTCGTCTGCGCCGCGCTCTTCTTGGGCGCGCTCGGATCGGCTCACGCCGCGGACGGCCGCTTAAGGCCGGTCGGCGACGTTCCCCTCATGCACGAGGAGGCCGAGGCGGCCGGCCTTCATAGCGTCTACGACGGTCCCTGGGAGTTTTTCGTCGGCGGCGGCGCCGCCGCGCTCGACTGCGACGGCTCCGGATTCCCCTCCGTGTTCCTCGCGGGCGGCAAGAACCCGGCCAAGCTCTACGTGAACAAATCCAAGGCCGCCGGGCCGCTCGAATTCGAGGAGAAGCCGCTCGACATCGGCGCCGATCCGAAGCTGCTCACCAAAGTCATCGGCGCCTATCCGATCGACCTCGACGGCGACGGGCATATGGACCTCTTCGTGCTGCGCGTCGGCCGCAACCTTTTGCTCAAGGGCGGCCCGAACTGCACGTTCACGCTCGCCAACCAGGAGTGGGGCTTCGACGGCGATTCCGGCTGGACGACGGCGTTCGCCGCCGAGTGGGAGCCCGGGCAGAAGTTTCCGACGCTGGCCATCGGCCACTATGTCGACCGCAGCGCGCCCGGCTCGCCGTGGGGCACGTGCGAGGAGAATTCGCTCTACCGTCCGCAACCGGGCGACACGCCCGACTATTCCGTGCGCTCAGCCCTCGCGCCGGGCTTCTGCGCCCTCTCCATGCTGTTCACCGACTGGAACAAGTCGGGGATCCCTTCGCTGCGCGTCTCCAACGACCGCCAATATTACCGCGGCGGCGAGGAGCAGCTGTGGCGCATCGACCCCGGCAAGGCCCCGCGCCTCTATACGCGCGCCGACGGCTGGCGCCACTTGTCGATCTTCGGCATGGGGATCGCCGAGGGCGACATCGACGGCTCGGGCTACCCGGAATATTTCCTCACCTCGATGGGCGACGAGAAGCTGCAGAAGCTCGACCCTGAGGCGGGACGCGGCGAGGAGCCGATCTATCGCGACATCGCGGGCGAGGTCGGCGCGATGGCGCACATCCCCTATACGGGCGGCGACAAACGGCCCTCGACCGCCTGGCACTCGGAATTTGCCGACTTCAACAACGACGGCCTGCTCGACATTTTCGTCTCGAAGGGCAACCTCGAGCAGATGCCGGACTTCGCGGCGCGCGACCCGAGCAATCTCCTGCTCGGCCAGTGGAGCGGCAAGTTCGCGGAAGCCGGCGACGAATCGGGCATCGCCTGCTTCGCCAAGGGGCGGGGCGCGCTGGTCGCCGACTTCAACCTCGATGGGCAGCTCGATATCCTGCAGATCAACCGCGGCTCCAACGTCGCGCTCTTTCGCAACCTCGGCGCCAAGACCGAGGGTGGCCCGGCGATCCCGATGGGCAACTGGACCGAAATTCGGCTCATCGAGCCGAACCCCAACCGCAACGCGGTCGGGGCGAGGATGTCGATCAAGACCGGGGTCAGGACCCAGACCCGCACCGTCCAGATCGGCGGCGGCGACGCTTCTGGACACGCGGGCTGGATCCACGTCGGCCTTGGCACGGCGGAGCGCGCCGAAATCCGCGTCCAATGGCCGGACGGCGAATGGAGTCCGACCTACCGCGTCTTCGCCAATGAGTTCGTCGTCATCGACCGCAAGCGCCCGCAAGCCGCCTACTGGTACCCGGGACGGTAGCGCCGGCAGCCAGACGGCAGGAACGGGCG
>DATJXI010000059.1:0-4550 GCA_035500275.1 Roseiarcus sp. | reverse complement strand
ACGAAGCAGTCCGGAGAGCACGGCCGCGACCTCGATCATCCAGGGGATCGGGCCCCAGAAGAAATGGGCCAGGCGCTCCAACACGCTTACGTGATGCTCGGCGAGCGCATTCTCGCCATATTGCGCGAGCCGCCGCTCAGCTTCGGCCTGGGAGAGGCCGGCCGTCTGAGATGTGGGCGGTAATTCGGCTGCGGTCGGCGGCCGGTCGCCGGCGCTCGGTTGCGGCGCGCTTGGGGAGCCGGCTCGAACTTCCGTGGTCATTCCACGCTCTCCTTGTCGGCAATCGCTCCTTGCGCCGTCATAATCAGCGTTCGCACGAAACGGACGCGCAGATGCGGGGCTCGCCCGTCCGGGGGCTGCGGCAGCCTGCGCTCCGCGTCGGCGACCTGTTCGGCCGTGATAGGAACCGGCCCACGCACCAGCGCCACGACCGCATCGGGCGCCCCCGGAGCGCCGAAGCGAACCGAGGCGAGGTAGTAGCCCGCAATCTCCTCGAAACTGTGGCGCAACACCGCCTCGACCTTGCTCTCGTAAAGCGACTGGGAGACTGCGGCATGAAGGCGCAGGCCGAGCAGGACGGCGAGCGCGGCGAGAACCGCGAGACTCGGCGCCGTCCGGCGCAGGAACGCCTTCGCGCCCTGATCCCCGATCCGCGTGCAGTCGCTGCGATGGTTCGTGGACAATTTCTCCAACATTGCTGACTGGCGCGCGACGCTGTTGCGCGTTGCGAGCTTCCGAAGAGCAATCCTGACCATGGATCGGCTCGGCCAGAGCGCCAGTCGCATCAGCATCGCAGAGACCGAAGACCTGTCGATCCGCATTGACGGCCTCCGCATGGCGGCGCCAACAGGATGCGTAACGCTGAGCGAGGCGCATGTGGAGCTTAAGCCGGGCGAGCATATCCTCATCCTCGGCGCCCGAGGCGCCGGCAAGACCCTGTTCTTCAGAGCGATGGCCGGACTTTGGCCGTGGGGCGCCGGCCATATCGCTCGCCCCGGTCGCCAACTGATCGCGTTGATACCGACCCGCGCATATGTTCCGCCCGGGGTCTTGCGTGACTCGATCGTCTATCCGCGCGTCGACCATGGCGCCGACGACGCGGCTGTCGCCGAGGCGCTTGCCGCTGTCGGCCTGCAGAGCCTCGAGCCGCTGCTCGGCAGGGAGGACCGGTGGGATAGGGCATTGAGCGAGGACGAAAAGCAGCGGATTGCCTTCGCCCGGGTCATCCTCCAAAGGCCGCGATGGGTGATAATCGACAGCGCGCTCGACCTTGTCGACCCCGAGTCTCGCAAACGTATCGAAGTCCTTTTCGAAGGCTTCCTAGCCGACGTCGGGGTCATGTACATCGGCGGTCATGCGAGCGATAGCGGTTTCTTTACACGCACCCTGCATCTCGTGAGGGATCCGAGCGGGCCGACCTTCAAGCCTGCGGACGCAGTCCGACCCGCCAAGCGGGTCCGATTCGAACCGAAAGACATCGCCGGCTGTTGATCGCAGCGCCGATCAGTTTGCGCAATCCTCAGGTGCGCGGTTGTTGATTAGATTCTGGGATGACCGATGCTCATCACGTAATCGCGTAGCAGCGTCTCCTCGTGCTCGACCTCCTCGAGAAGCGATTCAAGCAAGTCCCGCGCGTTGAGCACGCCGATCGGCCGAGAGTCTTGGTCCAGGACGGGGACGTTCTTCAGCTTTCGCTCTTTCATCGTCGTCCACACGTCATGCAACGAGTCGTGCGGTCCACAGGACGCCACGTCCCGGGTCATGACGCTCGACACGGTCGTCGCGGTTTCGCCGCCCCGGCGCTCGCTGATTTCGCGGACGAGATCCGTTTTGGTGATGACGCCGGTCACACTTTTGTCTTCGCCGCACGCAACCACGAGATCGACGTCCGGCTCCCGCAGAAGCTTTGCCGCATCTGTGAGCGAAGCATCCTCCCTGATGACGACAAGGCGCTTCGAAGCGGCAGGCAGAACTTCCTTCACGCGCATCAAATCAACCTCCCTTCCCGGTAATCGCCGCCGCCACGCGCGGCGCAAGCTACTCACAGACAAGTCGCAGGCATTGAGATGGATCAATTGCTCATCTCACGCCCGCTGGCGGCGACTGCCGGCTCGACCGGGTCGCCGGGAAAACAAACCTCAGCGCCAAGACCATTGCGTGTGTGGCGAAACTGAGGTCAAACTGGCGCTTTCCGCGAGCGCAAGAACGGCTTGCGGAGCAAAACACACGATTTCGAAGCGTCGGGGCTGCTCGGCGCGGTCACGAAACATACGACGGGAGGACGTTCATGCTCACGCGCCGCGCCTTCGCCGCCTGCGCCCTTTGCGCGGCCGGCGGCTTTTTCGCCACGGGAGCGCAAGCGCAGAGCGCCACGACGTCCGGCCTCAAGCGCACGCTCATCAAGCAGACAGACGGACCGATGGACGGCTATGTGACGGTCGAAATGCGGATCGAGATCGAGCCCGGCGCGACGGTCGCGCGCCACACGCATCCGGGCGTCGAATCGAGCTATCTCATCGAAGGCGGGCTTGAGCTTATGATCGACGGCGAGGAGACGCGCGTCCTCAGCCCCGGCGACGGCTTCCAGGTCCCTCCCGGAAGGCCGCATGGCGGCAAGAACGGTCCCGCGAAATCCGTGCTCGTCGGAACCTATGTCGTCGAGAAGGGCAAGCCTCTCGCCTCGCCCGCCTGACCAGAGGACGCGGATGCAGGCGCCCATCCATCCGGACAACGCCGCCCAGGCCGAATATTGGCGCGGCGCCGGCGGCGTGCGATGGTCCGAGCGCCAGGACTATCACGATCGGGTCCTCCGCCCGGTGACCGATTTGCTGCTGGAGGCTGCCGGAGCGCTGCGGGGCGAGCGGGTCATCGACATCGGCTGCGGCGGCGGCGCGATGACAGCCGAAATCGCGGCGCGAGTCGCCCCCAACGGGGAGGCCGTCGGGCTCGATATTTCCGACGTGCTGCTGTCGCTCGCGCGGCGGCGCGCGCCCGCGCACCTGCCGATCCGTTTTGACCATGCCGACGCCATGGTGCACGAATTGCCGCCGGCGGGCGCCGATCTCGTCGTCTCGCGCTTCGGGGTGATGTTCTTCGCCGACCCGGCCCGCGCCTTCGCCAATTTGCGTAAAGGGCTTCGGGCGGGCGGACGCCTCACTTTCGCCTGCTGGCGGGAGGCGAGGCTCAATGCCTTCATGGTCGTGCCGCTGCGCGAAGCGCTCAAGCACGCCCCTCCCCTGCCCGCAACGGGACCCGAGGACCCTGGGCCGTTCTCGTTCGCAGACGAAGCGCGCGTGCGCCGCATCCTCGGCGCAGCCGGTTTCGCCGAGGTGCGCGTCACGCCGCACGAACTTGTGCTCGACGTCGCCTTGGGCGAGGGTCTAGACGCCGCGGTCGCGGCCGCAATATCGGTCGGACCGACGAGCCGAATGCTCCTCGACCAGAGCGAGGCCGTGCGGGCCGCCGCGGCGGCGGACATCCGCGCGGCGCTTGCGCCACATGCGCGTGGCGGGGCCGTTCCGCTCAAGGCGGCGGTGTGGATCATCATGGCGAGGAATCCGGCCGCGCAGCCGCCCCCCGCGCCCTGAGGAACGCGCGCATCGTGAAGCCCGCCTGTCCGGGCGCATGCGCGTGGTCCGCGCCGACCGGGCAGGCTCGGCGCGCGAGGCGCCCGCCGGTCATGCAATTCTCGCCCGCCGCGCCGCTCATGTGGGCCGCGTAGGCGGCGACGTCATCGCCCTGCGGCGAGAAGGCGCCGACCGGACAGGCCTGAGGCAGGGACGCGCGGCGCGCGATCGCTTCGAGAGTGCGTCGGGTAAGACCTCTTGTACCTGGTCTGGTTTGTGCTAACCTAGTTTCGTACGAATTGTTTCGCTAAATTCTACCGTATAACCTTGCGTTGGAGGGAACTATGCCTTTAGGCGGAGAGTCGCCTGCAATCCCTGACGTCGACGAAGACTCCGACGATTGCCTCTGCGGCATGGAACACTTTGAGGATGAGGCAACCTCAGACGAGGAACTGCCGCTGGCCACCGGCGGCATTGAAGCTTCAAAGGAGGAGCCGCAAGGCGACGAGGATGAAATTGACGGGTGCGAACTCGACTTTACGGCGGTTGAACAAACCGACGACAGTGAGCTACCCGCTGCCGTGGGGGCTGTATAACATGGCTTTCTCGCTGACATGGCTTCCAGAAGTTCTTGAGGACGCTGGCCTTAAGGTCGCGGAACAACCCGGGTGGCGCACCCGCGGACGCGCGGAGACGGGTGTGGTGAAAGGCGTGATGTGCCACCACACGGCGGGATCGCCTCACGGCGTCATGCCGAGCCTGGGGGTTATCACCAACGGAAGGGAGGACCTGCCAGGCCCCCTGGCGCAGCTGGGCCTTGGCCGCGACGGCACTTACTTCGTAGTCGCCGCCGGCCGGTGCAATCACGCCGGCGGCGGCATGTGGCAAGGCATCAGCACCGGGAACTCCAGCTTCATCGGAATCGAGGCCGAGAACACCGGCGGCGAAAATGACCCTTGGCCCGCCGTGCAGATCGACGCCTAT
>DATJXI010000058.1:0-8668 GCA_035500275.1 Roseiarcus sp. | reverse complement strand
GCGTTTCTCGGCGCCAGCTTCAAGCGGCGCTGGACGGCCTCGTTGTTGGCCGCTCTCCGCCGGATCTCGGCGAGCTCGGCCCACAGCGCCTGATATCGCCGGTAGACGACATTCCAGTCGAAGAGCTCCCGCGCCCTTTGGCGTCCGGCCTCGCCCATTTTGCGGCGCAGTTCCTTCCCCGCGACCAAAGAGATGAGGCGGGCGGCCAGCATGTCGAGGTCGACCGAGACGGTCATCGAGGTGAACGCGCAATACAAGTCGTAGTTGATCGCGTTCAGTTCATAGAGCCGCGCGAAATCGCCGCCGTGTCCGGGCGGCGGCATGAAGGTCGGAATGCGAAAGCCGTCGATCCCGTCGCGCACCGTGTCCTTGTAGCCGTCCCAGTCGGTGATCACCGCTGGCAGTCCGGCCGCCATCGCCTCGACGGGGGTTAAGCCGAACGTCTCCTGAATGTTGTCCACAATGGAAATAAAGATATCGGCCGCCGCCCAACATTCGCCCCGGACCTCGGCGCTGTAGCCATCCGCAAACATCATCCGCACATCCGGGCAGAACTGCGCGGCGCCGTCGCGAAGCGCCGTTTCGATCTCCGGAAGGGGGGACCGTCCGCATTGAATTAGAACAATTTTCTTTCCTGTTTGGCGCGTCGCGCGCTGCAGGCCGACATACATCGGGTAGGGATGCGCCTTGCTATGAAAAGTCAGTCTGCCGAGAAACAGGGCGACGACCTCGTCGTCGCCAATATCGAGTTTTCGCCGCGCGGAAGTTCGCTCCACAGCGCTGAAATCGAAGTCCTCGGCGTGCACGCCGAGGGGGATCACGGGCAGTTGCGGCAGCATGAGGTTCAGCGATGAACCAAAACGCCACCGCAAATAATCGCGCTCACTCTCGATCCAGGTTGTGACGGTCTCGGCGACGGATTTTGAGGTGCAAATCAGGGCGTCCCAGGGCATGACGGGCGCGGTGAGCATTTCGCAGATCCCGTCCATGACCCGGTGCGTGGCGGTCGTGTGCGTCACCCCACACAGGCTGTAGGCGGATGGGCCCTTTCGCAGTCGCGCTCGCGCAGGCTCGGCGAGACCCGGAGCGGGCCAATACACGGTCCCAATCCGCTCAAAGAGATCGAGCGTTCGGTCGGCCGGAATCCACTGGGCGTCGGCTTGAGGATCGATCTCGCGAACCAATTGCTTGAAAATCTCGCTGTCGCGCCCATTCGGCGAGAATCCCCATAAGGGGCCGTCCGACCGATTGGCGACGGCGGCTCTCAAAAAACCCGTCCCAGCCGCCTGCCGCCCCATCAGTTTCATGCCGGGCATCACGACGGCGTCGGGCGAAAAGCGAATGGCGGGGTTCAGCGGCATAGGTTTTTCCATCAGGCCGATGCGTCCAAGGCCGATTCTTTTCCGGGGCGGGCCGTCTCATTTAAATGCCGCCCCATACTTCGTTCAAATCCTCGCCGATGATTGCGCTGGTCTCTTCCGAAACTGACGCGAAATACTTTGTTCGGAACCGCTTCTCATCCTCTAAGGACAGGCACAATGTCATCTGTCGGGCTATTCTCGACAGGAACGACTTGAGCTCCGGCGAGGGTCGGCGCAAAACGCGATCGAGCGCGCCATTGCCTGTCTGAAACAAAATATCTCCTGGTTCAAATCGAACTCGTCTATCGTTCGGATAATCTACCGAGCCAGCGCTGGAGGCGAAGGTGATCCTCGGAGCGGGGCCCTTCGTGTTGGGAGTGGCCAATTTAATCGGCGCCGTGTCGGAGACCTCCAGGAAGCGAAAAACACGTTTCAGCAGGTTGGTCGTACTCTCCGCATCTTTCATGTCGCGCTCCAAAACACAAAAGAACATGTTTTCGATTCCGAAATTGCGCCGCCAGCTGTCAAGCTGATAGGCGTAGCGGCTTCCGCGCACGTACGCGCGGCGAAAATCGAGAAAACTGCCGGACCACGGAGGCAAACCGGCGTCCCAGTGGCATGCGTCAGCGAACGACCTGTCTTCTTCAGCCAGTCGCAGGCAAAGCAGGTAATGTGAGAATGCGCGCCGGGTCGGCTCTCGGAGGCATACGATGATCTTGATCGGCCCCAACGCCCCTCTCACAGAAGCGGCTGCTCCCGGAGCGCGAATATATTCCGGACTGATCTCGCCAATGGCGCGTTGACCGGCGTAGTCTTTGAAAAGCGTAAATTCATAATGCTGAGGCGGTGTAATTTGCCAAGTCCGCGAAAAATATAGAGTCTCCTTTCTCTCGTAAACGAAGACGTCCGGATGCTGACGCACTAAAAACCAAAGCGCCGTTGTCCCCGCTTTTTCCGCGCCGATGCACATGAAATTCGGCTTCGCCATTTCCGCCTCAACGCTGGCCCGACCGACGAGAGGGCGGCGCTCTAATACGGCGGCCATTCGCCTACCCCAGGATTCCTAAGCTTGGAAAGTCGAGGACGCCGATCTGCGCGCGCACGACGCTCATTGGCTGAGGCCCGCGGGGACAGAGCGCCATTGCAATTCCATTCGTGGAGCGTCATTGGGCGGCCTTTCGCAAATCGACGGAAAAGGAAACGGACATCAATGGCGAGCCAAACGAACGCTCCGCCCATCGCGATCGGCGGCGTCGGCGGAAGCGGCACTCGCGTTGTCGCAGCCTTGTTTCGCGACCTCGGTTATTACCTGGGCGACGATCTCAACGACGCTTACGACAATCTGTGGTTCACGCTCTTGTTCAAGAGGCGGTCGATCCTGCTGGAGACCGAGGCGAAACTCCGCAGTCTGATCGATCTGTTCGTCAAGCGGATGACCGTTCGGGAGCGCCCTTCGCCTGAGGACGCCAAGCAGGCGTTTACGGCTGCGAAGGTCGATCGCATCCAGCACACGCGCGAATGGCTCATCGAGCGCGCGCGAACCTTTTCCGATTCCTCCGCTGAGTTGCGAAAAGACAATCCCTGGGGATGGAAGGAGCCGAATACGCATACCGTCATCGATCGCTTATTCGCCGCGAATCTCGATCTCCTCTACATCCACACCGTCCGGCATCCTATTCGCATGTCGCTCAGCCGAAACCAGAATCAATTGGAAAACTGGGGGCCAATATTTCTCAACCGCGACGTCGCGATCGAACCTCGGCTCTCGCTCAGCTTCTGGTGCGCGGCTCACCGTCGAATTCTGGACCTCCATCGGTCGGCGCCTCGGCGAGCCCTGATTGTCGACTACGACAAGCTCTGCGCGGATCCGGATGGCCAATACCTCAAGATCCTCAAATTTGCGGGGGCTGACCCGGACCCAAACGCGCTCCAACGATTCAAGGAGTACTTGTGGAAACCCGACAACGAATCCTGGCGCGGCGAAGTCGACCTGGCTTTGTTCGATCCGGAGGATTTGGCCTATGTGCGGGAAATCGGCTACGCGTTGGGTTGACGCCGCTTTCCGCAAGCTTGACGGCTATTTGACAGAGAGGTTGATGGCACCCGCGGGATCGAATAGCTGCTTTTGAGAGCCCTTTGCGCGGGCGCGTCCAGACCCTCCTGAGGGAGACGTACACTGTTGGATACTTCACAACCGGCTTTGAGCGCCAGCGGGCGCCCTCAGACGACCGGCGACGGGTCGGCGGTTCTCGTTCTTGGGATGCATCGCAGCGGAACCTCAAGCGTCGCCGGATCTTTGGTGCGTCTCGGGGGCGCAGCTCCCCTGCATTTGATGCCCCCGGGCCCCGACAATGAGCGCGGATACTGGGAGTCGAACCTTATCACTCCTCTGAATGAGGAACTTCTCGCGGCGGGGCAAAGCGACTGGACCGATTGGCGCCGATTCAACCCGACGTTGGTCGATCCACAGATTTTGGAAACCCTCAGGAAGAGAGCCAAGGCAGCTTTTCTTGTTGAATTTGGCGCCGAGCCTCTGCCGGTCGTCAAAGACCCACGCATCTGCCGGCTTCTGGGTTTCTGGTCGTCCTTGATCGAAGAACTCGGATGGTCAATCCGAGCCATTCTTACGGTGCGAGCGCCCCTCGAAGTCGCACTGTCGCTGTACAAGCGCGATCGGATCCCGTTGAGCCAGGGTTGCCTCATTTGGCTGCGTTACGTGTTGGACGCGGAACTCGAAACGCGGGACAAGCCGCGCGCCTTCGTTGGCTGGAACGAGTTTCTCATCGATCGGCGAGGCACGCTCGAACGCGTCGGCAAGCAGCTTGAATTGGATTGGCCGCGATGGAGCGAGGCGGCGCTCGCTGAGGTGGATGAATTTGTGACGCCGGACCAGCGCCACCAGTCGGTCTCCGACACGGATTTGCAAGTTCATTCCGCCGTCAGCGCCGTGGTCCGCGAGGCCTACGCCGCGCTTGTCGACTTGGTCGATGATCCCGCTAGCCGAGAAGTCCAGACGAGGCTGGATGAAGTTCGCGGGCGGTTTGAAGAGGCGGCTGCGATTTTTGACGAATCGCTATTCGACGTGAACGAAGAGGGGCGGCGCTGGAAGTGGCGCACGCTCGAGGAGCGGCAGGAATTTGCGCGGCGGCTCCAAGCGGTTCAGGTTGATCTTCTGCGGGTGCTCGCATCGCGGGACGGCTTGCAGGGCGAGCTTTCGCTTGCGAGAGAAGAAGCAGCGTCGTTTTCGGCGGTGCGCGACGAGTTGGCGGCGGAGATCAAGGCGCGGCATGATTTGGAGATTCGTCTCGGCAAAGCGAACGAGCGCCTCGAGCGTCTCAAGCAATCGCTTGCCTACATGGCGGACCGTTATTCGCGTCTGCATCGCGCCGCAGGATACCGCCTCCGCGGCCAAAATGGACCAAAGAACCTGTCCGAACAATTGCAGGCCATCCGCCAGTCGATTTTCTTCGACGAGGACTACTACCTCAATTCGAGCGCGGACGTTCGGTCTTTAGGCACGGACCCGTCCCTGCATTATCTCCTGTACGGCGCAAAAGAAGGACGAAATCCAGGACCTTTGTTTTCGACCCGGCGCTATCTGGAACGCTTTCCGGACGTCGCGGCGACCGGCGTCAACCCGCTCGCACACTACGAATTGTCCGGTCGCGCGGAGGGAAGAGGTCTTTTCGATCCCGAAATCCAGAAGCCGACTGAGGACGGGCGAACGGCGCAGCTTTGATAGAGTCGCGTTCCCGATGAGCTTGAGATCGCTGCTAAGCCTGCCTTTCAGGACCGCGCGGCGGGAGAACGCCCTCAACGCCCACGACAGGGCGGAAGTTTCCGAGCTTTTCGACGCCGGGTTCTACTTGGAGCAATATCCGGAAGTCGCCAAGGGTCATGTCGATCCCCTCGCCCACTACTTCGCTGTCGGATGGAGAGAAGGACGGGACCCGGCGCCCTGGTTCTCTACGACATATTACCTGGCGGCCAACCCCGATGTCGAAGCCACCGGCGCCAATCCCTTCTGCCATTACGTGAACTATGGCCGAGCGGAGGGAAGACAGCCGAAACGCATTCCGGATCATCGCCGCTTCCTGCTCGCCCAATCGCCGCCGCAATACAAAAGACTGAGGAAAGACCGTTTCGCCAAAGGCGAGTTGCTCGGCAAGCCTGACATCGTCGAGCGACTCCGCATTGGCGTGAGGAACGCCGATGGAATCATCATATCCTTCAGCCATAGCTCGTACATGGCTGCGACAGCAGGGATCGAGGTATTCTTGCGCGACGAGCAAAGGTTATTCAATGAACGGCGCTGGCTTTACCTCCATTTCTCGCCTCTCGAATTCATGAATTTCATTGCCGACGAAGGCTTGAGCGAGTCGTTCCTCCGCATGACCCTCGACGGGCAGATCCTCGGAGCCGCGTCGCTTCCCGCGATCCTCGAGTCCCTTGCCGACAGCGGCTGCAACCGCCTTCCCCGTCGCGTCCTCGCGATGCACTGCGCGCTCGGCCAACCCCACTCTGGTTTCCGAGCGTTATTCGAGTCTTTCAACCCGCAGGAAAGCTACTATTGGGTGCATGATTTCTCGAGCGTCTGCGCCGGGATCAACTTGCTGCGAAACGGCGTCGAGTATTGTCATGCGCCGCCTGAGGATTCGATGGCGTGCGCCATTTGCGTCTACGGAGCAGCGCGGTCGCATAACGCGGCCCTGCTTGAGAGCATGTTCCAACTCGCCAATTTCACCGTGGTCGCGCCGTCCGCGGCCGCGCTCGGCGAATGGCGACGGGCGTCTCGTCTTCCTTGGCGCTCCGTCGTCGTCCAACCTCATTGCGCCCTTGACTATTCAGGTGGACGTCGGCGCCCGACGCACCCGGCAAACCAGATCGGATTGGCCGGGTGCGAGGTCAAAGTCGCATTCATCGGACCGCCTGCGACGCACAAGGGGGCCCACGTTTTCCAAGAGCTGGTCGAGAAGACGACGAGCGACCCGTCATACCTCTTCTTTCACTTTTCCAACTCGTCAGCCGGCTTTGGGACCCCGCACGTCCGCATGATTCAAGCGGAGGTGAGCGCAAAGCGCCGCCACGCGATGATCGAGCTTCTGGAGGAGCATGACATCGATCTTGTTGTCGCGCCGTCTCTTTGCCTAGAAACCTTCTCGTACGTGACCTATGAGTCCTTGGCGGCCGGCTGTGACATTTTGACGCTGGCGACGAGCGGAAACGTCGCGACGATCGTGAAAGAGACCGGCCGCGGGCGGGTCTTTTCGAACGAAGTCGAGCTGGTCGATTTCTTTCAAAGCCGCGAGGCGGTGGAACTGGCGCGACTCCGCGCCGCAGCACCCAATCCGTGTGGGTTTCTCGCGCCATGCGGCACGACCGCGGCTCTGGTTTTTGAAGGAATGTCCTGAGATTTGGTCATGTTCGGCGACGCTTTTGGTTCACCTGAGCAATCAGCGAGCGCATGGCCCCTCCATGGCTTCGCGCTTGCCGCATTGATCGAAGTCGGCTAACCCTCGCGCGCTGGCAAAGAGCCCGGTCCGAGCATTACGGTCAGTTCGCTTGTGCTAGGCGCCCAGAAGTATCTCTGTGACCTGGAGCCGACGTGAGCCGCGAATTCCTGTCTTCAGTCTTGTCCCGTGGGCGTCGGGTCCCAATCGTGCACAATGTGGAAGTCGCAAACAGGATTGACGCCAGCAAGCTTTTTGGCCTGCTGACCTTTCGCTGCGCCGTCGAGGCCGATCACGACCTCGCCGACGCAACCTTGAATTTCCAATTCGGCCGCGCTCAAGCCGCCCTGTCCGGCGCCGACGTCGCCGTTCGGCACTCGCCCGATTCTTGGCTCGTCTCGTTCAACGTCAACAGCCATCTGATCGAAAATGGCTCCCAGACACTGACCGGCGAGCTCCGCCTGCCGGACGGATCGGCGGCGCGCCTGCCGGAGAAAACCTATCGCATCGACAATTCCGGCACCCTCGCGGCGGCGGTGCGGCGCGACCTCGAAACGTTCCATACGCCGGCTATCTTTGGCCGCGTGGTCGACAGCGGCCTCTTTCCCTACGGACCCGGCGAGACCAAGGCTTGGTTCGATCAGGCGCCGCCGCCCGACGTCCCCTTGAGCGCCGAGCCTGCTGAGAGCGTGGAGGCCGCGGAACGGCACCTGATCCGTTGGGGCTTCTGCCTGCTTCCCGAGAAGCTTCCTAGAGAGCTGATCGACGGGTTCTGGGCCCAATTGGAGGGCGCGATCGACAGCGGAGAAATCCAGTATCGGCGCGGCTCGAGCGACCGGATACATGGCGCGCACCGTTTGCCGGAAGGCCGGGAGATCTGGCTCTTTCCCCCCGTCCTCGACTTCCTGCGGCGCTTTTTCCGCGACGAGCCTTGCGCCTGCCAGACGCTCACCTATCCCAACAGCAGCGAGCAGCAGCCGCATCAGGACACCATCCATCTGACCCCCTACCCCAGCGGCTATATGTGCGGGGTCTGGATCGCGCTGCAGGACGTCCAGCCGGATTCCGGCGAGCTCGTCGTCTACCCCGGGACTCATACTTTCCCGCGCCTGCGCGCCAGGGAGCTGGGCTTAGCGAAAGTGGACAAGGACTATTCGAGCTATGTCGTCTTCGACGCGGCGATCAAGGCGCTGATCAAAGAGCATGGAAGCGAGCCGCTCGCCTACCGGCCGAAGGCCGGCGAAATCCTCGTTTGGCACGAGAACCTGATCCACGGCGGCAGCCCCCGTAGGAACCGCGAACTGAGCCGCAAGAGCATTGTGAGCCACTATTTCGCGCGTGGCTGCGTCGGCTATTACGACAGCCGCGGCGAGGCGGCCTCGCTTGAGGCTTTGGCTTGACGGTCGATTCCGATTAGGTCGTACTGGAAACTTCGGAAATCTAGGCACGAAATGCCAAAGATGATGGCTCATCGTTCTGCCCTTGAAGTGACGAGCGCAGATAAGATTGACGACCCCGCGTACCGAACCAATCTGGTCGAGCTACCTCGAATCATCTCGTCTTGGGTGGAGGATTACCTGCAGCTAGAGAGTTCACGAATTCTCGATTTTGGATGTGGCGATGGAACCACCGCGCTCGGTTTCGCGCTTTATTCACGTGCAAGAAGCGTGGTCGGAGTAGACATTATGGAGGGTCCGGATCATTGCGCGCCATTGGCGCAGAAGCATCTCGGACTGCGGGACCTCCCCGCAAAATTGTCGCTGCACCGTGTTTTGCCAGGAAACTTGCACAATACCGTCGATCGGTTTGATTTAATCTATAGTTGGTCTGTGTTTGAGCACGTTGAGCAAAATCGAT
>DATJXI010000057.1:0-20921 GCA_035500275.1 Roseiarcus sp. | reverse complement strand
GGAAAGACCGGGTTGGATTTGTTTTTAAGTCCTTGGATTTTCCAAGCCAGACCGAGCGTCGCCGACTGGGGCTTGGCTGACGGGGTCTCCGGTGGGCGTTGGGCGGTCGCGGCGTTTGGGGCGCGCGGCGGCTGACGCGGGCCAGGGCGGGAAGCCGCGGGCCCGGGCGAGGCGCGCGGCGGCCAGGCGCCATTCGTCGGCCCAGGGGCAGGCGGAGGGAAAGGCGATCTTCACCCTGCGGGCGCGGATCTCGATCAGCGCGCCGAGCTTCCGAAGCTGCATCGGCGACCCGCTTCAAATAGGCTAACCTGTTGCCGCAAAACAAGTTTACCCGATTCGAGGCCCCGATGCGCCCCCTCGTGTGAGAAACGCGGGCTAACCGAATTGATCCGTCGCCAGCAGCGCCGCCAGGTCCGTCGATGTCGTGACCGGCAGAGAGCACGTCTGCCCGCGGCAGAGCATCGCGGCCGATCCGTCGATAAGGGGGAGGTTCGCGCGCGGCGCGCCGTTCGGCCACAGCCGCCGATCAAGGCGCAATACGCTGATCGCCGGATCGGCCGCGCGCAGCGCCACGTCCGCGAGCGCCTCGGCGGCCGGGTCGTCGAGCGGCCCGTCGATCGCGACGCAGCCGCCGCGCTCGAGCATGTCGGCGCCCATGAGCAGGAGCGGGCTGCCGACCATCCCCTCAGGCGCGCCGGAGAAGGCGCGCACCAGCCCGTCCGCCGCCTCGCGCCAGCGCGGCGCCTCGGTCAGATGCGAGAGCCGGGCGAAAACCTCCATCAAGAGCCCGACGCCCGAGGGCGTCGCCCCGTCATGCGCATGGCGGGGGCGCGGGCCCGGAACGTCGGCGGCGTCGCTGGCGGTGAGGTAGACGCCGCCCTGTCCGTCGCCGAAAAGCCCCAGCGCGTCGGTCGTGAGGGCGCGCGCGGACTCGAGGTCCTCCGGCTGGCCCGAGGCTTCGAAGAGGGCAAGCGCGGCGCGCGCCATCGCGGCGTAGTCGTCGAGCATGCCGCGCGCGCCCGCGCGCCCGTCGCGCCAGGCGTGCAGAAGCCGGCCGTCGCGGTCGCGCATTCTCCCCATGACGAAGGCGAAGGCCGCGCGCGCCGCCTCAAGCCAGTCGGGCTGGTCGAAGACCGCGCTCGCTTTCACGAGCGCCGCGATCATGAGGCCGTTCCAGTCGGCGAGCACCTTGTCGTCACGGCCCGGCTTGGCCCGCCTTTCTCTGAGGGCGAAGAGCGCGCCGCGCGCATTGTCAAGCGCCGCCTCCTCTTCGTTCGCGCCGGGGGCGGCGAGTCGACGCAGCACGTTGCCGCCTTCCCAATTGCCGCCGCGCGTGACGTCATAGGCCGCCTTAAAGAGCGGGGAGGCGTCGCCGAGCGCCGCGTCGATTTCGTCCTCGTCCCAGACGTAGAATGAGCCTTCCTCGCCGTCCTGATCGGCGTCGAGCGAAGCGGCGAAACCGTCGCCGACCCGCATTTCGCGCATGAGCCAGCCGACCGTCTCGCGCGCCCGCTCCTTAAACAGCGGCTCGGGCCGACGACCATAAACAAGCGCCATGAGTTCAAGGATTTGCGCGTTGTCGTAAAGCATCTTCTCGAAGTGCGGCACGAGCCAGTCGGCGTCGGTCGAGTAGCGGGCGTAACCGCCGCCGAGGTGGTCGTAGATTCCGCCGGCGGACATCGCTTCGAGGAGCGACTTGACCGCTTCGCCGAAGCGCGGGTCGCCGCGGCGGAACATCTCGTTCCAGAAGAAGCGGAAGATGGGGCAGTTCGGGAATTTCGGCGCGCCGCCGACGCCGCCCTTGACCCAGTCGACGGCCCGTATCAGCGCGTCGCCCGCCCGGTTAAGGTCGTTCGGCGTCAATCCGACGCCTGGGGCAGGCGCCGAGAGCTGCGCGAGGTGGTCGAAGAGATTGCCGCTGCGGCTCTCCAGCGCGTCCCGGCGCGTGCGCCACGCCTCATCCACCGCGCGCAAAATCTGCCGGAACGAGGGCCGTCCCCAGCGCTGCTCGGGTGGCCAGTAGGTGCCGCCGAACATCGGCTTGCCATCGGGATCGAGGAACATGGTGAGCGGCCAGCCGCCTTGCTCGCCCATCGCGTGGAGGGCGCTCATGTAGATGTGGTCGATGTCGGGACGCTCCTCGCGGTCGACTTTCACGTTGACGAACAAATCGTTCATGAGATGCGCAGTTTCCTCGTTCTCAAACGACTCGTGCGCCATCACGTGGCACCAATGGCAGGCGGCGTAGCCGATCGAAAGCAGGATGGGGCGGTCGCGGCGCTTCGCCTCGGCGAACACCGCCGGGCCCCAGGGCCGCCAGTGGACGGGATTGCCCGCGTGCTGGAGGAGATAAGGCGAAGTCTGCCCAGCGAGGAGGTTGCGGCCGGTCTCCATTTGCTGCTTCTCCGCGCCTCAGAAGCCCGCGAGAGCCGGCGCAAGCATAGCCTCGAAGCCCGCGGAATCGAAGTCGTCACCCTACTTCGGGAGCGGGCCGAACTCCGGCCAGCCGCCGCGGTCATGAGCGAAATGGCGAGGAGCGGGCGCGCTTCGTTCCAAGCAACTCCGCCCGCCCGCCGAGGTAGTTTTTTTGCCGCGTGCAGCAAAACCGCTCTTCGAGCGCTCCCGATAGACGAAATCGAGGCCGTCATCGTGGAACGATCCCCCGGGGACAAGCCCGGGGGGAAGCAATCCAGAACCTGGAACGCGCCCTACATTCTCCTGGATCGCTTCGTCGCCTTGCTCCTCGCAACGACGATCCGATTGAATCTGCTTTAGCGCTTGGAGAACTGGAAGCTCTTGCGCGCCTTGACGTGACCGTACTTCTTGCGCTCGACGACGCGCGAATCGCGCGTGAGGAAGCCTTCCTTCTTGAGCGTCGGCCGCAACTCGGGTTCGTAGTTGGTGAGCGCCTTGGCGATGCCGTGGCGCACCGCGCCGGCCTGGCCGGAAAGGCCGCCGCCGGTCACCGTCACCGTCAGATCGTACTGGGTGATGCGGTCCGCAACCACAAGCGGCTGGCTCAGGATCATGCGCAAGACGGGCCGCGCGAAATACTGGTCGAGCGGCTTGCCGTTGACGGTCGCAAGCCCCCTGCCGGGCTTGATCCACACGCGGGCGACAGCGTTCTTGCGCTTTCCCGTGGCGTAAGCGCGGCCATGCTTGTCGAGTTTCTGGACATGGACGGGCGCCTCCGCGGCGGCGGGCGGCGCCACGGAGGAGGCCTTGAGGTCGGCGAGCGAGGAAAGGGTCTCGGCCATGAGGGTCAGGCGCTCCGGCTGTTCTTGGGATTCATCTTGGCGACGTCGAGCACGACCGGCTGCTGGGCGGCGTGCGGATGGTCGGGGCCTTTGTAGACGCGCAGGTTGCCGAGCTGTTTCCGCCCGAGCGGCCCGCGCGGCAGCATGCGCTCGACCGCCTTCTCGACAATCCGCTCAGGAAATCGGCCCTCGAGGATGGACTTGGCCGACTTTTCTTTGATGCCGCCGATATAGCCTGTGTAGTGGTGATAGACCTTGTCATCGCGCTTCTTGCCGGTGAACACGACCTTGTCCGCGTTCACGACAATGACGTTGTCGCCGTCGTCGACGTGGGGGGTGAAGCTGGGCTTGTGCTTGCCGCGCAGACGCATCGCGACGATGGTCGCGAGCCGCCCGACGACGAGGCCTTTGGCGTCGATGACGAGCCACTTCTTCTCGACGTCGGCGGCCTTGGTCGAATGGGTCTTACCGAACATAGGGGGGGCCGTATGATCCAGGGGAGTGGGCGGGCTTCTATCCGGGCGAATGCGCGAAATGTCAACCGTGGGAGCCCGCGAAAAGCCAAGAACCCCGGCGTCTCGACGTTGCGGTGCTATGATACCTCAATTTTGGCGCGCCCCAACCGGTCGCGTAGGCGGCGATCTCATCCATTCCGGATGGATAGCGAGACCGCCTCCCGACCTGGGAGGCGCTTTGCGAGCCTGGTCAGCTTCGGAAGCGGTCGACTTATCTGCTTTGACGCGAAATCGCTAATAGGCCTAGCTGTTTCTGTTTTTCAGCGACAGGCGTTGAGCTGCCCGATGATCCACCGCTCGCCGTCGGGCAACGCCTCTCGCCCCCCCGCTTCCAGCCGCACGGTGCGAGTTAGGCCGGTGAACAAGCCCTTGGCTTGTTCCGCGGGCGGCCGAAGCTCGCGCACGGTCACCTCAGCGCAGTTTTGACAGTTGTTGATGAGGGTTGACCCTTCCAGAACGATGCAGCGAGAATCGGCTAACGCGAATGAAGGTAGTAATATCACGATAGTTGGGAGCAACGCTTTCATCCGAACCTCCGTTTTCCTGTTCACTTTCATGATGAGGTGGCGCCGCGAAAACGTCAATAAAAGAGCGATCTTGAGGGAGAAGATTCCCTCTTGACAGCGCTCATAACTCATCTTACCATTCAATTACGGTGGCGTCCAAGCTTTATTTAAGGGCGTAAGCTATGTTTGAGAGGGGCACGCTATGGCGCGTTCCGCATTGGACAAGCAGGTAAGCAGGCTTATTACAGAATCTGCTCATACTTTATTCTGTCTTCCACTTGAGCCTGCGTGGAAAGCGCGCGCGACTGCCGTCCCGTTTCCCTTAGTCCTTGTGGCTGCGGCGTCGGTTGTGAACTCGGGCGCCTCGGCGGACGCGCTTCAAGACTATGCAGCGCAGTGCGACGCGGCGATCGGCGCCACCGTGCCGGATTTCGATTGCGACGCCGGGACGGAAGTGCCGGGACAAGGCGGTTCATTCTCGGGCCCGCCGACGAGCAGGTGCGGTTCGCAGAGCGGCGCAATAACCTGCAACCAGCCGAACCGCCTCAATTGCCAATGCGATCCAGGAAGCCGCTTTCAAGTCCTGACCCGGACCGATGACGCCTACGTGGTCGCTCACTGCCGCAAAGAGGCCGGCGGCAGCGGCCTGTACGGCGACATTGCCGTCATCCAATATAGCCGGAAGAACGGCGCCACCTGTTTCTATCAGGCTTTGGGCAACCAGACTCACGGCAACATGGTCGGCGGCCATTCGGCGCCGAACGCCCCCGCGAAACCCGTAAAGGCTCCGTCGAACGGCGCGCAGCCGCAAACGCTTTGGCTGCCCCCGTCGAGCACCGCCGGCATTGGTTGCGGCGGCTGCCACGACAATGGGCCGTTCATCCGCTCGCCCTACCTGAATCAAGTCCAGGGAGCCAACGCCCTCCCGGGCTCGGATGACTTCGGCTTCAACAGCAACCAGCCCTACGCTTTCGTCGGCCACGATTTCGCGTCGTGGAAGGCCTACAAGGTCGAAGTCTCGGGCAACGAATGCAACGGCTGTCATCGAATGGGCGTCAATAGCGTCAGGGCCGACCAGGGCACCGCGTTCGATTTCGGGATCCGCGCCACCGCCGCCGACGAGATCTCAAAAAATCCGCCTTCCGCAGCGTCGCCGATCTGGATGCCGCCCGCCCCGGTGCAGGTGGCCTTCAATCAGACGCACGCAAACTCCGCCAAGGCGATCCATGACTGCGCCAAACAATTCAAGGAGGACCACCTGCCAAGCGGCCCGGACTGCCGCATCACCTTGTTCGCGGCTGCCTATGTTCCGCCTCCGCCTACCGAAGGGGATATCACGACGATGAACCCAGTGATATTCCAACCCGACGATATTATAACAATAGAAATCCTCCAATAAAAATCAGAAGGAGCACAAGATCATGAGGCTATTGCGACTCAATCCCGGATGCCGCCCGCTTCAGACCTTAGCCGCTGTCGTGGTCGGAGCATGCGCGGTATTCGTGTCTCCGCCGCCCGCATTGGCGGACAGTTTTTCTTGCACAGCGCAAGGCGCCGCCGTTTTTATTGGGTCTCGGATCCACGTCCGGTGCAATCCAGCTAACGGAGCAATCGCATTTTTTGCGCTGAGTGTCGCGCATCCTGACGCCAGCCGCGTGCTGAGCCTTGCCGCGACGGCGACGGCCGCGAGACGTCCAATCACGATCTTTTTCGATCCAAACGACCTCAGTGGCGCCGCGATTGGTTGCCTCAACGCAAACTGCAGGTTGATTCAGGGCGTAGAGCTGTTTCGCGAATAGAAAAGCCTAGCAGTCAAGAGACGGCATACATAAGTATAGATCGTGTGGCGTCAGCCAAGCCATAATTCGTCGCGCGTGGACCCTTGGCAAAATAAGCTAAACTGTTGACTTGAACAATTGGCTGCTCTTTAGTCTTTTGTCGATCTCGAAAACCTCTGTCCAGATTCAATCCAAATTATCTGATAGTCTATTGTCGTCTCCCCGCGCGGGGATCGAATAAGTGCCGGTCGCGTGCGCGATGATGTCGTCCTGCCCCCGCGAGAATAACGCGACCTCGCCGACCGCAAGCCGCTTGCCGAGCTTCATGAGCTTGGCCCGGCCGATGAGGTCGCCGGGTTCGGGCCTGCGCAAAAAATTGATCGAGACGTTGGTCGTCACCGCGAGCTTAACCCGGCCGATCTCGTGCAGGATCGCAACATAGAGCGCAAGGTCGCAGAGGGCGAACATCGACGGACCGGAAATCGTGCCGCCAGGCCGCAGGTGGTCGGGGTGGTAATTGAGGCGCACCGTCGCGCTCATCGGCCCGACCTCCTCGATCGCGTAGTCGCCGCGCATCCATGCCTGCGGGAACACCTCGACGAGATAGGCGCGCAACTCGTCCAGCGTAAACGGCCGGTGCTTGGGGCGGGTCATCGGGGCTCACGTTACGCGCAGGGCGTTTCCGCCGGAAGCGCTTGCGGAAGCGCGAGCGCTGCGATCCGTCCCCAGTCTTGCCGCCGACGCCGTTTTTGAGCCGCTTTCGGGGGGCTCAAATGATTTTGTGAGATCGTCACAATCTGGTCCGCGACTCGCTGAGCCTTGCCTTCATGAGTTCCGAGGAATCCGCTCCTTTTCCGCCCGAAGCCAGGCCGTCGCAGAAAGACGGGAGCCGGCCTTCGGGCGCGCCCTCTGCTCGCTCGGAGATCGACCAGATCCTGGACGGGATCGGCGAGGGCTTCTTCGCGCTTGACGCCGACTGGCGGTTCACGGCCTTCAACCGCGCCGCCGAAGAGGCGTTCGAGCTTAAGCGCGCGGACGTGCTTGGCGAGCCGCTTTGGAAAGTCTTTCCGGCCGTCGTCGGCTCGGAATTCGAGCACCGCTATCGCATCGCGATGGCGGAGCGGGTTCCCCAGCTTTTCGAGGCGCGCTCCACCCGATATCCCGGCCTCTTTCGCGAAGTCCGGGCCTTTCCGCTCGGCGCCGGGATTGGAGTGGCCTTTCGCGACGCCAGCGAGCGAAGGTCGATGGTCTCCCGCCTCCAGGAGCGCGAGCTCGAACTCAAGCGCGTGCAGGAGGTCGGCGGAATCGGCGGCATGCGCATTGATATACGCGGCGGCCTCTCGGGAGAGAAATCTCCGGAATACCGGCGTCTTCACGGGTTGCCGCCGGACGCCGCCGTGGAATCGCATGAGGACTGGGAGCGGCGGCTTCATCCAGACGATCGGCCGGAAGCGGTCCGGTGCTTGTTGGAGGCCATTCGCGGCGGCGAGACCACATACGCGTCCGAGTATCGCATCGTCCGGCCGAGCGACGGCGCCGTCCGCTGGGTTCGCGCCGTCGGCGAAATCGAGCGCGACGCGAACGGCGTCGCTGTCGCCCTCGTCGGCGCGCATACGGACATCACCGCGCGCAAGCTCGCCGAGCAGGAGGCGCATGACAGCGAGGAGCGGCTGCTCGCCATCGCCGACGCGCTGCCGGTGCTGATCTCCTACGTCGACAAGGACCAGGTCTTCCGCTTCGTCAACAAGACCTACGAGGAATGGTTCGAGCGGCCGCGCAGCGAGATCGTCGGCCGCACGGTCGCCGAAGTCATGACGCCCGCCATGTACGAGGCGCGACGTCCCTATCTCGAACGCGCGCTCTCCGGCGAGCCGATTGCTTTCGAAATCGAGTTCCAGCGCTCCTCAGGGAACATCGTGACCGAAGTTACGCTTGTCCCGCGCCGGGACGCGTCCGGCGCGGCGCTCGGCGTCTACGTCGTCGTCGCCGACATCACCCGCCGCGTTCTGGCCGAACGGAACGTCGCCGAGAGCGAGGCGAGGTTCCGCGCCATCGCCAACAGCGCCCCGGTGCTCATGTGGGTCACCGGTGCGGACGGAAAGCGCGAATTCGTCAACGAGGCCTATCTGAACTTGTTCGGCCTTTCTTATGAAGAGGCGCTGAAGCTCGACTGGCGGACTGAGCTGCTGCACCCTGAGGATCTGCCCCGAATCCTGCGGGAGGAGCCAGCCATCGAGCCTTCGCTGAAGAGCGTGACAGTCGAGGCGCGGTTCCGGCGGGCCGATGGGGAATGGCGGTGGCTGCGGGCCGAATCACGGCCGAGGTGGGGGTCCGAAGGGGCGCATCAGGGCTTTATCGGCGTCGCCCATGACGTGACCGAGGCCAAGGAGGCCGAAGCGGCGCTCACGCGCATGAACGAGACGCTGGAAAGGCGGGTTGCCGAGCGCACCGCAGAACTCGCCGCCAGCGAGGCTCTGGTCGCGACCATCCTCAACCACTCCCCGGAGAAGCATGCGCTTCTCGTCGAGGACGGCGGCGTATTCCGCTACCAGGAGGCCAATCCCTCGGCCCTCGAGCTCTTCGGCCTGTCCAGGGAAAAGGTGATCGGACGCACGGTCGAGGAGGTGCTCGGGGCGGAGGGCGGCGCGGTGGTCGTCGGGCACCTGCGGGCCTGCCTCGAGGAAGGAAGGCCGCGCCGATACGAGCGCATGCACAACGGCGCGCTGATCGAGGCCACGGTGACCGCGGTCCCCGGAAGGGAGGGGGAGCCCCGCCGCTTCGTCATCAGCGCGCGGGACACGACCGAACGCCGCCGCCTAGAGGAGCAATTGCGTCATGCCCAGAAGATGGAGGCGCTCGGCCAGCTGACCGGCGGGGTCGCTCACGATTTCAACAACATGCTCACCCTCATGTTGGGTGGCCTCGACACGATCGACCGGCAACTGGCCGAGCTGCCTGCGTCGAAGTCGAAGGCGCGCATCGAGCGGGCCAAGGACATGGCGCTGCAGGGCGTTCAGCGCGCCCGCGCGTTGACCGGCCGGCTCCTCGCCTTCTCCCGCCGGCAGGCGCTGGCGCCGCAGTCGGTCGACGCCAACGCCCTCGTCGGCGGCATTTGCGATCTCCTGCAGCGCACGCTCGGAGAGCGGATCGCCCTCAGGACCATTCTGGCGGACGGGATTTGGAACGCCTTTGTGGATCCAAATCAGCTGGAGAGCGCGCTCATCAACCTCGCCCTCAACGCGCGCGACGCCATGCCGGAAGGCGGCCGGCTCGTTATCGAGACCGCGAACCGGAGGCTCGGCTCGGCCGACGTTGCGAGCCTGCCGGAGCGCGTGGAGCCGGGCGAATTCGTTATGATCGCGGTCATGGACACGGGCGCCGGCATGGACGAGGCCACGGGCGCGCGCGCCTTCGATCCCTTCTTCACCACCAAGGAGATCGGCAAGGGCACCGGCCTCGGCTTGAGCCAAGTCTACGGTTTCACGCGCCAGTCGGGCGGCTGCGTGCAGATCGAAAGCGCACCCGGCCGGGGCGCCACGGTGCGGCTCTATCTTCCGCGCCAGGCGCATTCCTCAGACATGAAGGATCCGACGCCGGCCGACCTCGCCCGCCCGGGCGGGCGGGAGAGCATCCTCGTCGTCGAGGACGACGACGGCGTCCGCGCCTACGCGACCGAGGCGCTGCGCGAGCTCGGTTACCGTGTGGCGGAAGCGCCGAGCGGAATGGCGGCGCTCGGCGTGCTGGACAGCGTCCCGCGCCTCGATCTGCTCCTGACCGACGTCATTATGCCGGGGGACTACAACGGACGCGAGCTTGCCGACGAGGCGGTGAAGCGCCGCCCGGGCCTGAGAGTGCTTTTCATGACCGGCTACAGCCGCGACGCCATCTTAAGAAACGGCCGGCTCGCGCCGGGCGTCCACGTGATCGGCAAGCCGTTCTCGCTCGAGGAATTGGCCGGCAAGGTGCGCGGCCGGCTCGACGCGGCCGAGTAGCGGGAGCGCTTCGGCTTCACCTGGGTTGGAAACGGACCTAAGAGGGAATGAAAGGGCAGGCGCTTGCCCACCTTCGCTGTCCGAGGTCCCGCGATGCTGTCAGAGCCCCTTGCTGGTTCGCCAGGCCTGCGCCTCATGCTCGACACGGCGGACCGGGCGGAGTGGGCGAAGTGGCTGCCGGTGGGCTGCTTCTACGGCATCACGACGAACCCGCTTCTGCTCCAGGCGGCCGGCGTGCCGTGCGCGCTGCCGGCGCTCGCCGAACTCATCGGAGAAGCGCTGAAGCTCGGGGCGCGCGAAGCGCACGCGCAGACATGGGGCCGGACGCGCGCGCTCTATTACGACCGCGGTCGCGAGCTCGCGGCGATCGACCCGCGTGTCGTGGTGAAGGTCCCGACGACCGTCGAGGGCGCCGCGGCGGCGGCGATGCTAAGGCAAGAAGGGGTGCGGTTGACGATGACCGCCGTCTATAGCGCGGCACAAGCGCTGGCGGCGGACGCGCTCGGCGCGGACTACGCGGCGCCCTATCTCGGTCGGATGAACGACCTCGGCCGCGACGGTTTCACCGAAATCGCCGGCATGGCGCGCGCGGTGCGCGCTCACGGCGGCACGATGCGGATTCTCGTCGCCTCGCTGAGAGACCCGAGCGATGTCGTCCGGCTGGCCGGCGAAGGCGTGGATGCGTTCACGTTCAATCCGAAAGTCGCGGCGGGCTTCTTCGACGATGAGAAGGCCGTAGAGGCGGTCGAAGCCTTCGAGGCGGCGGCGGAGGCGGCGACCGCGGTGTGACGGGCTCGGGAAAAGAGCACCGGACGACGTGTCGCGCCACTGTCAGAGACCTGTGAAAGATGCGGCGTTTCCGCTTCTTAGCGGAACTCCCTCAGTATCGTAATACGCCAGGATATTTCCATGTTCGCCTTAAGCCGCAAGGCTGTCATCGTCTCAGCGCTTGTCGTCGTCTGCCTTCCCGCCTGGGCCGACTCTTTGTCCGAGCGGCGCGCCGGCAAGGAGAAGGCGGGCGTGACGGAAGTCGAGGTCGCGTGCGGCAAGCTGGACAAGGAAAACTGCGCCGTCGTCGTCCCCGAGATCACCACCAAGACCGTCCCCCAGAACGTCCATCTGAAGCCGCTCGAATCGAAGGGCAGCGTCGAATCGGTGGACGGGCTTTGCGACGGCGACGTGCAGATGGCGGTCGTGCAGGCGGACGTGCTCGCTCTTCGCTCGATGAAGCCGGACTGCGCCGGAAAAGTCGTCGTGCTCGGCAGGCCCCTCTACCCTTACGAGGGCTTCATGGTGGTGCGTGACGAGACGCGCGAGGGCAAGTTCGCCGACATGATTGACCGGCTGAAGCCCGGTTCGGTGCTGCGCGTCGCGGCGGGCGGCTCGGGCTCGGGAGGCGAGCTTACACTGCGCAATATGCTTGCGAACGCGCCCGAGTGGAAGCAGGTGGTCGACATCACGCCGGACGCGTCCGAGACCGCGCTCAACAAGCTGCGCGACCGTCAGATCGACGCGTTTTTCGTCATGGACGGGCCGCAATCCCCGCTGCTTCAGGAGGTGCGCGAGACGGCTGACCCCAAGACCAAGCGGCGGATCTTCAAGTTCGTCGACATTCGGCCGAGCGACAAACTCACCGGCGTCACTTTCAACGGCCGCCGGCTCTACGCCACCGTCACTCTGGAATCGGGCTGGTTCAGCGCGATCAAGTCGATCGCCACCCCGGCCGTGCTCGCCATCCGCGACGATTTCTACCGCTCCTATCCAGACGTAACGTCGAAGGTGAGACAGGCCGCTGAGGACGCCTTGCCGGCGATCGCCGCGCGCGCCGGCGCCCGGCCCGACTCGGCGCAGGATTTTGAGCGACGCTGAGGCCAGCGCCTCACGACGCCGCCGCCTCTGCCCGGTTAGCCGACACGCGCTTCTCGGCCACCTCGTTGATCTTCAAGCGCACGTCGCGATTGTCGCGCATGAAGCGGTCGAAGTCGGCCTTCCGCAGCACAAGCAGGCGGCAGTAGGTCTGCGCCCGCACGTCCGCTTGCCGTGGCTCCCCGGTCAGGAGCGCCATTTCGCCGAAAAAGTCTCCCGTTCCGAGCGGGATGCGGCGGTCCGGGAAGACGACCTCGACCGCACCCGAGGCGATGAAGTAGACCGCGTCGCCGCGCTCCCCCTTTCGCACGATGAGTTCGCTCGGGACGGTGAAGCGCGCTCTCAAGAGCCGGCAGACCCGTTTGAGCTCGTCCGGGGCAAGCCCGGCGAACAAATCGAGGCGCGCGACGAGAAGCTCGGTGTTGAGGCCGATGTCGAACCGCGGCGGAACATCGGCGCTCTGCGTGGTCTCGAGCCTGTTGATCAGGTCCCGGTACACTTCCGAGGCGATCAGGCCCTCCTCGAACAACGCCTTGTAGCGCCCCATCTCGCGCCGCAGCGCGGACTGCCGCAAGATCCTCGCTTCGAGCGCGGCGATGTAGTCCGGGTATTGGCGGCGCATCGCATCGAGCCGGGACTGGGCCTGGCCGACGCGGTCCAGGAGAATGCGGTCGAGAACCGCTTCGATCCGTTCGCCGAAAATGGTGCGCGAGCGCTTCGCAGCCTCGCCGGCGAGCCGCTGGACAAGCAAACGCGTCACCAGCAGCATTTCGACCCGCTCCCCGAGCCGCTCAGCGAGGAGGCGGCGGACGCCGAAGCGCCGGTAGATGTAGTAGGAGGCGCGGAACGGCAAGGGGTATGCAAGCGCGTCCTCGGACGCGCGTTTGTAGCCCAAGCGCCCGCCCGTTCGCGCGCCTTCGACCAGCGCCTCGGCGTTGCGCATGAGCCCCTGAATGGCGTTCGGGGACGCGGCGCGGCTCGCAAGCGTCTCGAGCACCAGCATGCGCTCCTGATTGCCAAGCGCGACCAGCGACACGGCAATGCGCTCGCGCTCGGTGAGGTCGATCTCGTCCGTCGAGGCGCGCGAGGCCACGTTTTGCCACGCCTGGTAGGGCTCGAGCGCGCGCGCCTCCACGGCGGGGTTCAGGTCGTGGTCCTGCGCGATCCTCCGAACCGTCTCGCTCATCTCGACGAAGGACAATTCGAGCACGCGGTCCCGCAGGAGCCGGTCGATCGGCGACAGGCGGTCGAGCCCGAGGAAGCTGATGAAGAACCGCAGCGTGGTTCCGTTGACGAGGAGCGTGAAGAGGACGAGACCGGTCGCGAGCACCGCAACGAAGCGCTGCACGGAGCCCGGAAGCGCCGCGTTTTCCGTAACGGCGAGCGCGAGCACGAGAGTCAGCGCGCCTCTTAAGCCGCCCCAGGCGATCGCGAGCTTGTAGGCGGTGCTGATCGGCTGAGTGAGCCGCGCCAGGCTCAAGAGCGGCAGGAGCAGGAAGAGCACCGCAAGCCGCGCGATAAGAGCCGCAACTATGAGCACAACGACCAGAGCGAGATCACGACGGTCAGAGTTGACCAGGAGCTTCGGCACGAGGATCGAGGCCAAGAGGAAGACGAGCGAATGCGCCCAGAAGGCCAATTGCCCCCACAGGTCTTCGAGAAATGACCAGTTGTCGGGGGCGATCCGGGTTCGTCCGAAGGCGCTGACCGTCATGCCGCCGGCCAGCACCGCCACGACGCCGGAGACGTGAAAGACGCGGTCGGCCGAAATGTAGGTGAGATAGGCGAGGGCAAGGGTCAGCGTCGCCACGGCGAGCCGATCGTCGCGCGTCCAGGGGATGAGCTCCAGAAAAATCCGGCCGGCGATCGCCCCGAGAGCCGCGCCCCCGAGGAACGAGATGACGAATTCGACCACGCCCTCCCCGACGTGGAACTGGCGACCCGATGTTATAATTCCGAGCAGAACCGAGAACATCACGATCGCCGCGGCATCATTGAGGAGGGACTCGCCTTCGACGAGGCGCGTCAGGCGAGCCGGCGCCCCAACGTCGCGGAAAATGGCGATGACCGCGGCCGGGTCGGTCGTCGACACGACCGCGCCGAGCAATAGGCAAACGGCGAGCGGCATACCGGACAACGGCCAGAGCGCGACGCCGACGACGCCCGCCGCAGCGACCGTTGCGATTACGGCCAGCATCAGGATCGGCGCGGCGTCCTCGACAATGCGCCGGACGTCGCTCGCGAGCGCCGCCTCGAAGATGAGCAGCGGCAGGAAGACGTAGATGAACGTATCGGCGCCGAGGGGCAGATCGGCAAAGACGCGTTCGACATCGGCGAACCGCGCGGCGGCGGGGACTTGCAGCAGGATGCTCGAGACGGCGCCAATCGTGACGCCGATCACCGCAAGGAACACCACCGGCGCGAGCCTGAGACGCGCAGCGACCGGCTGGCTCAAGGCCACCAGGACGAGGAGGCCGGCGAACACGGCCAGAACAAGTACAATATCGAGCACTGACTTTTACGGTCCTCCGCGTGGCCCTGTCCCGACCTGGCTTGGAACCGGCAGTGTCATGGTCCCGACTCTCGCTTGTCAACCGCCGGCGCGATATCGGCCAGGGACGACAGGATACGAAAGCTTAAAGGCTGAGTTTCAAAAAACATCCCCCGCGAGGGATCGCCCCAAGGCCTGCGCGGCCTCGACTTTGACGCGCGGCGTCTGATCCATGAATATCGGGAAAGCAGGTAAGTCCCGGTTTGGTCCGGGAAAAGGCGTTTGATTTGGCGGACGGGGCCTCGCGAAAGATAGCTGATCGCGTCGGCGTACGCCTCGTTGCCGCTTTGGCCGCGGGCATGGCCGTGTTGGTCGATCGAGAGAGCGCCCGCGCATTCGACTTCTTCGGCCTCTGGGGTTCCGATGAAACCGGTCCGGCCGTCTCGCGGAGCGCGATTTCCTACACCGTGGCGATCGAGGTCGTCGGCGGCGACAGCGCGCTCAAGAACGCGGCGATGGACGCGTCCTCCCTCTACAAGCTAAGCAAAGACGCCCCTCCTGACGGCGACGCGCTCGCGCATCGCGCCGCAGCCGATTTCGGACCGCTGATCGACGCCCTGTGGGGCGCGGGCTACTACGACGCGACGGTCACGATTTCCCTCGGTAACGCCAGCCTGACGATCAGCTCGAGCGACCTCGGCGCCTTTGCCCGCGCGGCTGAGCGCTACCGCGACCGAGCACCCGCCCCGATCCGGATCAAGGTCACGCCCGGCCCGCTGTTCAAGCTCCGCTCGATTCGCGTCGTCAACTCGGCGGGCGTCGAGTTCTCCCAACGGGAGCTTCCGCCCTGGATTGTCCGCCTCAAGCCCGGCGACCCGGCCGCTGCGGCCGACCTCCGCGCCGCGCAAGCCCGCATCGTCGACTATTTCCGCAACCAGGGCCGGCCGCTCGCCAAGGTCCGGTCGATTGCTCCGGTGGTCGATCACGCTGCGCATACGATGGATGTGACCCTGACGATGGACCCGGGTCCGGTCGCGACGTTCGGCGAAGCGACGATGATCGGACCCCAGGATTTCAATCCCGCCATCGCGCGCTCGTTCCTCTACATTGAGCCGGGCGACCCCTATTCGCCGCGGGCGCTCGCCGACGCGAGGACCAGCATCAGCCAAATCCCAGCGGTGGGCGGCGTGCGCATCACCGAGGGCGCCGCGCTCGACGCCTATGGGTGCCTGCCCTACACGGTCGACGTCGAAGACCGCCTGCCCTACGCATTCGGCGTCTCGGCGAAATATTCGACGACGAATGGCCCGGCGGGTCAGGTCTATTGGGAGGACCGCAACGTTTTTGGCGGCGCGGAGCGCCTGCGCCTCCAGGCGGACCTTTTCTATGCGCCGCCCTGGTACGTGACGTCACAGAGCATCCAGAACTTTTCCATCCACGATCTTGGCGGACGCATATCCGCAAGCTTCCTCAAGCCGGCCCTCTGGGGCACGCGCAACGATCTGCTCCTGGACGCGCTCGGCGAGCGCGTGAGCACCGCCGGCGCTGGTTTCGTTGGCTACGAGGCGGAGGACGTGGACGCAACGGTCGCGTTGCGCCATCGATTCAGCCAGGCGTTCTCAGTTCAGGCGGGGGCCGAAGCGCAGACCGGAAACGCAACCGATTCGCTCGGCAAGGTCGATTACACGCTCGTCGGCGTTCCGGTGTCCCTCGCCTACGACGACACCGACAGCAAGCTCGATCCGACGCGCGGCTTTCGGATCACCGCATCCGCCGCGGGCTTTCCAAGCTTCCTCGGCTCGAGCCTCAATCTCGCGCAGCTCAAAGCACGCGTCTCCGCCTATTATTCGATTGACCCCGAGTCGCGCTTCGTGCTCGCGGGACGCGTCGGGTTCGGCGCCATGGGAGGCCCGGCGCTCCCCGACATACCGGCCAACTGGCGCTTTTACGCCGGAGGCGGCGGGTCGGTCCGCGGCTACGCATACAACAGTCTTGGGCCCACCGGCCCCTGGGGCGCGGTGCTCGGCGGCAGAAGTCTGTTTGAGGCGTCGGCGGAATTGCGCGTCAAGCTGACCGATACGATCGGCGTCGTCCCGTTCTTCGACGCCGGGAACGCCTTCGCGTCGAGCTTCCCCGACTTCAGCGACACCTTGTACATGTCGGCGGGACTGGGATTGCGCTACTATACGGCGATTGGCCCGATCCGCCTCGATGTCGCGTTTCCCTTCCAGCGCCGCGCGGGCACAGGCCCAGTGGCGGTCTATGTCAGCATCGGGCAGTCTTTCTGATGGCGCGATTAGCTCGTCTCGGATCCGTGACGTTGGCGGCGCTGATCGCGGCGCTGGTCCTGCTTCATGCGCTGGCGCGCGCCGCCGAATCGGACAAAGGGGTGATCGCCGACCTCATCTCGCGGGCGCTGTCCTCGCCGTCGATGATGGTCTCCATCGGCGCGGTCGACGGCGTGCTCTCCTCCGACGCGTCGATCCGCGACATCGTGCTTTCCGACCGCAACGGTCCGTGGCTCAAAGTCGACAAGGTCAGGTTGATCTGGAGCCGGCTTGCGCTGCTCAAGCGGCGGCTCGAGGTGGACCGGCTGACGATCGACCATATGCAGGTTCTCCGCCGGCCCCTGCCTTCGGAGTCCCCGCCGCCGCCGGACAATGCGGCGCCTCAGCCGATCCTGCCCGAATTGCCGCTGAAAGTGATCGTCAAGCAATTCGCGGTGCAGGACCTCTCGATCGGCGAGCCGGTTGTCGGCGTGGCGGCGCAACTCAGCCTCGCGGGCAAGGCGACGCTCGGTCCGCCGTCCGAGGGTCTCGACCTGCACTTGACCGCCAAGCGGCTCGATGCGGCGGGCGAGTTCTCGACGCAGCTCGTCTTCGTTCCCGCGAGCAACAACCTCACCCTCAACCTGGACTTCAATGAGCCCGCCGGCGGCCTCTTCGCGCATTTCGCCAATCTTCCCGGCCTGCCGCCGGTGCGCCTTGCGTTTGACGGCTCGGGTCCGCTCGACCATTTCGACGCCAAGCTCGATTTCACGGCGGGCGCGGACATTTGGGCGAGGGGCGACGTCGTCGTCGCGGGACAGAACGACGGACGCCGGCTCACGCTTGATCTAAATTCGAGGCTCGAGGGGCTTTTCCCCAGCGTCATCCGTCCGGTCTTCGCCGGGGACACGACGCTCAAGGGCGCGGTCCTGTTCAAGGACGACTCGAGCATCGCTCTGCCCGGCGGCCTGCATCTCGTTTCGGCGAACGCCCGGCTCGATTTCGAGGGCGGCAAGTCGGCCGACAACCAGCTTGATCTTAAGCTCCACGCCGGAGCCATTCCAGGCGCAACCGCCATTGGAAAACTCGATCTCAACGCGTCGATCGAAGGTCCTCTTTCCGGCCCCCGAATCGAAGGCGCTTTTGACGCCGGGCAGATCCGCGTCGCCGAAGGATCGCTCGATAACGTGACCGCGACCTTCCGGGCCAATCCGAACGGCCCGCTCGTGGACGAATCGACGCGCATCTCGTTCGAGGCGCGAGGGGCGATGAAGGGGCTTCATCTCGCCGGCCCGGCGCTCGCCCGCGCCATCGGCAGCGACGCCACGCTCAACCTGCGCGGCTCGGCGTCGTCGAGCGGCGAAGCGACGTTCGACGCGCTCGAGCTTGCTTCGCCGGGCTTCACCGCGCATTACGCAGGCCTCCTCGGCCGCAAGAAGGTTCATGGGAGACTGGACGTTCAGGCCGACGACTTGAGCCGTTTCGCGCTCATCGCCGGAAGTTCCTTGAAAGGCGAGGCGCGCATCGGGGCCGATCTCTACGGAGCCCCGCGCTATGGCGAGCTGACGGCGACCCTCGACGCGCGGGCGACGAACCTCGCCACCGGCTACGCGATCCTCGACCGCGTCACCGGCGGGGAACTCCGCCTGACCGGCGCCGCGAAGGTGCTGCCCGGCGGCGGGTTCGGCTTCTCCGATCTCAAGGCGTCGGGCGCGCACGGATCGGCGCGCCTTAACGGCGATTATGCGCAAGACAAAGTGAATATCGACGCGGCAATCGACGTGCTGCAGGCTCAAGTCCTCGATCCCCGCATCGCGGGCAAGGCGGAGGTGGTCGCGTCGCTTAGCGGGGCGCCCTCCGACCTCAGCGCCAAACTCAAGGCGAGCCTCGGCGAGGGACGCCTGCTGGACCGCAAGACCTCCGGCCTCACGCTGGAGGCGCGCGCCAGCCACATCACCGACCTCGTCGAGGCGAACGCTTCGCTTGCCGGCGATGTCGACGGCCAGCCGTTGCAAAGTTCGGCCCATGTCGCCAAACGCGCCGACGGGGGATGGGCCATCGACAATCTCGGGCTCACTCTCGCTTCGGCGCGGCTTGCGGGCGCGCTGACGATCAGCGCGGGCGGCCTGGCCAACGGCGAACTGAGCTTCAGCGCGACAAATCTCGACGATCTCTCCCCGCTCGTTCTGACCAAGTTGAGCGGCTCGGTTCAGGCGAAGGTGACCGCCGCGGGCGCGAGCGGACGGCAGTCGGTTTCGATCGCCGCGAACAGCGACAGGATGAGCGTCGGGTCCAACAGATTCGAGGGCCTCAACGTCGATCTGACGATCGACGACGTGTGGGACGCCAAGGGCGTCTCGGGCGTCGCGAGCCTTTCCCGGGCCGAATTGGCCGGCGTGTCCATTTCCGACGTGAAGCTGACGGCCGCCGGAGACGCGGATTCGAGCGATCTCGAGTTCAGCGGCGCCGTCCAGGGGGTGGCGCTGAGAGCGCGGGGGAAGCTCTTTGGCGGCCCGCCCGTTCGTCTGGACCTTGCCAGCTTCACCGCGGAACGCGGCGGTCAACGGATAGCGCTCGCCGGTCCGGCCGCGCTCGTCTACCAAGGCGGCGGTCTCGACATCGAGCATCTTGCGTTCGCCGTCGATCGCGGCCGCATTTCCCTTGCCGGACATGCGGGGTCGGCGCTCGACCTTCGCGCGACCGCGGCCGGGCTGCCGCTCGCCGCGCTCGATCTCGCCGCGCCCGGCCTTGGCCTCTCCGGCGTCGCCGACGGCGAGGCCACGCTCAAGGGAACGCCGGCCAGTCCTACCGGCGACTGGAAAATTCGGCTGAAGCAGGTGACCCTGGCGCAGATGCGCAACTCCGCCGCGCCGCCTCTGGACATCGCGGGCTCAGGCCGGCTGGGCGGAGGTCGCACCACGCTCGACCTCACGCTCAATGCAGGCGCCGGCAGCGCCGTCCGTCTGACAGGCTCCGCCCCGCTCTCGACCGACGGCGCGCTCGACGTAAAAATTGACGGAAAGCTCGACGCCGCCCTCGCCAACAACTCGCTTTCGGTCGCCGGCCGTCGCCTGACCGGCTCGCTCGCAATCGCGCTTCAGTTGCGCGGAACGATCGCCAAGCCTCAGGCCTCGGGTTCCGTCCGGCTCGTCAACGGCGCCTTCAGCGACGACGTGACCGGATTCAAGCTCACCGCGATCAACGGCCTCTTTGTCGCCAATGGCGACGCCATTCGCATCGATCGCCTGAGCGGATCGACGCCGAATAACGGCTCGATCGACGCGAGCGGCGAGGTCAAACTCGACCCGGCCGCGGGCTTTCCCGGCTCGATCCGGCTCAACGGCAAGCACGCGCAGCTTGTCTCGAACGACACGGTCGTTGCGACCGCCGATTTGGCTTTGACCATCGCCGGCCGGCTCGGCCAGAAACCGAACGTCGACGGCCGCATCACGATCCTCTCGATGGACATCACCGTCCCCGACCGCTTCAATAGCGTCTCAGGTCCGATCCCCGGGACGAAGCACCTCAATCCGACCCCGACGGCGCGGGCGCGGCTTGCGCAATTGGCGAGGGCTAAGGCGGCTCGCGCGCGGTCGCCGCTCTTCGATGCGACGTTGGCGCTCACGGTGTCGGCCGCCAACCGGATATTCGTCCATGGTCGCGGCATCAATGCGGAGGTGAGCGGCGACCTCAATGTCAGCGGGGCCGCTGCCGACCCAAGAGTCACAGGCGGCTTTGATCTGCTGCGCGGATCGCTGTCGCTCTTGGGCAAACAGCTGGTCTTCACCCGCGGGCGGGTTCAGTTTCATGGCGCCGTCATGCCGGATCTCGATTTCGTCGCCGAGACGACGGCGGGCGACATCACGGCGCGCATAAGCGTAACCGGGCCTGCAGCGGAGCCGGTATTTGCGATCACGTCCGACCCGAGCCTGCCGCAGGACGAGATTCTCGCGCGGATTCTGTTTCAGAAGCCCTCGGGCAGCCTCTCGGCTTTCCAAGCGCTGCAACTTGCCAACGCCGTCGCAACCCTCACAGGCCGCGGCGACGTGTTCGAGCGGCTGCGAAAATCGTTCGGCCTCAGCAGTCTGAACGTCGGCTCAAGCGCGACCGGAAGCCCTCTGCTTGGCCTGAGCCGCGCGATCAACGACCGGATCAGCGTCGGCGTGACGACCGGCGCAAGACCCCAGGACAACGGCGTCAACGTCGATCTCGACGTCACGCGCCACATCCGGCTTCAGGCCGGCGTCGA
>DATJXI010000056.1:0-4123 GCA_035500275.1 Roseiarcus sp. | reverse complement strand
CAGGATAGTCCGAACCATCTCAGGAGCGATTTTGCCGAGGGGCATGCCGAGAATCGCCAGAGCCATAGTCGGGACACCGCCCATGGCGTAGATGTCCGAAATCGCATTGGCGGCGGCGATCCTCCCGAAATCGAAGGGATCGTCGACCATCGGCATGAAGAAGTCGGTGGTCGCGATGATGCACGTGCCGTCATCGAGACGCCAGACCGCGGCGTCGTCGCCGGTTTCCGTCCCGACCAGCAGCTGGGGAAACGATTGCGCGGCGGGCTGATCCGCCATGAGGCGTCGCAGGACGGACGGGGCGAGCTTGCACCCGCATCCGCCGCCGTGGGCGAGGCTGGTTAGCCGGAGCTGCGGAATATTCATTTGGATCTCCGCCTCGGATGACCATTGACCCGGCGTCTCGCGGCCGATGGTTCAACATGGTTTCATTGATGGCGCCAACGCGCGGGACTGAGCATGAATGGCGCGCGCGTCCGCGGAATCGGAAACGACCGTCTCGCTCTTGAGATCTGGAGAAACAATCCCTGCGGCGCCGTGGCCGGCCGCGGGCTCTTTCATTCTAATCGATTGTCGGCCCCGGCACGCGGGAGCCGTTTGTCCGATCATCGTCAAGACCGTACAATCCGGATGGCCGAGGGTCAATCCGGCGTCATGTCCCACACATGTCCCAGGTTTCGTTCTTGCTGCAATGCACACAGCGGGCGCAAGAAGCCGGCCCTCTCGCCGCTGAACTGGACTGGATGTGTTCATGAAATTGACACACAGGAGTAGGACTTGTAACATTCCAAAAATCCGATCATCGCCCCCGCGCTTCGATAGCGATGGAGGCGAGCTTTGGACGGCGACGAGCTGTCGTCGGTCAAATCTTACGAGAGGGAGGCCGCCGATGAATGTCGAGCTGTCGCGACGCCAATTCATGAAGGGCGTCGGAGTCGCAGGAACATCGCTCGGAGCGCTGGGGTTTGGCGAGGTCGAAATCGCATATGCCGACGCCATCCGCCCGTTCAAGCTGACGGGCCTCACTGAAACGCGCAACACCTGCACCTACTGCGCCGTCGGCTGCGGCATCATCATGTATTCCAAGGGCAGCCTCGCCAAAGGCGAGAAAGCCGAGATCACCCATATCGAAGGCGACGTCGATCATCCGACCAATCGGGGAACGCTCTGCCCGAAAGGCGCGGCGCTTCTGGACATGGTCCACTCAGAGTCCCGCCTCCAGTTCCCGCGCATTCGGAAACCCGGTTCCGACCAATTCGAGCGCGTCTCATGGGAGAACGCGCTCGACCGCGTCGCCCGCTTGATGAAGGACGACCGAGACAAGAACTTCATCGCCAAGAATAGCGCTGGGGTGACGGTGAATAGGTGGCTCACGACGGGCTTCCTCGCCGCCTCTGCGACGACGAACGAAACCGCGTGGGCGACCTATAAGGTGGTGCGCAGCGCCGGGATCCTGGCCTTCGACAATCAAGCGCGCGTTTGACACGGCCCTACGGTAGCCAGTCTGGCTCCAACTTTCGGCCGCGGCGCGATGACCAATTCGTGGACCGACATCAAGAACACCGATCTCGTGGTCATAATGGGCGGCAACGCCGCCGAGGCGCACCCATGCGGGTTCAAATGGGTGACAGAGGCCAAGCAGAACCGGGGCGCGAAACTCATCGTTGTCGATCCGCGCTTCACCCGCTCGGCCGCCGTGGCCGACTTCTACGCGCCGATCCGCCAGGGCACGGACATCGCGTTCCTTCTGGCCCTGATCAACTACTGCATCACGAACGACAAGGTGCAGTGGGAGTACGTGAAGGCTTATACGAACGCGCCCTATGTTGTGAAGGACGCCTTCAGCTACAAAGATGGTCTCTTCTCGGGCTACGACGAGGCGAAGCGGGACTACGACCGGTCGTCCTGGGACTATGCGCTTGGGCCTGACGGCTACGTTGTCTCCGACATCGACCATCCGCAAAGCGTGTGGAGTCTCCTGAAGGCCCACGTCGCTCCATACACGCCTGAGCTCGTCGAGCGCGTCTGCGGCACGCCGAAGGACAAGTTCCTCAAAGTGGCCGAGATGATCGCGGAGTGCTCGTCCAAGACAAAGACGATGACCTCGATGTATGCGCTGGGCTGGACGCAGCATTCGAGCGGTTCGCAGAACATCCGCGCCATGGCGATGTTGCAGCTCATCCTTGGCAACATCGGCGTCCGCGGCGGGGGCATGAACGCGCTGCGCGGCCACTCCAACATTCAGGGGCTGACCGACCTCGGGCTCATGTCGAACCTGATCCCCGGCTATCTCACCCTGCCGGCGGACAAGGAGACGACGCTCGACGTCTACATGTCGACGCGTGGCTTCAAGCCGCTCAGGCCCAACCAGATGAGCTACTGGCAAAACTACAAGAAGTTCTTCGTCAGCTTCCAGAAAGCGATGTGGGGGGACGCCGCGACGGCGGAGAACAGCTTCGCCTTCGACTGGCTGCCGAAGCTGGACGTGCCCGGCTATGACATGTTGCGCGCGTTCGAGCTCATGCATGAAGGCAAGATGAACGGCTACTTCTGCCAAGGCTTCAACCCGCTTCTCGCGGCGCCGAACCGGAAGAAGCTGACCGAGGCGCTGTCGAAGCTGAAGTTCCTCGTCGTCATGGATCCGCTCGACACCGAGACGGCGCGCTTCTGGGAGAACCACGGCGAATACAACGACGTGGAGACCGCGAAGATCGAGACCGAGGTTATCCAGCTGCCGACGACCTGTTTTGCCGAGGATACGGGGTCGCTGACCAACTCGGGCAGACAGCTTCACTGGCACTGGGCCGGCGGCACGCCCCCGGGCGAAGCGAAGGGCGACGCCTGGATCATGGCGCAGATCTTCATGCGGCTGCGGGCGCTCTATCAGAAAGAGGGCGGCGCAACGCCGGAGCCGATCCTCAACCTAGTCTGGCGCTACGAGGATCCGAATGAGCCGAAGCCGGAAGAGCTGGCCAAGGAAATCAACGGCTACGTCGTCGAGGACGTGCCGGACCCGAACGACCCGACCAAGATCGTTCTGCAGAAGGGCAAGCAGGTCGCGAGTTTTGCGGCGCTGCGCGACGACGGCAAGACCGCCTGCGGCTGCTGGATCTACTCGGGCTGCTTCAACGAGTCCGGCAATAACATGGCGCGCCGCGACAACTCCGATCCCGACGACGCAGGCGTCTTTCCGAAATGGGCATGGTCGTGGCCGGTCAATCGCCGCATCATCTACAACGCCGCCTCGGCGGACCCCAACGGGCAGCCCTGGGACCCGACCCGCAAGCTTCTGTGGTGGGACGGATCGAAATGGACGGGCTACGACGTCCCCGACATCGCGCCGACCGCGAAGCCTGGCGAGGTCAGTCCGTTCATCATGAACCAAGAGGGTACGGCGCGGCTCTTTGCACGCGCGGGAATGCGCGATGGGCCTTTCCCCGCGCACTATGAGCCGTTCGAGTCTCCCGTCGACAATGCGATCGCCCCGAGGATTCGCGGCAACCCAGTCGCGCGCGTTTTCAAGGTCGATTTGGAGCAGATGGGCGACGCCAAAGAGTTCCCTTATGCGGCGACTTCATACCGTCTGACCGAGCATTTCCACTACTGGACCAAGCACGTTCAGATCAACGCGTCGCTGCAGCCGGAATTCTTCGTCGAGATTGGCGAGGAGCTGGCCAAGGAGAAGGGCATCGCGAACGCAGGCATGGTGCGCGTCTGGTCGAAGCGCGGCTCGATCAAGGCGAGAGCGCTCGTGACCAAGCGCATCAAGCCGATCGTCTGCGACGGCAAGCCGGTGCATGTCGTCGGCATTCCGCTGCACTGGGGCTTCATGGGGGTAGCGAAGAAGGGCTTCGGTCCGAATTCGCTCACTCCATTCGTCGGCGACGCCAACACGGACACGCCGGAGTACAAGGCGTTCCTCGTCAATATCGAGCCCATCGCGGGCCCGGTGGCTTGAGGAGGAGGACGCGATGTATCCCCCGCTTCCAAACCCCTCGACTGAGCCCGGCGCGCCCGTGTTCGGCGAGCAGGACATCGTTCTCCGTTCGGCCTCGTCCGTGCCCGCGCCGACGCGCGAGCTGACGCCGGTCGCCAAGCTCATCGACGTGTCGAAATGCATCGG
>DATJXI010000055.1:0-18789 GCA_035500275.1 Roseiarcus sp. | reverse complement strand
GTCGGGATCTTCGCCGGCCTCACCGCCTGGGACACGCAGGCGATCAAAGAGATGTACTACGCCGGCGACGGTTACGAAGCGACGCAGAAGAAGTCGATCTTCGGGGCCTTGAGGCTCTACCTCGACTTCATCAACATGTTCCAGGCGCTCCTGTATCTCACAGGTTCGCAGCGAAGCAACTAAAAGACGATCGAGCTTCTTCGCCCGTTTTGGGAACAAAAGCCCCGGTCCCGCGTTACGTGGGTCCGGGGCTTTCCGCTGTGCGAACCGCCGCCAAAGGTTCAGGAGGGGACGATGAACCGATCTTCAACTGACGGGGGCCAGCCGTCCTTGAGGCCGAGCACGTCCGCCATGGAGTAGAGGCCGGGCTTGCGGTTCTGCGCCCAACGCGCCGCTTTGAGAGCGCCGTAGGCGAAGAGGGCGCGGTCCTCGGCGTGGTGGGTCAGCACGAGGCGCTCGCTCTCGCCGGCGAAAATGACGCTGTGCTCGCCGACGACCGTGCCGCCCCTCAAGGAGGCGAAGCCGATGTCGCCCGCGCGGCGCGGACCGGTCAGGCCGTCGCGCGGGCGGACGGAATGGCTCTTCAGCTGGACCCCGCGTCCCACCGCCGCGGCCTCGCCGAGCATGAGCGCCGTCCCCGAGGGCGCGTCCACCTTCATGCGATGATGCATCTCGACGATCTCGATGTCGAATTCGTCGCCGAGCGCCGCCGCGGCGCGGCGGGTGAGCGCAGCGAGCAGGTTCACGCCGAGGCTCATGTTGCCCGAGCGCACGATTGGCGCGTGCCGCGCGGCGGCGTCGATGCGGTCGAGGTCCTCCTCGGCGAGACCGGTGGTGCCGATGACGTGAGCGATGCGCGCCTGCGCGGCGAGGTCCGCGAGTTCGACCGTCGCCGGGGGCGAGGAGAAATCGACGATGGCGTCGGCGTTGAGGAGCAGCGGCAGCGGGTCCGCGGCGATGGCGAGGCCGGTCGCCGGGCAGCCTGCGAGCGGCCCAGGGTCTTGCCCGATCCAGGGCGAATCCTCGCGCTCGAGCGCGCCGACCAGAGCGAAGTCGGTCCCCCCGTGGATCGCACGCACGACGGTGCGGCCCATGCGGCCCGCCGCGCCCGCGACGATGATGCGCAAATCCGGCATGGGCGTTTCCATCTAGCCAGGCTGCGGTCCGTCGTAGCCCTCGGCGACGATGAGGTCGGCGTCGGAGGCGGCGTCGCGAAACTCGGCCGCTCGCTTGTATTCGTCGGAATCAAGGCATTCGATCGCGGCGGCGTAGTCGGGGAATTCGATCACCACTTGGCGCGGTTTCGCGGCGCCCACTGCGACAATGTGCGTCCCCCCGCGGACGAGAAAGCGCCCGCCGTATTTGGCGAAGGCGACGGCGTTGGCTGCGACGTATTTCTTGTAGCCCTCGGGATCGGTGACGTGTACGTGCGCGATCCAATAGCCCTTCGCCATGGGTCAAACTCCTTCGACCAGCACCACTTCCATCTCCGCCGCGCCATCTCTCAGCGCGCGCGCCGCCTGATACTCCGGCGAATGGTAATAGGCGCGCGCCGTTTCGTAACTGTCGAATTCTAGGATGACGTTCCGCGCCCGCGCCTCGCCCTCGAGCGCCTCTGAGCGTCCGCCGCGCGCCAGCGGCCGGCCGCCATGCGCCGCAATCGCCTTCGTCGCCGCCTCGGCATAGCGGGCGTAAGCAACGGGATCGGTGACGTCGACGCGCGAGATGACATAGCCCTTGGGCATGAGACGCTCCCTCGTTCTGTGACCCGCGGAGGATAACGTCGCCTGCCGTCCGTTCAAGCCGCCGCGGCAGCGGCGATGTCCACCACGATCTGGGTCGCCGCGACCATGGGATCGGCCGCGGACGTGATCGGCCGCCCGACGACGAGATAGTCCGCGCCGGCCCGGATCGCGTCGGCCGGCGTCGCGACGCGCTTCTGATCGCCCCGGACGCCGCCGGCGGGGCGGATGCCGGGTGTGACCAGAATGATGGCGTCGCCGACCGCGGAGCGGACGTCGCGCGCCTCCCTGGCGCTGGCGACAAGGCCGTGCACGCCAAGCTCCTCCGCCTGCTCGGCGCGCCGGCGCACCATCTCGACAAGCCCGAAACGGTACCCCGCATTGAGGAGATCCTCGTCGTCGTAGGACGTGAGGACCGTCACGGCCAGAAGCTTGAGGCCTGCGCCTTTGGCGCCGGCAACCGCCGCGCGCATGGTCTGCGGATAGGCGTGCACGGTGAGGAACGTCGCGCCAAGTCTCGCGGCCTGCGCGGTCGCGCGCTCGACAGTGTTGGGAATGTCGTGCAACTTGAGGTCGAGAAAAACCCGCTTGCCGGGCGTTGAGGCGAGCCGCCGCGCGAAGTCGAGCCCCCCGCCGGCGTAAGCGAGCTCCATGCCGACTTTATAGAAGGACGTTGCGTCGCCCATGCGCTCGACGAGACGCTCGGCCTCGCGAACGTCGGCCACGTCGAGCGCGACAATGAGCCGGTCGCGCGCGGCCTCGGGCGTCATGTTCTATGCCTGTCCGTCCGGGGTGTGGCCGCCTCCATGCGATAGGTCCAGACGCGCGCCGGCGGCAAGTTGCGCCAGACGGGCGCGCCGCAATGAGATGAGTAGCGGCCCGCGCAGGCTTGGCGCGGAATGGGCGAGACCAGGCCGTAGGTGAATTGCACGAATACGCCATCCGGCCCCATCAGCGCGAACGCGTCCTCGATCAGCTTGACGCGGCGACGCGGCGGCTGATTGAGGAGGGGAAGACTGGAGACGATCGCGCGGATCGGACTCCCCGCCACAGCGGTCAGCGCACAGGGCAAATCATAGGCGTCCGACTGAATCACCGTTGCTCGGGCGAAGCGGCTTTGCAGCATTCGGCAAAAGTCGCGATCGTACTCGACGAGCACGAGGCGCCGCAGGTCGAGTCCGCGCTCGATGAGGGCGCGCGTCACGGGGCCCGTGCCTGGGCCGAGTTCGACAACAAGACCATGCGCAAGCGGCCCAACCGCGGCGGCCATAGCTCGCGCGAGCGCCGGACCCGACGGCGCGACCGCGCCGGTGAGGCCGGGAGCGCCGACAAAGGATTTGAGGAAACGGACTGCGTCGTCGACCCGCCGTCTGTCGTTTCGCATGTGGCCGTTCATGCCTTCTCCGACGACAAGGCGCTACGGCGTCGCCGAGCGCGGCGGATATCTACAGCGCAGCCACGCGCGCCGGCAACGGCGGTCAGCCCAGGCCCTCGAAAAACTCCTTCATCTTCGAGAAGAAGCCGGCGCTCTCAGGATGAGTCTTGTTGGACGACTCCGCCGCGAACTCCATGAGCAGCTCGCGCTGCCGGCGGGTCAGGTTCTGCGGTGTCTCGACGTTCAGCTGGACAAAAAGGTCGCCGGATTCGCGTGACCTTAAGATCGGCATGCCCTTGCCGCGCAATCTCAGCTGCCGACCGGACTGCGCGCCCTCCGGAATGCTGACCCGAGACTCGCTTCCGTCGAGGGTCTTGACCGTGAATTCGCCGCCCAGCGCCGCCTGGACCATGGAAATCGGCACGCGGCAGTAAAGGTCCGCGCCGTCGCGCTGGAAGATGGTGTGCGGTTTGACGGACAGGAAGATGTAGAGGTCGCCCGGCGGCCCGCCGCGCAGGCCCGCCTCGCCCTCGCCGCTCAGGCGAATGCGGGTACCGTCCTCGACGCCCGGCGGCACATTGACCGAAAGCGTCCGCTCGCGCGTGACGCGCCCCGAGCCAGCGCATTTCTCGCACGGATTGTCGATCGTCTGGCCGCGGCCGTGACAGGTCGGGCAGGTGCGCTCGATGGCGAAGAAGCCCTGTTGCGCGCGGATGCGTCCGTGGCCGCCGCAAGTCTTGCAGACGGTCGGCTTCGAGCCAGCGCGCGCGCCCGAGCCCGAGCAGGCCTCACAGGTGACCGAAGTCGGCAGCTTGACGGTCGCGTTCTTGCCGCGGAACGCTTCCTCGAGCGTGATTTCGAGGTTGTAGCGCAGGTCGGCGCCGCGCTCGCGCCCCGTTGGGCTGCGCCCTCGGCGTCCGCCCATCATGTCACCGAACAGGTCGTCGAAAATATCGGACATGGACGCGGCGAAGCCGTCGCTCATGCCGCCGTGCTCGAAAGCCGCATGGCCGTAGCGGTCATAGGCCGCCCGCTTTTGGGGATCGGACAGATTCTGATAGGCCTCGTTGATTTCCTTGAACCGGGCTTCCGCCTGCTTGTCGCCTGGATGCCTGTCGGGATGGCACTGTAACGCCGCCTTGCGAAAGGCCGATTTCAGTTCGGCGTCGGTCGCGGTTCTTGATACGCCAAGGGTTTCGTAAAAATCGCGCTTCGCCATCGTCAGCGCGCCCCTGGTTTCATCGTCATTCGTATAGTCCGCATTGTCCCAGCGGCTTCATCCAGCCTATTCGCCGCAACGCGATCCCAGACAGAAGCCGGCGCGCCTAACGCCGGCTCGTCCTAGGACCCCACTTGTCGTCATGCGGCGTCCCCATCGCTCTTATAAACAGCCCAGCCGCTCAACGAGCGGGTGGGCTGTCCTTTTCTTACTTCTTCTTGTCGTCGTCGACCTCGCGGAACTCCGCGTCGATCACGTCGTCCTTGGCCTGGCCGGGCGCCCCGGCAGCGCCGGCGCCCGCGTCGCCCGCCGCGCTCGCCTGCTGCGCCTTGTACATGGCCTCGCCGAGCTTCATCTGCGCCTGCATGAGGTCGTTGGTTCGGGCCTTGATGGTCTCAAGGTCCTCGCCTTGCAGCGCCGTCCGCAGCGAGGCTATGGCCGATTCGATGGCGCTCTTATCCGACTGCGCGACCTTGTCGCCGTACTCCTTCAGCGCCTTCTCAGCGTCGTGCGCGAGCGACTCGCCATGGTTCTTGGCGTCAACCATTTCGCGGCGGCGCTTGTCCTCCGCAGCGTGAGCTTCCGCGTCCTTCACCATCCGGTTGATGTCGGCCTCGCTGAGGCCGCCCGACGCCTGGATGCGGATCTGCTGCTCCTTGTTGGTCGCCTTGTCCTTGGCGGTGACGTTGACGATGCCGTTGGCGTCGATGTCGAACGTCACCTCGATCTGCGGCACGCCCCGCGGCGCGGGCGGGATGCCGACGAGATCGAACTGGCCGAGCAGTTTATTGTCCGCAGCCATCTCGCGCTCGCCCTGGAAGACGCGGATCGTCACGGCCGTCTGATTGTCCTCGGCGGTCGAGAAGACCTGGCTCTTCTTGGTCGGGATCGTGGTGTTGCGCTCGATGAGGCGGGTGAAGACGCCGCCGAGCGTCTCGATGCCGAGCGACAACGGCGTGACGTCGAGCAAGAGCACGTCCTTGACGTCGCCCTGCAGCACGCCGGCCTGGATCGCCGCGCCGATGGCGACCACCTCGTCCGGGTTGACGCCCTTGTGCGGCTCGCGGCCGAAGAACTGTTTCACGACCTCCTGCACCTTGGGCATGCGGGTCATGCCGCCGACGAGCACGACTTCGTCGATCTGCCCGGCCGAGAGGCCCGCGTCCTTCAGAGCTTTCCGGCACGGTTCGACCGTTCGCTGGATGAGGTCGTCGACGAGCGCCTCGAACTTCGCGCGCGTCAACTTGAGCGCAAGATGCTTCGGCCCGGTCGCGTCGGCGGTGATATAGGGCAGGTTAATCTCGGTCTGGGTCGCCGAAGAGAGCTCAATCTTGGCCTTTTCGGCCGCCTCCTTCAGGCGCTGTAGCGCGAGCTTGTCCTTCGTCAGGTCGATGCCCTGCTCCTTCTTGAACTCGGCAGACAGATACTCGACGAGGCGCATGTCGAAGTCTTCGCCGCCAAGGAAGGTGTCGCCGTTGGTCGACTTCACCTCGAACACGCCGTCGCCGATCTCGAGGATCGAGATGTCGAACGTGCCGCCGCCGAGGTCATAGACGGCGATAGTGCCGGACTTGCGCTTGTCGAGGCCGTAGGCGAGCGCCGCCGCCGTCGGCTCGTTGATGATGCGCAAGACGTCGAGGCCCGCGATCCGGCCGGCGTCCTTGGTCGCCTGGCGTTGCGCGTCGTTGAAATATGCGGGAACGGTGATGACGGCCTGCGTGACCGTGCCGCCGAGATAGGCTTCGGCGGTTTCCTTCATCTTCTGCAGGACGAAGGCGGAAATCTGCGAGGGGGAATATTGCTTGCCGTCGGCGGTGACCCAGGCGTCGCCGTTCGGCGCGCGGATGATCTTGTACGGGACGAGCGTCATGTCCTTTTTCGTCATCGGGTCGTCGAAGGAACGGCCGATGAGGCGCTTGATGGCGAAGAAGGTTCGCTCCGGATTGGTGACGGCCTGCCGTTTCGCGGGCTGGCCGACGAGTCGCTCTCCGTCGTCGGTGAAGGCGACGATGGAAGGCGTCGTGCGCGAGCCTTCCGAATTCTCAATGACCTTGGGAGTCGCGCCCTCCATGACCGCGACGCACGAGTTGGTCGTGCCGAGGTCGATGCCGATTACTTTCGCCATATTCATAAACCCCTGTTTCTGCGAGATCGCCTGGCCCCGAAGCGGCCAGACCGCGAGAATGACGTCCACCGGCCAAACGCGACCGTAGATCCTCTTCTGATCCCCTCTTTCAAGCGTCAATTTTGGTGATTCGGCGCGCGAAACTGCGCTGAATTCGCCAGTCCGGGCGTATATAGGTTTGGCGGTTTCAGGGCGCAAGGCGCGGAAACCCCGGATTTTTCGGCCGTGAACAGCGCCTTCCGGCGTCCGCGAGACCTTCCCCTTTGAACGCGAGACTTCTAGACTTCGCCAATGGATTGGCGCGTTTTCCTCGTCCTCTTCGCCCTCGCCCTCACCGCGGCTCCGTCCGCGGCGCAGCTTACTCTTCCTGGCGCATCGGCCCCGACCGAAGCTAACCCAGCGTCCGATGCCAAGCCGAAGAAGGCCTCGCACGCCGCGAAGGGCGGCAAGGCGCGCAGCGGCGCAAAAGGCGACGCGGTCGCGGCGCCGGACATCTCCAGCGTCGTCGGCCGCCCCCTCATGCTCAACGGATCGTCCGGCCTCCTGCAGATCTCGGTTAGCGGAAAGACGGCGCGGATCGACAAGCTGAGGCTTGTCGGCGAGGGCGTGTCAGATTCCACGCAGAAATGCCAGGTGGACATCGTCGGCGAGAAGCCGATCGAGGCGACCAGCTTCGGACGCCCGGACGGCCTCGAGCGCTACGAGGCGGACGTCCCCGCCTGCCCTTTCGCCTTCGACGTCCTCGACGGCGCGGCTCTCGTCCCGGCGCAGATCACCGCGTGCGTCTTCAAGGCCGCCGATTGCCAGACGGGCCCGGGCGGCGTTTGGGGTCCGGACCCCACCAATATGGACGCGGCAGAGGTCGCCAAGCGCCGGACCGCGGCGGAGAAGGCGATGAGCAAGGCGCTGCACGCGCTCGCAGAGCGGGCGCAGGACAACCCGGACGCGGCCAACCTGCTCAAGGACCAGAACGGCTTTCCGGGCCAGCGCGACGATCAGTGCCGGAGCTATGTCAAGGAAGCCGCGATCGGCTACTGCGGCGCGGTCCTCACCGAGGGGCGGGCGGCGTTTCTCGAGTCCCGGCTCGCCGAGTTGCCGCCTGCCGCAGCCAAAGCCGACAAGAAGGCCAAGAAGCGCACCGTCAAAATGAAGCCGAAACCCGAGGCGGCGCCGACGCCTCCTGAGCCGGCGGATGCGACGGCGGTGGCGCCGAGGCCATAGCTTCCCCTGGACCACGCCTCAATTGTCCTCGAAGTCGGAGAAAGGGCGGGCTGCGCGAAAATTGGAAATTTCGCGGACCGCGTTGAGCCGAGCCATGAGGCTTGGGTTGAAGCGTTGTTGCGGGCGATGCGCGGCCGCTTGGCTACGCCGACAACCCGTGGGTTGTCCCCATGTTCGCCTTTAGTCATTTGATGTTATGGGTTCAATTAACCCCACGTTAACCAAACTAAGTAAAAACAACGCGAACTCTACGTCCGATGCGGGGGTCGGAGTGTCCAGCAGTCGATCGATTTCGACAGCTGCGAGCGTGAGCGTCCTGCGTCCGGTTTCTTGAATTAGACCCGCAGTATCCGCCGACATAAGAATCAGACAGCACAATTGGCTTGTCCTTGAGAACTGAGGGCGAGATGAGAAACTATAGTCCACAAGGGCTCACAAAATTCAAGGCGAGGGGGAATTCCTCGCTGGTACACTATCGCATCTTGCTGTTGTTATGGTTCCCGATTCTTATCGCCGAGCTGACCGGCTGCAATCAGGCGAATCCAAGAACCGGCCCAGCTCCGATCCTCGACGTGAGTTCGACGAGAAGCGCGAGTAGCAATGAAATTGAAACCAAAAGCGCTCTTAAACTTGACTCAACTGCTAGAGGCGCTTGTGCTGGACGGACCGATCGGTATTACCCGGCATTCGCCCCGAAGCCAGAGAGGGCGTCGCACGCCGCCAAGGCCGCCGAGGCGCGCGGCGCCAAGAGCGAGGCTGTCGCGGCTCCCGATGCGGCGAGCGTCGTCGGCCGCCCACTCATGCTCAACGGCTCGTCGGGCCTCCTCCGGCTCTCGGGGAGCGGGAAGACGCTGCAGATCGATACACTGAAGCTTGTCGGCGAGGGCGTGTCGGATTCCACGCAGAAATGCGAGGTGGATATCGTCGGCGAGAAACCGATCGAGGCGACCTCCGTCGGCCGCCCGGACGGCCTCGAGCGCTACGAGGCGGGCGTCCCCGCCTGCCCCTTCGCCTTCGACGTCCTGGACGGCGCGGTTCTCGTCCCGGCGCAGATCACCGCCTGCGTCTTCAAGGCCGCCGATTGCCAGACGAGCCCAAGCGGACTCTGGGGCCCTGATCCGACCTCCATGGACGCGGCCGAGGTCGCCAAACGCCGCACGGCGGCGGAGAAGGCGATGGGCGAAGCTCTGCACGATCTCGAAGAGCGCGCCCAGGACAACCCGGACGCGGCCGACCTGCTCAGTGGCCAGAGCGGCTTCCCTGGCCAGCGCGAGGACCAGTGCCACGCTTATGTCAAGGAAAGCTCGATCGGCTACTGCGCCGCGGTCCTGACCGAGGCGCGGGCGGCCTTTCTCGAGTCCCGGCTCGCGGAGTTGCCCCCCGCCGCCAAGGCGGACAAGAGTGACAAGAAGAGGAGCGCGGTCAAAAGGAAGCCGAAACCGGAGGCGGCGGCTGCGGCGCCGAAGCCATAGTTTCTTACGTCTGAGCCGTCAGACCAGCCCAGCGATGAGCCCCGACGCTGAGGAGCGCTTAAGCCGCTTCTCGGCGTCCCACCGCTCGGCGCCTTCAAGATCGGACAGGTGCTGCACCGCCCCTCCCGAAAGAGCCGCGACGGGGATTCCGTTGCGATAGACGAGTCGGTTGGCGGTCAGCGACGCAAGGCGGGGCCCGGGCGTGAGAACGCCGACGAGATTGAGCGGATCAGCGCCGGAGAGCGACACCCATTGATCCTGGGGCGGCTTGCGGCGGATCTGGCGCAAGAGGCCGACCGCCTCGGGCATGGCGTATTGTTCGCCGGAAAAGCCGGCGACGAACCGGCCGCCGCGGATGTCGCCGCGCCCTTCGAGCCGCCGGTAGATGCGAAGAAGATCGCGCCACGGCGGCAGCCACGTCGCCTCGCGCGCCAAGAGCCGGGCGAAGACGACGCCGTAGCGCCGCAAGAGCGCCCGCGCGACATGTTCGGCAGCCGCTCCTTCATCCGCCGCTCGCGGAGCCGCGCGGCGTACGATCGACCAGCGGCCGCCGCTTTCGACGCCAAAGGGCAAAATGCGGCCGCGCCGCGCCGCGCCGGCGATGGGCTTTCGCTTCCCCGTCGGCGTCAGCAGGGCGCGCAGGCCCGCGAAGCTGTCGGACGCGACGAGGCCGAGCGCGACGAGTTCTCCGAGCGCCTCTTCGAGTTGCGAGCGCAATAGGCGGGTCGCGTCGGCGAGTTCGTCGAAGAAAAGAGCGCCGCGCGCCGCGAGGCAATCGAGAACGGCCTCTCCGCGGGGGCTCGCCGCCTGTACTGCGTCGAGCGGGGCGAGCGACATCCAGACCGGCATGGATCGCCTGTCCATGAGCGCGACTGGCGTCGCCGGCACCGGCGTGATCGAGCGCGCGCGCTCGCCGGCGTTCACGGGCGGGGTGAGGCGCGTCCAGGCGATGCGTCCGGCGAGGCATTGGGCGTCGAGCCACGACGGCGAGTAGCCCTTGAGGCGCGCCGACAGGATTTCCGTCTCCCAGGCGCGCGCCGGCGCCTCGAACCCTTCGAGCTTCGTAAGCGCTGCCGGCAGCGCGTCCGGCCCTTCGAGGCGCGAATCTTCGGCGACATGCTGCCAGGCGAACAGAAAGCGCAGGAAGTCGCGCGCCGCGACCGGCTCGATCTCCGCCCGCAGGCGATTGATCGTGTAGCCATGGATGCGGGCGAGCAGCCGCCGGTCGCACCACTCATCGTCGTTGGCGCCGGGGATGTAGCGGCCGCGCATGATCGCACCTTCCGCCTCCAATGCGATGAGCGCGGCGGAGGCGGCGGAGGGCTCGATGTTGAGCGGCGCGCAGAGGGACGTTTGCGTCACGGGGCCCAAGCCCTCCAGCCGGCCGCGCAGGATTTCAACGAGCGCCCGGTCCCGCGTCCACTCGGCGCGGGCGTCGGGCGGCGCGGCGATGTCGGGCTCGAGCGGAGCGTTCGGCCAGATTGCCCGGAACTGATTGAGGCGCTCGGCGGGAATCCACAGCGACGCGGAGCCCGTCTTGAGTCGCGCGACGCGCTTCTCCTTTGCAAGCGCCGCGAGCCAATCCCGCCAGCCCGGGTCGGCCTTCGCCTCGTCTTCCGCGAGAAATCCGAGCAGCAGCAGCGCGTCGTGCAGCTCCTCGGCTTTGACCGGGTCGGGCCACGCCTCCAATCGCACGCGCGCGATCGCCTCCGGATCGAGCCGTCCGAAGGCGGACGCGCTCTGCGGATCCTGCCAGCGCCGGGCCATGACGGCCTGCGTGCGCCGCTCCTCGAGCGGCGCGTCGTCGAGATAAGCGTAAGGCCGCGTGGTCAGGGCCTCGAGCGCAAGCGGCGAGGGCTGCGTCAGGTCGCATGGCGTCACGTGGACTTCGCCCTTTTCGAGGCGCTCAAGCAGGCGCTCAAGCCCCTCGATGTCCATGGCCTCGTGCAGGCAGTCGGCAATCGTTTGGTCGGTGAGCGGGTGGTCCGGGATTTCCCGCTCGCCGCTAAGATTCTCGGCGCAGGCGATCTGGTCGGGAAAGACCGCCGCGACGAGGTCCTCGGCCTGCATGCGCTGGATCTGCGGCGGCACTTTCTTCCCGTTGCGGAAACGGGGGAGCGCCAGCGAAATGTTCGCCGTCCAGCGCCAGCGCGTGGCGAACATCGGCGCGTCCAGCATCGCCTGCACGAGCACCTGCCGGACGCTCTTCGAATTGAGATAGCGCGCGACCTCGCCGAGCTCAAAACTGTGCGCCGTCGTCAGCGAGAGGACGATGTTGTCCTCGGTGGCTGCCGCCTGCAGCTCGAAGTTGAACTTGCGGCAGAACCGCTTGCGCAAGGCAAGGCCCCAGGCGCGATTGAGGCGGCTGCCGAACGGCGAGTGGATGACGAGCTGCATGCCGCCCGCCTCGTCGAAGAAGCGCTCGAAGACGACATTCTCCTGAGTGGGCAGGCGGCCCAGCGCCGCGCGCGCTGCGGCGAGATATTCGGCCAGCTGCTGCGCCGCGGCGGCCCGGATGCCGATCGCCTCGATGAGCCATTTGCGAACCGTCTCGCCCGACGGGTCGGCGCGCAGCCGCGTCTCGACGTCCGCGCGCAGGCGGGAAACGGCAAATGAGAGCGCGTCGGTCCGCCCCGGCGCATCGCCGAGCCAGAAGGGCAGCGTCGGCGGCTCGCCCTTGGCGTCTTCGACGCGCACTGTCCCGCGCTCGACGCGGAGGATGCGGTAGGACGCATTGCCGAGCTGGAAGACGTCGCCGGCCATGCTCTCGACGGCCCAGTCCTCGTTGACGCTGCCGACGATATGGTTCTCCGGCTCGAGCAGGACCTGATAGTCGGCCGTGTCGGGGATGGCGCCGCCGGAGGTCAGCGCGGTCGTTCGCGCGCCGCGCCGACCTCGCAAGATTCCGTTGACGGCGTCGCGATGGAGGAGCGCGCCGCGCCGGCCAAGCCGAGTCGCAAATCCATCCGCCAGCATGCGCGCGACCTCGTCGAAGCGCTCGCGGGCGAGATTTCGGAACGGCCAGGCGCACTTGAAGCGCGCGTAGAGCTCCGCTTCTTTCCAATCTTGCGCCGCCGCCTCGGCGACGATCTGCTGCGACAGCACATCGAGCGGCGCTTCGGGAATCGAGAGCCGATCAAGCTCGCCGCGCCGCACGCTGTCAATGAGCGCCGCGCACTCGACGAGATCGTCGCGCGACAGCGGAAAGAGCCGGCCCTTCGGCGTGCCGCCGATCATGTGGCCCGAGCGCCCGACCCGCTGCAGTAAGGTCGCGATGGATCGCGGCGAGCCGAGCTGGCAGACAAGCTCCACCTCGCCGACGTCGATGCCGAGTTCCAGCGAAGCGGTTGCGACCAGCGCCTTGAGCTCGCCCATCTTCAGCCGCCGCTCGGCGGAGAGCCGCCGCTCCTTCGATAGGCTGCCGTGATGCGCCGTCACCGCCTCGTCGCCAAGCCGCTCCGAGAGCTTACCCGCGACGCGCTCCGCCATGCGGCGGGTGTTGACGAAAACGAGGGTCGTGCGATGCGCGTCGACGAGCGCTTGCAGGCGGTCGTAGACCTCGGTCCAGACCTCGTTCGACATGACGGCTTCGAGCGGCGAGGCCGGCGTTTCGATGGCGAGGTCGCGCGTGCGGATGTGGCCCGAGTCGATGACCGCGACGTCGGCCGCCGGCTTCCCATGCTCGTCCGCGCCGACGAGGAAATTCGCGACCGCGCGGATCGGGTTCTGGGTGGCCGACAGGCCGACGCGCAGAAGCCGCTCGCCGCAGAGCGCGGACAGCCGCTCGAGCGACAGCGCCAGATGCGCCCCGCGCTTATTCGGCGCGAGCGCGTGGATTTCGTCCACGATCGCGGTCCGCGCGGTGGCCAGCATCTTGCGGCCCGACTCCGAGCCGAGCAGCACGTAAAGCGATTCGGGCGTGGTCACGAGGATGTGCGGCGAGCGCCGCCGCATGCGCGCGCGCTCGGCGGACGTCGTGTCGCCGGTGCGCACCCAGGCGCTGATCTCCACGTCCGGCAGCCCCATCCGGGCGAGTTCCTCGCGCACGCCCGCAAGCGGCCATTCAAGGTTGCGGTGGATGTCGTTCGACAACGCCTTCAAGGGCGAGATGTAAACGATGTGGGTTTCGTCGGTCAGCCGTCCTTCGAGGGCGAGCCTGACGAGGTCGTCGATCGCGGCAAGGAAGGCCGCCAGCGTCTTGCCCGAGCCGGTCGGCGCGGCGATGAGCGTGTCGCGCCCGGCCTTGATCGCCGGCCACGCCTCGGCCTGCGCCGGCGTCGGCGCTTCGAAGCGCTTCGCGAACCACGCCGCGACGGCGGGATGAAATAGCGCCACCGGCGCCGTGGGCGGCGACGGGAGAGGCCGGCGCTCGGCGCTCGTTGAGGCGCCCCGAGCTTTCGCGTCGGGCGCAAGGACTGAAATGGGCGGAGGCGCCATGTTTCCTTGTATCCGGTTTATCAGGCGACCGCGACCATTGTGTCGAATTGTCGGATCGACGAGGCCGCCGCGGGCGCTCGTAGTCGCGCCACGGCGCCATCCTCGTCCGCGCCCGTCAACAGGCCGAAGCCGACGATGTCGGCGGCAAGAATCCCGCGAGCTTCCGAGTCTCGGTCATTGCGCTGGTCTCCGTCGATGGAGACCAGCGCCGGGAGAGCGTCAATTCACCGACCCGCGACGCTCGCCTTTCGAACCCGAAAGAAGCGCCCAACGCGAAGCCGATGAACCTCGTGGCCTTGCGGAAAACCGGGGTCACCCTGAGATATCCGGTTGGAAACCGGACTGGCGCCTCATGGACGAGATCGAGCGGCTCGAGCTTCGCATCGAGGAGCTGCACGCGGCGATCGCCCGCAGCCAAAAGTTCGCGCTCGCCGGCCGGGCCGCCGCCATCCTCGGGCCGGCGCTGATCGTCTGCTTCGTCATCGGCCTCCTCGAGTTTACGCCGGCGCGCGCCGTCGTCACCGTCGCGCTCGCCATCGGCGGCGTGGTGCTGATGGGGTCGAGCCGCTCCTCGACCGAGGAGCTCGAGCGGGCGCTGAGGCGAGCGGAAGCCGAGCGGACGGCGGCGATAAACGGCCTGGAATTCTTCGACCTCGGCGAAAGCGCGAGCTAGCGGCTGCGCGGGCGGCTCCCGGCGGCGGCTGGACTTGACCCCACGGCGGCGCGATTATCCCAGGCAATCGTGTGAGGCGCGGCGATGGATATCGGCGAGTGGCTTCGCGGTCTTGGCCTCGATGAGTACGAGGAGCGATTTCGCGCCGACAGGATCGACGCGGACGTGCTCGCCGATCTTGACGACGGCGACCTCGAAAAACTCGGCGTAACCCTCGGCGACCGCAAGCGCCTCCTCAGGGCCATCGCGGGCCTTTCACGGGCCCCAGCCGCCGAGGCGCCCGCGGCGCCCGCTTTGCCCCCGAAGCCAGTTCCGCGCGCCGACCTGGCCGAGCGGCGCCCGATCACGGTGATGTTCTGCGACCTTGTCGGCTCGACGGGGCTTGCCGCCAGGCTCGACGCCGAGGACTGGCGCAGCCTCGTCAACGCCTATCTCGACGAAGCTTCCGCCGCCGTGACGGGCATGGGTGGGCATGTGCTGAAGCGGCTCGGCGACGGGCTGATGGCGCTCTTTGGCTACCCACGAGCGCAGGAGAACGACGCCGAGCGCGCGGTGCGCGCGGCGCTCGCAATCCAGCGCGCGCTCACCGAGATCAACGCGAAAAACGCGGGCAAGGGCGCGCCCGAACTCTCCGCGCGCATCGGCCTCGAATCGGGGCCAGTGGTGGTCGACGGGACAGGCGAGGTGTTTGGGGAAGCGCCCAATATCGCGGCGCGCGTTCAAAGCCTGGCCGAGCCAGGAACGGTGCTCGTGACCGCGAACGTGCAGCGGCAGACGGCGGGGCTGTTCGTCGCCGAGGACAAGGGCGCGCATGAACTCAAGGGCGTGCCGGCGCCGGTTGGGCTCTACCGCATCGTGCGCGCGAGCGGCGGGAGGCGAGCCGGCGCGCGCACGCTCACCCCCCTCGTCGGGCGCGGGGAGGAGCTCGACCTGTTGCGCCGGCGCTGGGAGCGGGCGCGCGCCAGCGCGGGCCAGCTCACGCTCATTGTCGGCGAACCCGGCATCGGCAAGTCGCGCCTCGTGGAAGAGTTTCGCGCGACGCTGGGCGAAACGCCCCACACCTTTGTCGAATTCTCGTCGTCGCAGCTGTTGCAGAATACGCCTTTGCATCCGATCGCCGAATGGGGGCGCCAGCGGTTCGGTGGCGCCGAGGCCCCTGCGGCCCGGCGCCTCGCCGACCTCGAGAACACATTGCGGCTCATCGGCCTCGACCCCGCCGAATATGCGCCGCTCATAGCGCCGCTGGTCGACATCCCGCTGCCGGAGGACCGCACGGCGAAGCTCGCGCCGGAGGAATTGCGCCGACGGCAACTGGCGGCGCTGACGACATGGTTTCTCGCCGGGGCGCGCTCGCAAGCTGTCGCGCTCGCGTTCGAGGACCTGCACTGGGCCGACCCGACCTCGCTCGACCTGATGCAGGCGCTGGCCGAGCGCGGCGCGCAGGCTCCGATGCTGATCCTCGCAACCGCGCGGCCGGAATTCCGCCCGCCGTGGAGCCTGCGCTCGCACCACAGCGTCATCTCGCTCAGCCCCCTCGACCGCGCCGACGTCGCGCTCATGGTCGGCGAGCTTGCCGCTCGCCATTCGCTGAGGGCGGAGGTGGTCGAGGGCGTGAGCGAGCGCACCGGCGGGGTGCCGCTGTTTGTCGAGGAGGTCACGCGCCTTCTGCTCGAGCGCGGCGAGGCCGGCGGTTTGCAGGCGATCCCGCCGACGCTTCAGCAGTCGCTCGCGGCGCGGCTCGACCGGCTAGGCGACGCGCGCGAAGTCGCGCAGATCGGCGCCGTCTTGGGGCGAGACTTCACCTACGCGCTGCTCAGCGCTGTCGGCGGGATGGACGACCCAGTCCTCCAGTTCGCGCTCGACCGGCTCGCCGACACGGATCTCCTTTTCGTCGAGGGCGCGGCCCATGAGGCGAGCTATCGCTTCAAGCACGCGCTGATCCAGGACGCGGCCTACGACAGCCTGCTCAAGAGCCGCCGCCAGGCGCTGCACCGCCGCGCCGCCGAAATCCTGGCTGGACAGCCCGAGCGCGCGGCGGCGGAACCGGAAGTCATCGCCCATCATTTCACCGAAGCGGGCCTCGACGATTCGGCAATCGAATGGTGGGGAAAGGCGGGCGACCAAGCTCTGCGCCGTTCCGCCTTCCAGGAGGCGATCGCCCATCTCGGCAAGGCGATCGCCATGGCGGACAAGGCGACGGGCGAAACACCGGCGGGCGCGTCGGGCGAGCGGCGGCATTTGCGCGTCGCCTACGGCAATGCGCTGATCGCGGCGCGCGGGTATGCAGCGCCCGAAACGATCGAGGCCTTCAAAAGAGCCCGCGAGTCTGGCGCCGAAGACACGGACACGCCTAACCGATTCGCCGCCGACTACGGCCTGTGGGCGGCTCACCACGCCCGAGGCGAGTTGCCGGCGACTAGGGCCTATGCCGAGGCGTGTCTCAGGGGCGTTGCGGCGAGACCCGATTCGCCCGAGGCGGGCGTCGCGCATCGCATAGTCGGAACTACGCATTGGTTCGCCGGGGAGTTCCGCGAAGGGCGAGAGCATCTGGAACGCGCGCTCGCCTTGTTCCAGCCGGGCCGTGACGACGAGCTCGCCTTTCGCTTTGGACACGACGCGGGCGTCGCCGCGATGCTCTACCTCGCGCTTGCATTGTGGCCGCTGGGCGACGCCGGACGTGCGGCTTCGCTTGTTGGCGACGCCCAGGCGCGGATCACGGGCCTCGTGCATTTCGGCGCGCGCGCGCAGGGGAAACTGCACGCGGCGATGTTCGAGCTCATGCGCGGCGACCTCTCTCGTGCAGTGCGAGACGCTTCCGAGCTCGCCCGGCTCGCACGCCAATATGAACTGCCATTTTGGGGGGCGTTCGCAGTCTTGCTAGAGGGCTTGGCGGCGGCTCAAGACGGAGCGTCCGGCGGTGGACTCGAGGCTATGCGTCGCGGCGTCGAACTGCTGCGCGAACAGAACGTTCTGCAGTGGGATGGATTGGTGAGAATCGTATTGGCTGAAGCCGAAGCCCGGGCAGGCGATGTTGATCACGCTCTCGCGATCCTCGACGAAGGGCTGGCGACGTGCGAGCGGATCGGCCATCGCGCGTTCGAAGCGGAGCTGCATCGGGCCCGCGGCGAAATGCTGCTCAAGCGCGATCCCATCAACCCGGCGCCCGCCGAGGAAGCGCTCCAGACCGCCATCGCGGTCGCGAAGCGGCAAGGCACGCGCAGCTTCGAACTCCGCGCGGCGCTCTCGCTGGCCAAGCTCTACCAATCCACCTCCCGACCCGGCGAAGCCCACGACCTGCTGGCGCCGGCGCTCGAAGGCTTTGCGCCGACACCGGAGATGCCGGAGGCCGCCGAGGCGCAGGCGCTGCTCGCGGCGCTCCTGGAGACGGACGAGGTCAAGGCGGAGGCGGCGCGGCGGCAGCGACTGACGCATCTGCACGTGGCCTATGGCAACGCACTCATAGCAGCACGAGGCCATGGGGCGCCGGAGACCATGGAGGCCTTCGTCAGAGCCCGCAAATCGGCTTCCGGGGACGAGGATGCGCCGGGGCGGTTGGAGGCAGATTACGGCTTATGGGTCGGCAGCTACGTGCGGGGCGATCTTCCGTCGATGCGAGCGCACGCGGCAGCCTTCCTCGCTGGCGTTGCGGCGAGCCCCGATTCGCCCGAGGCCGGCGTCGCGCATCGGGTCCTCGGGACCACTCACTGTTTCGCCGGAGAATACGCGGAAGCGCGCGAGCATCTGGAGCGCGCGCTTATTCTGTTCCAACCCGGCCGGGACGATGATCTGGCCTTTCGCTTCGGGCAAGACGCCGGCGTCGCGGCAATGTGCTACCTGGCGATCGCGTCATGGCCGCTGGGATACGTCAGGCGCGCGGTGTCCCTCGTTGACGGCGCGCACGAGCGACTCGCGAGCGTGGCGCATATCGGCACGCGCCCGTATGCGAAATTACACGCGGCAATGTTCGAATTGATGCGAGGCTACAGGGCGCGCGCCGCGCAGAACGGTTCCGAGACCGCCCGTCTCGCACGGGAGCACGATCTGCCGTTGTGGCGAGCGTACGGGGCGTTTTTCGAAGGCTTGGCGACGGCTGAACGCGGCGCGCTTGGCGAGGGACTCAGCGACATGCGCCGCTGCGCCGAGAGCCTGCGCCAGCAAGACCTCCTGAATTTCGACGGGCTCTTCAAGATCGCGCTGGCCGAGGCCGAGGCGCAGGCCGGCGATCGTGATCGCGCCATCGCGATCCTGGATGAAGCGCTGGCGACGGCCGATCGCCTCGGCTACCGCGCGTTCGAAGCGGAACTGAACCGCGTCCGCGGCGAAATCCTGATCAAGCGCGATCCGTCCAACCCGGCGCCTTCGGAGGAAGCGTTCCACGCGGCCATCGCCATCGCCCGCGAGCAAGGGTCGCGCGCCTTCGGCCTGCGCGCCGCGCTCGCCCTCGCCAAGCTCTACCAATCGACCAGCCGTCCCGTCGAAGGGCACGACGTTCTCGCCCCCGCGCTCGAAGGTTTTTCTCCGACGC
>DATJXI010000054.1:0-16429 GCA_035500275.1 Roseiarcus sp. | reverse complement strand
GCGTCGTGGCCGGCGCCTTCGGGGGCGCCACCTTGGGGGAGCGGCTGGGGGCGTTCCTCAATACCGTTCCCCTGTTCGGCGGTCGGGGCGAGATCATTGGCTTCGGATCCGTGATCGTTCTCATCACCTATCTCTCCATCGTCCTGGGCGAACTGATCCCCAAGCGGATCGCGCTTAGGAATCCTGAGCGCATGGCGTCGATCGTCGCAGGGCCGATGCGCGCCCTCTCGAAGGTCGCCGCCCCGTTCGTCTGGATGCTCGGGACTTCGACGGACGCACTGCTGCGCCTGCTCGGGCTTCATGGCGAGCCTGAGGTGACGGTGACCGAGGAGGAGGTTCGCTCCCTCATCTCGGAGGGTGCCAGGGCCGGCGTCTTCGCGCCCAAGGAAAAGGAGATGATCGATGGGGTGCTCCGGCTCGCCGACCGCAAGGTGCGGGCCATCATGACGCCGCGGCCCGATGTCGTGTGGCTCGATCCCGCCGATCCGGAAGACACCCTGCTCTGCCAGATCCAGGAGGGCGGCCACTCCCGCTATCCGATCTGCCGAGGCGACCTGGACGATGTCGTGGGCATCGTGCACACGCGCGATCTCCCGACCGACTTGGTGCGCGGAAAGCCTTTCGACCTTCTCGCGCGGGCCAGGAAGCCGCTTATCGTTCACGACGGCGCGTCCATCCTAAAGCTGCTCGAGCTTATGAGGTCGTCCGGCCTGCATTTGGCGATGGTGGTGGACGAGTACGGCAGCGTCGAGGGCGTGGTCACCGTGACGGACATCCTGGAAAGCATCGCGGGCGATCTTCCGGAAGCCGGCGAAGCGCCAGAGGCGCCGGCGGTACGCCGGGAGGACGGATCCTGGCTAGTGGAAGGCTGGATGCCGGTGGACGAGTTCGAAGACGCCATCGGCATCCGGGGGCTGCGCGATGCCGCCGACTTTCACACGATTGCCGGGTTCGTGCTCAACGCCCTCGGTCATGTCCCGACCGCCGGAGAGGCTTTCCTGCGCGACGGATTCCGGTTCGAGGTGGTGGACATGGATGGGCGACGCATCGACAAGATTCTGGTAACCCCGCCGTCACGATCCGGCGTGGACGTCGCCTGAACGCGCCATGGAGCGGCGCGCCCTTCCGCTCATCGTGCGGCGAAAACCTGCGAAAATCCCCCCGCCCGCCTTGATAGGCCAGACTCCCGGGCGGTAAACAGACCGCTTTCGCGTTTTTCCCTTCTTCCAAGCAAGCCATGGCCGCCCTCACGACGCATCGCCCGCTTGTGCTCGCCTCCGTGATGGCGGCCAATTTCATGATCGCCATCGAGGCGACCATCGTCTCGACGGCCATGCCGCAGATCGTCGCCCAGCTCGGCGGGCTTCAGCTCTATAGCTGGGTGTTCGCGGCGTTCCTTCTGACCCAGACCGCGACGACGGTCCTGTTCGGCAAGCTCTCGGACTTGAAGGGCCGGAAGACCGTCATCCTCGCGGGGATCGCGATCTTCCTCGGGGGCTCGGTTCTCTGCGGCTTCGCCCCCTCGATGCTTTGGCTCATCGCCTTCCGGCTCATCCAGGGGGTCGGCGCAGGCGCGGTGCAGCCCGTCGCCATGACCATCGTCGGCGACCTCTATTCGGTCCACGAGCGCGGCAAGATCCAGGGCTGGCTCGCCAGCGTCTGGGCCTTCTCGGCGGTTATCGGCCCGCTGGCGGGCGGCGTCATCGTCCAGCGCTGGTCCTGGGCCTGGATTTTTTGGATGAACCTGCCGATCGGGCTCATCGCCTCGGCCGGCTTCATCGCCTTTCTGCACGAGCGTACGACCCGCGCGGAAGGGCGCATCGATCATTTGAGCGCCGGGGTCTTCACCGTCGCCATCGCGGCGGTCATGGCCGACCTCACCGCGCTTTCGTCCTCCGGATGGGCGGGGATCGGCGCGGTCACCGCGATCGCCGTCTTGTCCGTCGGCCTGTTCATCGTTCAGGAACGCCGCTCGCCCGAGCCCATGATCTCGCTCAAACTCTGGGGGAGGCGGCCGATCGCCGCCGTCAACGCCGCCTCGCTCTTCTCCGGCATGGTGATGATCGGCCTCACGACGTTCCTCCCCGTATTCGTCCAGGGCGTCATGGGGAAGTCGCCGCTGACCGCCGGCTTCGCGCTCTCGGCGATGGTGCTCGGCTGGCCCATTGGCGCGACGCTGTCGTCCCGGCTGTGGAAGATTTTCGGCGTACGGTCGATCTTGCGGGCGGGGGCGGCCCTCGTGCCGCTCGGCGCGCTCGTCTTTCTGTTCCTTCAGGCTGACACGCCGCCAGTAGTCGCCGGAATCGGGTCGGCGATCCTCGGCTTCGGCATGGGCCTGTCGAGCAGCGCCTCGATCGTGCTCATCCAGGAGATTGTCGAATGGGCGGAGCGGGGCAGCGTCACCGCCGCCTATCTCTTCGCCCGGACGCTTGGCAGCGCGTTCGGCGCGACCGCTTTCGGGGCCGTCCTCAACGCCGGCCTCATCCATTCGGGCGTCGGGGCGGTCACATCCGATGATCTGCGCCGGCTGCTCGAGGGCGGCCCAGCCTCGGCCGGCGAAGCGCTGCATGCCGCGCTCGATCGCTCGCTGCACATAACCTTCGCCTCGATGTTCGCGATCGCGCTGCTCGTCGCAGCGGTCGCTTCGCTCGTGCCGCGGGTCAAGTTCATTTCACGCGGCGCGCCGGCCGAATAGGCGGGCGGACCTGCGCGTCAATCCGCGATGGCCTGATAGGCCAGCGCGCGCAGCACGAGCTCGGGCAGATCGAAGCTGATCATCGACTGGGTCATGAAGAGCCCGACCACCTGCTCTTTCGGATCGACCCAGAAATGGGTCTTGGCCGCGCCGGACCAGCCGAACTCGCCGACCGAGCCCGGGACGCCGGATTGCGCCACGTCCATGAGCACCCGCGACCCGAGGCCGAAGCCGTAGCCCATGAGCGGCAACCCGCCGATCTCGATCGGCATGAGCGAGGCCGGCAAGCAGTTCGAGTGCATGAGTTCGAGCGTCTTACGCCCGATGATCCGCTCTCCGTCGAGTTCGCCGCCGTTGACCATCATCTGGGCGAAGCGATAGTAGTCGCCGATCGTCCCGAACAGGCCATGGCCGCCGCGGACGAAGACGTTTGGCTTGTCGACAGGGTAGCTTTTCGACACGTCCACCCGGTCGTTGACGCCTTTCGACCAGGCTTCAAGTTCGGACGATTGCGTCACCCCCGGGGTGATCACGTCGGGCCGCCCATACATCGCCGCGAGCCGGGCGCGCTTCTCCTCAGGAACGCCGAAGGCGGTGTCCCTCATGCCGAGCGGTTCGAACAGCCGCTTGCGCAGGAAGTCGCCGAGCCCCTCGCCTGAGATCACTTCAATAAGGCGCGCCGCGACGTCGATGCCGACGCTATAGTGCCAGCGAGCGCCGGGCTGGTAGGCGAGCGGGAACTCGGCGAGATCTTCGATCGCCTCTTTCAGCGGGCGCGTCGCATCGAAGAGCTTGCCGCGCTCGTACATTCGGCTGACCGGCGTATCCTCGAGAAAAGAATAGGAGAGGCCGCTCGTGTGCGCCATCACGTCGCGCACGTTCATCGGCCGGACCGGATCCACGAGCGTTCCGTCCGCCTGCAGCACCTTCACCTTGCCGAAGGCCGGAATGTATTTCGCCACGGCGTCGAACAGAGTGAAGCGGCCCTCCTCGAAGAGCGTCATCAGCGCCGTGCAGACGATCGGCTTCGTCATCGAATAGAGGCGGAAGATCGTGTCAGCCGACATCGGCGCCTTCGCCTCCTTGTCACGCCAGCCGAACTCTTCCGCGTGAACGATCTGGCCGCGGCGGGCGATGAGCGTGCTGACGCCGGCGTAGATACCGCGGTCCACGTAGGACTGCATGGCCGGCTTGATGCGCTCGAGTCGGCTCTTGCTCATGCCCACGGCTTCGGCCTTTTCGATTGCAACCGTCATGCTTTCCCTCCGGATGCAGCGCTTCTTCGTACGTTCAGGGCGTGGGCGCAAGAGGCGCCGCCTTTCGGGCGTGGCTCAATCGGATTTTCGTCCCGAATCTCCGAACTCGAGCGGGCCTCGCCAGCTGGAGTTCGTAGCGTCGCAAGGACGCCTTAAGTCAACCGTCTTCGAAATCCGGCGAAGGACAGACTCTTCTCTCAACAAAGGGAGAAGGAAAGCGTCAGCGTCACCTCAGCGAAGCGTTGATCGACTTCAGCGCCTTCGATCCCGGGCACAGCCCTTCGGCGCCGAGCTCGTTCAAGGCCCGCGTCGTCGTGCCCAGCGTATCGTGCAGGTCCTTCGCGTCCTCGTTGAGGTGGATAAGACCGGTCGCGATCTCGCCCGCGGCGCGATGGCGCTCAAGCGTCGCGAAGGCGGCGGCGCGGTCGGTGACGTCGTGCCCGGCGTCGAGCTTGTGCAGCTTGATGATCGAGCCGTCGTGCAGCGAGACGACCTGGCGCTCGCCTTCGGCGTAGTCCACCTCGATGGGGTCGCGCCCGGTGATGAAGTCAAGCGAATTGACCGCGATATTGTGCTCGCGCACGTAGTCGAAGCTCTTGGTCGAGCCGGCGTGGTTGTTGAACGTGACGCAGGGCGAGATGACGTCGATGAAGGCCGCGCCCTTGTGCTCGAAGGCCGCCTTGACGAGCGGCACGAGCTGCGCCTTGTCGCCCGAGAAGCTGCGCGCGACGAAAGAGGCGCCGAGCTGGATTGCGAGCGCCACGAGGTCGATCGGCTCGTCGGCGGCGTCCGCGCCCTTCTTGCTCTTTGAGCCGCGGTCGGCGGTGGCGGAGAACTGACCCTTAGTGAGGCCGTACACGCCGTTGTTCTCGACGACATAGACCACATTGACGCCGCGCCGCATGAGATGCGCGAATTGGCCGAGCCCGATCGAGGCCGTGTCGCCGTCGCCGGATATGCCCAGATAGATGAGGTGGCGGTTGGCGAGATTGGCGCCGGTCAGCACGGACGGCATGCGCCCGTGCACCGAATTGAAGCCGTGACTCTGGCCGAGCATGTAGGTCGGCGTTTTCGACGAGCAGCCGATGCCACTGAGCTTGGCGATGCGGTGCGGGGGCAGGGCAAGCTCGAAGCAGGCGTGCACGATCGCCGCGCTGATCGAATCGTGCCCGCAGCCGGCGCAGAGCGTCGACATCGAGCCCTCGTAGTCGCGATGGGTGAAGCCGAGCGCGTTCACTTCGATCGCCGGGTGATGGAATTTCGGCTTGGCGAGATAGCTCACTTGACGGCCTCGAGAGGTTGCGACACGCCCCGCTTGGGCAGCCGCGCGGAAAGTTCGCGATAGATGAATCGGACGGAGGTCGGCATTCCATTGAAGTGGAGAATCGGCGTCAATCGGTCCGGAGCGACCCCGAGATCGATCGAAATGAGCGAGCGCATTTGCCCGTCGCGATTCTGCTCGGCCACGAAGATCCGATCATGACTCTGGATGAAGTCGGCAACCTCGCGCGCGAGCGGAAACGCGCGGATGCGCATCAGGTCGATATGGAGGCCCTCGTCCGCCAACATCCGCTGCGCTTCATCCATCGGGGCGGCGGTCGATCCGTAGTAGAGAACGCCGATCCGTGTCGGATTCGCCGCCTTCTTGAGGATCGGCCTCGGCAGCATGCCGCGCGCGGTCTCGAACTTGTGCTGCAACCGCTCCATGTTGTCGATATAGGGCAGACCTTCCTCGGTATAACGCGCGAAGCGATCGCGACTGGTGCCGCGGGTGAAATAGGCGCCGCGGGTGGGATGAGCGCCGGGCAGCGTGCGGTACGGGATGCCGTCGCCGTCGACGTCGTTGTAGCGGCCGAAGGAGCGATCGGCCCGCTCCAGGTCGTCGTGCGAGAGGACCTTGCCGCGGTCATAGAGGCGGGAATCATCCCACGTGAAAGGCGCCGACAACCGCGCGTTCATCCCGATATCGAGATCGAGCATCACGAAGACGGGCGTCTGCAGCCGCTCGGCGAGATCGAAGGCCTTGGCTGCGAATTCGAAGGCTTCGCCCGGTCCCTCGGGAATGAGGAGCACGTGCTTCGTGTCGCCGTGCGAGGCGACGGCGCAAATCAGCAGGTCCGACTGCTGCGTGCGCGTCGGCATGCCGGTCGATGGGCCCCCGCGCTGCACGTCGAACACGACGACCGGAACTTCGGCGAAATAAGCGAGGCCGAAGAACTCCTGCATGAGGGAAATGCCCGGGCCGGAAGTTGCGGTGAAGGCGCGCGAGCCGTTCCATCCGGCGCCGACCGCCATGCCGATCGCCGCGATCTCGTCTTCCGCCTGAACGATGGCGTAGTTCTTCTTTCCCGTCGCCGGATCGATGCGATAACGCGCGCAATTGCGCTCGAAGGCTTCGGCGAGCGAGGTCGAAGGCGTGATCGGATACCAGGCGCAGACCGTAGCCCCGCCGTAGAGGGCGCCGAGCGCCGCGGCGAAATTGCCTTCGACCAGGATGCGGTCGCCGACCGCGTCGCTCCAACGCACGCGCAAGTCGATCGGGCAATCGAAGCGTGCTTTCGCCTCGTCGAAGCCGAGGCGCAGCGCGCGCTTATTGGCCTCGATCAGCCTCTCCTTGCCCTTGAAGCGCTCATGAATGAGTTGGTCGATCACCTTCACATCAATATCGAGGAGCGCCGCCAGCGCGCCGACGTAGACGATGTTCCGGTAGAGCTGGCGCTGGCGAGGATCGGAATATTCGGCGTTGCAGATTTCGGTCAGCGGCATGCCGAGCACGACGATGTCGTCGCGCAGAAGCGACGCCGGCACGGGCCGGGTCGAGTCGTAGAAGAGGTAGCCGCCCGGCTCGATAGCGCCGATATCCTGGACGAAGGTCTGTGGATTCATCGCCACCAGAAAGTCCGCGCCTCCCCGCGCCCCCAACCATCCCGCTTCGCTGACTCTGACTTCGTACCAGGTCGGCAGGCCCTGAATGTTCGAGGGAAAGATGTTGCGCGGGGCGATCGGCACGCCCATGCGCATGATCGCGCGCGCGAACAAGAGGTTGGCGCTCGCCGAGCCGGAGCCGTTGACGTTGGCGAAGCGGATGACGAAGTCATTTACCGCGCGGATCGGCATGCGACCCCCGCCTGAGCAAGCTCGATGACAAATTTTTGCATGTCCCATGCGCCGGTCGGGCAGCGCTCCGCGCAGAGCCCGCAATGCAGGCAGAGGTCTTCGTCCTTGGCCATGACCCGCCCGGTTTTCACGGGCTCGGACACATAGATCGCCTGGGTAAGATTGAAGGCCGGCACGCTCAGCGTGCGGCGCAGCACATCCTCCGGCGCTGGCGGCACGAATGAGATGCAGTCCATCGGACAGATGTCGACGCAGGCGTCGCATTCGATGCAGACGGGGGCCGAGAAGACCGTCTGAACGTCGCAGTTGAGGCAACGCCTCGCCTCGGCCAGCGCCTGCTTGACGTCGAAGCCGAGCTCGACCTCGAGGCGCACGTCCTTGATCGCCTTCGCCTTCTCGAGATGCGGCACCGCGTAGCGGCGGTCGAGCGTGATCGCGTTGTCGTAGGACCACTCGTGAATGCCCATCTTCTGGCTCACCAGATTGGTCATCGGCGGAGGCCGTACGCGTGGGTTCTCGCCGCGGCAAAAGGCGTCGATGGAGATCGCCGCCTCGTGCCCGTGCGCAACTGCGGTGATGATGTTCTTCGGGCCCAAGGCGGCGTCGCCGCCAAAGAAGACAGAGCGCAGGCTCGACTGGAACGTCACGGGGTCGATCGCAGGCAGGCCATCCTTGTTGAACGCGACGCCCGCGTCGCTCTCGATCCAGGGGAAGGCGTTCTCCTGTCCGACGGCGACAAGCACGTCGTCGCAGGGAACATGCACGTCCGGCTCGCCGGTCGGGACGAGCAAGCGCCGTCCACGGCTATCCTTCTTCGCGACCACCTTCTCGAAGACGACCCCCGTCAGCCGGCCGCCCTCGTGCGCAAACGCCTTCGGCACGTGGAAGTTGAGGATCGCGACGCCCTCGCGCATCGCGTCTTCCTTCTCCCAGGCGGAGGCCTTCATCTCGGCGAAGCCGGAGCGGACGATGACCTTGACGTCGACGCCGCCCAGACGCAGCGCCGTGCGGCAGCAGTCCATGGCCGTGTTGCCGCCGCCGAGCACGACCACGCGACGCCCGATGGAATGCGTGTGGCCGAAGGAGACGCTGGCCAGCCAGTCGATGCCGATGTGGATATGGGCGGTAGCCTCCCGCCAGCCGGGGATGTCGAGGTCGCGCCCGCGCGGCGCGCCGCAGCCGACGAAGACCGCGTCGTATCCTTCAGTGAGCAGCGCCTTCAGGCTGTCGATGCGGCGCGAGGCGACGAATGTCCCGCCGGTCCCGAGGGCGTAGCTGACCTCCTCGTCGATGATCTCGTCGGGCAGGCGGAATTTCGGGATTTGGCTGCGCATCATGCCGCCGGCCTTGGCGTCGGAATCGAACACCACAACCTCGTAGCCGATGGCAGCGAGGTCGCGGGCGACCGTCAGCGAGGCGGGTCCGGCGCCGACGCAGGCCACGCGCTTGCCGTTGCGCGTCGCCGGCGCCTTTGGAAGCTCAGCGGCGATCCCGTTCTTAAAGTCGGCGGCGACGCGCTTCAGGCGGCAGATCGCGACGGGCTCCTCCTGCAGGCGCCCGCGCCGGCAGGCGGGCTCGCAGGGGCGATCGCAGGTGCGCCCTAAAATTCCGGGGAAGACGTTGGACTTCCAGTTGATGAGATAGGCGCCGTCGTAATCGCCGTCGGCGATGAGGCGGATGTACTCCGGGACAGGGGTATGAGCCGGACAGGCCCACTGGCAATCGACGACTTTGTGAAAATAGTCGGGGTTCGCGACATCGGTCGGTTGAACGACGGGATGCGCGACATCACTCGCTAACACGGCGCCAAGATCTCCTCAGTCGTCCCCAGCCGGATGCTCCCGGCTCCCCCGCCTCGGCGACGCTGGGGCGCGAGGTTCCCGGTCACGCGCGCCATCGACCGTCTTGCTGGCGCCGCATTCAACGCCGAATCCCTTCCAAGTCAAGCGCCAGCAACGGTTAATTTGAAATTAAGCCCCGGAAACTGTCCGCGCTTTCACCATTGCCGCGACAGCGGCGGCGAACCTTCCTTCGCGCGTCTTCCGGGCCTGGGAATCGGCGGAGGAGCGGTCGTCGGCCTCGTCGGGCGACGCGTTATCTAGGGATTGGGGAGCGATTTTTCAACTCACGGCAAACCGTCCAGAGGATGGCGAAATGCCGCGGTCGAGGCGTTCTACAAAGCTGCGCTTGCCGCGGGTGGGCGCGACAACGGCGCCCCTGGCTTGCACCCCAATTATCGCCCGGACGATTACGCCGCCTTCGTTTTCAATCCCGACGGGTGCAATGTCGAGGCGGTGACGTTCTCGGCCGAATGAGCTGCTTGGCCTGGAAAGGCCAGACGCGGAAGGCGACGCGGTTTCCTCCCTCTCCCCGCCGGCGCGGGAAGAGGGAGTTTTCAAGCTCAGAAGTCGAACTTGTCGATGTTCTCCTTCGTATAGATGAAGGGCGGTCCAAGCAGGATTTCGCTGCCGTTGACGACATCGAGCTTGCCAAGCTTGCCGGCCTCAACCGAGGTCGCGCCGGGCTTGAGCTTGCCGTCGACGCCGGCTCGCATCACGTGGACCGCCGCATAGCCGAGGTCGACCGGATTCCACAGCACAACGGATTTGACGCAGTCGGAGTGGACGTAGGGCTTCATCGCGTTCGGGGTGGCGAGGCCCACGACCGCCACCTTGCCGCAGAGGCCCGCCTTGGTCACGGCTTCCGCGGAGGCCGGCGTCGCCACTGACGTCATGCCGAAGAGGCCCTTGAGCTTGTCGCCGTACTTGTTGATGAGGGTCGTCGCCTGGTTGAACGAGAGGTTGTTGTCCTCCTGCGCTTCGACTGTCTCGAGCCATTTCATCTTTGGGTGGCACTTGGCGGCGTAGGCGCCCATCTCGGCGATCCAGCGCGCCTGGTTGGGCGTGGTGAAGGTCGAGGTCACGATGGCGAAGCTGCCGTCCTCGCCGATCTCCTTGGCCATCGAATCCATCATCGCCTTGGCGATGCCGTTGAACTCGGCCTGGTTGACGAACCATTCGCGCGCGTCGGGCGTCGAGTTCGCGTCGTAGCCGACGACATGGATGCCTTTGGAGAGCGCCTTCTTGAGCACCGGCGCGATGGCGACCGGATCGTTGGCGGCGAACAGTATGCCGTCGACGCCGCGGGTGATGTAGTTGTCGATGAACTTGATCTGCTCGTCGATCTTGGCCTCGGTCGGCCCGTCGGTCGTGACCTTGACGTTGCCGAGCTCCTTGGCGGCGTCCTGCATGCCTTTGGAGGTGGCGTTGAAATATCCGATGCCGATGAGCTTCGGCACGTCGACCAGCGTGATCTCCTTGCCGGCCTTGTCGGGCGGATTCGTCGGCTGTCCGCCGTCATAAGGCTTGCTCGCGACCTGCGCGGGAGCGCCCGCCGCGCACGCGAGCGGGTTCGTCGGCAGATCGTCGGCGCCGTCCCATTTGCTCGCCGCATTCGCGCCCTGGGCGCACATGGTCAGCGCAAGCGCGGCCGCGGCGGTCGTCACAAGATATCTCGATTTCATGTTTCGCTTCCTTCCCTAGTTGACCGCCAAGATATGCGGCGGATTCGTTGATTTCGTCATTCGCGGCGGCGCTGCAGCGAGCTTGCGATGAGCACCGACAAGATCAGCGCAACGCCGATGACGACGATTGTCGCGTCACCCTTCACCCCCGTCAACGCCAAACCGTTCTTCAAGAGTTGGATCATGACGAGGCCGATCACCGTGCCCCAGATCGTGCCCGAGCCGCCGAAAATGCTCGTGCCGCCAAGCACGACCGCGGCGATCACGTCGAGCTCGTAGCCCATCCCCATGTCCATGCGCGTCGTCGTCACGCGCGAGACGAGCACGAACGCTGCGAGTCCCGAGGCGAGGCCGGAAAGCGTGTAGATGATGAGCTTCGTCCGATCGACGGGGAGCGCGGAGAAGCGGGCGGCGGTCTCGTTGGCGCCGATGGCGTAGAGCGTGCGGCCGAAAGTAGTGCGGTCGAGCGCGACGCCGGCGACGACGATGAGGATGATGAGGATGAGCAATTGCGTCGGCACGCCGAAGACGCTGCCCTGGCCGAGGACATAGAACCAGTCGGGGTAGCCGCGCACTGAATGCGCCTGGCTCACGCCTTCGGCGAGTCCGCGATAGAGCGCCAGCGTCGCGATCGTCATGATGAGCGGCGGCACCTTGAGGCGCGTGATGATGAGGCCGTTCATAAAGCCGGCGAGAGCGCCGACGCCAAGCGCGAAGAGAATCGCGAGCGGCAGCGGGAAGCCGAAGGTGTTCCACGAATAGCCGAGCATGATGGCGCAGAGGCCCACGATCGCCCCGACCGAAAGGTCGATGCCGCCGGTGATGATGATGAAGGTCATCGGCAGGGCGATGAGGCCGATCTCGGTCATGAGCCGGCCCTGATTGAGCAGATTGTCGGGGGTGAGAAAGACCTGGGCGAAGGCGCCGAGGACAATGAGCGCGATCGCGAGGATGGCCGCGAGCAGCGTCTCGTGGCGGGCGAGCCAGCGCGGCATGCGTCGGACGGGCTTCATCGCCGTGACGCTCATCGTTTCCACGCGCGCGCAGCCCGCCTTTGGCGCCGGACGATGTCGGCGATGACGGTGGCGAGGATGAGCGCGCCGCGCACAGCGTCCGTCCAATAGGGCGAGACGTTGATGAAGACGAGCGCGCTCGTGATCTCGGCGATGAGAATGGCCGCCAGCGTCGAGCCGACGACCGTGCCGACGCCGCCGAGGATGCTGACGCCACCGACGACGGAGGCGGTGATGACGGTGAGTTCGAGGCCCGCCGGCGTCGTCGATTGGATGACCCGCAACTGCGTCGCATAGACGAGCGCGGCAAGCCCGGCGAAGAGGCCGTGCAGCGCAAACACCATCACAACCGTGCGCCGCGGATTGACCCCGCAGAGCCGCGCCGCCTCGGCGTTGCCGCCGGTGGCGTAGATCGCTCGGCCCGCCGCCGAATAGCGCATCCAGAGCGCCGCGAGCAAGGTCGTAACCACCATGATCACGACCGGCATTGGCGCGCCGAACAGGTTGAGGTCGGCGAGATGAAACTTCTGCGGCAGATCGGTGATCCACTTGCCGCCGGTGACGCTGATGAGGCCGCCCTTCAAGATCGACATCATGCCGAGCGTGACGACGATCGCGGGGATGCGCAGGTAGGCGACGACCGCCCCTTGCGCCGCCATCACGGCGACCCCAAAAATGAGGGGCGTCAGCCAGCAAAGGGCAATGGGAATCCCGGCCACCGCCATGGAGCCGCTGAGCGTGGCGAGCACGCCGATGAGCGCGCCGACCGAAATGTCGATATTGCCCGAAACGATCACCATCGACATCCCGACCGCGGCGACCGCGATATAGGCGTTGCCAAGCAGGAGGTCGGACAGATTGCGCGCGGCGAGGAAGCGCGGATTGATGAAGCCGACGACGATGGCGAGGCCGATCACGGCGACCGCGAGCAGCGCCTCTTGCGAGGCGAAGCGTCGCAAGGTTCCGCTGCGGGCGGTTGTCACGGCGACGAAAGTGGTTGCGCTCACGCCGCTTTCTCCACCTGCCCGTCGCCGCCCATCATCGCCGCGCCGACGGCTTCCGACGTTGCGTGCGCGCGGTCGAACTCGGCCACGAGCCGCCCCTCGCGCATGACGAGCACGCGGTCGCTCATGCCAAGCACCTCGGGCAATTCGCTCGAAATCATGAGGATGGCTACGCCCGCAGCAGCGAGCTCGCCCATGAGCCGATGGATTTCCGCCTTGGCGCCGACGTCGATGCCGCGCGTGGGTTCATCAAGGATAAGCAGCTTCGGATTGTTGGCGAGCCACTTGCCCAGCACGATCTTCTGCTGATTGCCGCCGGAGAGGCGCCCAGCGACCTCGTCGACCGAGCTCGTGCGCACGCTGAACCGTTCGACGCCGCGCTCGGCCATCCGCCTTTCCGCGCCCCGATCGATGAACCCCCAATGCGAGAGGCCGTTTAGCGCTGCGAGCGAGAAATTGTGCAGCACGCTCATGGCGCGCACGAGACCCTGAACGCCGCGATCCTCGGGAACGTAGGCGATACCTTTCGCCCGGGCGCTTTCGGGCGATTCGATCTTCACCGCCGTGCCGAGCAGGCGGATTTCGCCCGACTCCGCCGGCGTGACGCCGAAGATCGTCTGCGCGAACTCGCTGCGCCCCGAGCCGACCAAGCCGGCGAGGCCGACGATCTCGCCCGCGCGAACGGTGAGGCTCACGCTCTTCGTCATCGGCCGCCGCACGACGTCCCTCGCCTCAAGGATCGGGGGGCCGATCGGAACGTCGGTCTTGGGGAAAAGATTCTCGATGCGGCGGCCGACCATCATCTGCACGAGCTCGGACGCATTGGTGTCGGCGACCTCGCGCGCGCCGACATAGGCGCCGTCGCGCAAAACCGTGACGCGGTCGGCGATGGCGAAGATTTCGTCAAGCCGGTGGCTGATGTAGACGATCCCGACGCCGCGCGCTTTCAGCCGGCGGACGATGTCGAAGAGGCGCGTCACGTCGCTTTCGGTCAGCGCCGCCGTCGGCTCGTCCATGATGAGGATGCGCGCGTCGTGCGATAGCGCGCGAAGGATCTCGACCCGCTGGCGGTTGCCGACCGAGAGCGAGCCGACGATCATGTCGGCGGCGAGGTCGTCAATCTCGAGCGACGCCAAGAGCTCCTCGGCCTTGGCGCGCATGGCCGCCCAGTCGATGCGCCCGATCCGTCCGCGCGGCGCGTGGCCGAGAAAGATGTTCTCGGCGACCGTCAGCTCGGGGAAGAGCAGGAGCTCCTGATAGATCGTTGCGACCCCGGCGCGCTTGGCGTCATCGGGCGTCGCGAAATGCCTCTCGCGCCCATCGACAAGGATCGCGCCGCTGTCCGGGCGATAGACGCCGGAGACGATCTTGATCAGCGTCGATTTGCCCGCGCCGTTCTCGCCGAGGAGCGCGTGCACTTCGCCCGCCCTCACCTCGAACGAGACGCCCGAGAGCGCCTTGACGCCAGGAAAGGTCTTTTCGATGTCGCGCACCTGCAGAAGCGGAACGGCGGCGGATGGCGCTTGGTCCGTCATGCCGCCACCGTCGAATGGGTTTCGGGCTCGACGACGATCGTGCGCACGCCGGCCTCCTCAAGCATGGCGAGCGCTTCGGCAGGCGCGCCGATGTCGGTGATGAGCGCATGGATGCGCGACAGCGGACAGACGACCAGGCTGCCGCGGGCGGCGAACTTGGAGGCGTCGGCCAGAACGACGAGCTTCTCGGCGCGCTTCAGCATCTTGGTTTCGGCGCGCGCGATGAGCGCATCGCCCTCGATCACGCCCAAGGGTCCGATCGAAGCCGCGCTCATGAACATGAACCGCGCCGAATAGTGCTGGATGGCGTCGTCGTCGAAAGGCGCGACGATGAGCTTCTGCTCGCGATAAACCTCGCCGCCCGGCAGGGCGACCCTGTTCATGGTTTCGTGGATCAGGAATTCCGCGAGCGGATAGGAATTGGTGATGATCTTGAGCCGCGTGTCCCGCAGGAACTCGCACATCTGGTATGTCGTTGTGCCCCCGTTGACGATGATGACGTCGCCTTCCGCACACATCTCGACCGCGCGGCGCGCAATCGCGCGCTTGGCGACGACGTTGATGGTGCTGCTTGCGTCGAACGAGCGGGTCGCGAGCTTTGTCTGAGCCAATGACCGGGTGAACGCGTCGCCGATCGCCTGGATGCCGCCGTGCAGGCGCTCAGCGAACCCAGCGTCGGCCAGACGGACGGCGTCGCGGCGCGCGGAAGCGGCAGACGCTCCGGTCGCCGCCATGATGTCGGCGATCGACACGAAGCCGCGCTCCGCAAGCAAATTCCTGACGATCTCAGCGCGCTGTCGCTCGCGCATAGCTCCTTGCCGTTTCCCCAAAATTCGCCAATTTTCTCGCGACACTGACATCTGATTTTGCGGATGTCAATCACGTTCGCTCAAAATTCGCTCATTGCGCTGCACAAAAACGAGCGGATTTGACGCTGACGCCGCGTTGGCGTTAGCATTGCTCAAAATCGCTCTTGTCTGCACGAGAGGAACGACCATGGGCGGCCCCGCTTCCGGCATCTACGCGCCTTTGCCCAATCTCTGGGACGACGCTCACGCCGATCATCTCGACGAGCCCGGGCGACTCCTCTATCGCTCGAACCTGCTCGGCAGCGACCTGCGCATCACCAATTTCGGCGGCGGCAACACCTCCGCCAAGGTCGATGGCGTCGATCCCTTGACCGGCGAGACGGTCAAGGTGCTTTGGGTCAAGGGATCGGGAGGCGACCTCGGCTCGATGAAGCTCGACGGCTTCTCGACGCTCCACCTCGACAAGCTGCTCGGACTGAAGTCCGTCTATCGCGGCCTCGCTCACGAAGACGAGATGGTGGCGCTCTTCAACCACTGCACCTTCAATCTCAATCCGCGCGCGACCTCGATCGACACGCCGCTGCACGGCTTCGTGCCGCACCGTCACGTCGATCATGTGCACGCTGATGCGGTCATTGCGATCGCGGCGAGCGACAACGCCGAGGAGCTGACGCGCAAGATTTTCGAGGGCGAGCTCGGCTTCCTCCCCTGGCAACGCCCCGGCTTCGACCTCGGGCTCAAGCTCGGCGCGATGGCGGAGGCGAATCCGCAGCTCAAGGGCGTCGTGCTCGGCGGCCATGGCCTCTTCACCTGGGGACCGACGTCGAAGGCCTGCTACGAGACGACGCTCGCGATCATCAACAAGGCCGCGGCCTGGCTCGCCGCCAATGGGAAAGGCGAGGCGTTCGGCGGCGAGGCGGCGCCGGCGCTGTCGCCCGCCAACCGGCGCGACGTCGCCGCCCGGCTCATGCCGGCGATCCGCAAGCGCATTTCGTCAGCTGAGCGCAAGATCGGGCATTTCACCGAGGCGCCGGAAGTGCTGGAATTCGTCAATTCCCGCGATTTGAGGCCGCTGGCGGCGCTCGGCACCTCCTGCCCCGATCACTTTATGCGCACCAAGATCCGGCCGCTGGTTCTGCCGTTCAACCCCATGAAGCGAAATCTCGAAGAAGTCATGGATTCGCTCGACGAGTTGCTCGCCGCCTATCGCAACGACTACGCGGCCTACTACGAGCGCTGCAAGGGGCCAAATTCGCCCGCGATGCGCGATCCCAACGCTGTCGTGTATCTTGTTCCCGGCGTCGGCATGCTGTCCTTCGCCAAAGACAAGGCGACCGCGCGCATCGCCTCGGAGTTCTACGTCAACGCGATAAACGTCATGCGCGGCGCCTCGAGCGTGAGCCGATACGTCGGGCTTGCCGAACGGGAGGCGTTCGACATCGAATACTGGCTGCTCGAGGAGGCGAAGCTCCAGCGC
>DATJXI010000053.1:0-5311 GCA_035500275.1 Roseiarcus sp. | reverse complement strand
GGGCTGGGTCTGGAACCCACACCGGCGACAGTTCACCCGCTCGGTGCAATTTGGCCAGGCTAATCGCGTCGCGCCGGTTGGTCTTGACCCGATCGCCGGGCTTGCGCGGAACCAACGACGGAGCGACCACGATGCCCTCGTGCCCGGCTTCGCTCAGCTGGCGCTCAATGCCGTAACCGCAAGGCCCGGCCTCATAGCAAAACCGGAGGCGCCAGCCACAACTCGCCAGCTTCCCTGCCAGAGTCCTCAGCGCCGCCGGCGTGTTCGCGATCAGGTGTTCCGCGAGCCGACAAAGGATCGAGTGCACGTCCATGCCGTCGGGGACCGCAATGCGGAAATCGTCAACAATTCTTAGTGAACTTCACACCCATGCTCTTCAGAAGCATATCCGTTATCCGTATCGTCTGGCAGGCATTCTGCAAGTAGCCGCGACGCCGTTCTCCCAGCGGCTTGGGAGAAGTAAACGGGCGCGGCGACCTATAGCCGGCGCATCGATTAGCGAGGCGACCGCTATAGCCCGAGAAACCGAACAGGAACTTCCGCTCCAGGTCGTTTCCGGTTCGTCCCGCCCGGGCGCCACGGGTCGGGTTGAACCACGAACAAAAGCCGCATTCCGCCCCCAACATCGACGCCCGCCTCCGCGCAGCCGCCCGCACGCTGTCAACTTTCCCCTTGCGCTCAGTCAATCGTTCTGCAAATGTTCGATCGGGTGAGCCCGAGGGGGCGGGGGATGGTGGCGCGCGTTTCAACCGTGGCGTTCGAGGGAGTGGAGGCGCGGCCCGTCGACGTGCAGGTGCACGTCGCTTCCGGCAACGTCGTCTTCAATATTGTAGGCTTAGGCGACAAGGCGGTCGCCGAATCGCGCGAGCGGGTGCGCTCGGCGCTCATCGCCTCAGGGCTCGCCCTTCCCGCCAAGCGGATCACGGTCAACCTCGCGCCCGCCGACCTGCCGAAGGAGGGAAGCCACTACGACCTCCCCATTGCGCTCGGCGTCATGGCGGCGATCGGCGCCATCCCGCTCGACGCGCTCGATGGCTACGCGGTCATCGGCGAGCTCGCGCTCGACGGGACGATCAGCGCGGTGGCGGGCGTCCTGCCCGCAGCGATGGCCGCCAACGCCGCGGGGAAGGGGCTCATCTGCCCGGCGTCCTGCGGCCCGGAGGCGGCCTGGGCCTCGGCCGACCTCGACATTCTCGCGCCGCGCTCGCTCATCCAGCTCGCGAACCACTTCAAGGGGAGCCAGGTCCTGTCGCGGCCGCAGCCGGCGGTGCGGGGCGCCGCAGGCCCGCAGCCGGACCTCAGCGACATCAAGGGCCAGGAGAGCGCCAAGCGCGCGCTCGAGGTGGCGGCGGCGGGCGGCCACAACTTGCTTATGAGCGGCGCGCCGGGAGCGGGCAAGTCGATGCTCGCCCAGCGCCTGCCCTCGATCCTACCCCCGTTGACGCCGCGCGAACTCCTCGAAGTGTCGATGATCCATTCGATCGCGGGGCTCCTTGCGGGCGGGGCGCTGACCGACCGGCGCCCGTTTCGAGCGCCGCATCATTCGGCCTCGATGCCGGCCCTCGTCGGGGGCGGCGTCCACGCCAAGCCGGGCGAGATTTCGCTCGCCCATAACGGGGTGCTCTTCCTCGACGAACTGCCCGAGTTTCAGGCGCAGGTGCTCGACAGCCTGCGCCAGCCGCTCGAGACTGCCGAAGTCGCCATCGCCCGCGCCAACCATCGCGTCGTCTATCCGGCCCGCTTCCAGCTGGTCGCGGCCATGAACCCGTGCCGCTGCGGCTTGGCCAACGAGCCCGGCTACGCCTGCAAGCGGGCGCCGAACGATCGCTGCGTCGCGCAATATCTCGGGCGCCTGTCCGGCCCGCTCGTCGACCGCTTCGATCTCGTCGTCGACGTGCCGTCGGTCTCCGCCGGCGACCTCATGGCGCCCGCCCCGCGCGAGGGATCGGCGCAGGTCGCGGCGCGAGTCCTCGCGGCGCGGCAGCTCCAGCTTGCGCGCTACTCCGAGATCGGCGTCGAAGGCGTGAGCTCAAACGCGGCCGCGCCCGCCAGCCTCGTTGAGATGGTGGCGGAGGCGGACGATTCCGGCCTGCGTCTCTTGCGCGACGCCGCCGAGCGGCTGCGGCTTTCGGCGCGCGGCTACCATCGGGTGTTGAAGCTCGCCCGCACGCTCGCCGACCTCGACGGCGGCGGGCCGGTCAAGCGCGCGCATCTGGCGGAGGCGCTCTCGTACCGTGGCGCGCAGGACCGGGCCCCCGCGGCGGCGTGATGGGCGTCAGTCGAAAGAAGATATTTCACCGATTCTCTCAAGGGAATATCAACCGCAGCCTGACAGGCTAGGCGTGCCGAAAAGGGAAGCCTGAGCCCGATGGACGGAAGCGCGGTCGTCACGACGCATGCCTTGAGCGTTCAGGCGGGGGCGATCGTCGCCCTCGCGCTGGCGCTCGCGGCGGCGCTTGCGCGCGCCGCGGCGAAAAACAAGGCGCTCGCGGCCGCCGCGGCGGCCGAGAACGCGAGCCTGTGCGACGAGGTCCGGCGGCTGAGCCAATCGGCGGCCGCCCGCGCTCACGCCGAGGCGGCGAACGAGGCCAAGTCGCGCTTTCTCGCCACGATGAGCCACGAAATCCGCACTCCGATCAGCGGCATTCTCGGGATGACGGACCTCTTGCAGCAGGCCGACCTCCCCCCGGAACAGGCGAGCTATGTCGAAGCGATTCGCGGCTCGGGCGAGGCGCTCATCGCGCTCATCGATGAGATTCTCGATTTTTCCCGGATCGAGGCCGGGCGGTTCGGCCTGACCGTGGACGAGGTCGATGTCGTCAGTCTCGTTGAGGGCGTGGTCGAATTGCTTGCGCCTGCCGCGCAGGGCAAGGGGCTCGAAATCGCCGCCTCGATCAGCGCGAACGCGCCGCGCTTCATCCCCACGGACGGGACGCGCCTGCGGCAGGTGCTGATGAACCTCGCCGGCAACGCGATCAAATTCACCGCCTCTGGCGGCGTCTGTGTCGCGGTCCAGCGGGACGGCGACGAGGTCCGTTTCAAGGTCTCCGACACCGGCCCGGGCGTGCCCGAAGATCGCCGCGCGGCGATCTTCGAGGATTTCGAGCAGGGCGGGAATTCCGACGCGCGCCGCGGCGGCGGCGCGGGGCTCGGCCTCGCCATCTCGCGCACGCTCGTCGAGCTCATGGGCGGGGCGCTCACTCTCGAGGACAATCCGGGGGGCGGCTCGATTTTCGCCTTTTCGATTCCGGCGCCGGCGGTGGACTTGCCGGGCGACGCTCCGGCGTCCGCGCCGATCTCGCTAAAGGGAACACGCGCGCTCATCATCGCCAATTCGCCTTTCGAGGCCCCCGCCATCGCGGCGCGGCTCTCTGAGGCCGGCGCGACGATCGTCCGCGCGGAAGGGTTTGAGGCGGGCCTCGCCGCGCTTCGCAAGCCGGAGCGGGAGGACCTTGTTATTGTCGATTGCGCGCTTGGCGCCGAGGCGACGCGGACGCTCGCGCAAGAATCGCGCGCGGCCGGCGCGGGAAAGAGTCTTGTCCTCCTCTCGCCGTTCGAGCGGCGCGCGTTCGGGCGGATGTCGCTAGAGGGCTTCGATGGTTGGCTGGTCAAGCCCGTGCGCGCGCGCTCGCTCTTCGCACGGCTCGCCGCTGAGTTTCCCTCGCAAGGCTGCGCCCTGAAGGGTCGAGACGCGGGGGATCGGCGCCGCGCGCTCCTCGCCGAGGACAACGACATCAACGCGCTGATTTCGGAAAAAGCCCTGCGTCGCCTCGGCTTCGAGGTCGTTCGGGCGGTGAACGGCGACGAGGCGCTGCGGCTTGCGTCGCCGGAGCCGGGCGAGCCGCCGCCGTTCGACGTCGTGCTCATGGACCTGCGCATGCCGGGCCTTGATGGCTTCGAGGCCGCGCGGCGCCTGCGCGCGCTGGAGGTTGAGGCGGGCGCGGCGCCTACCCCCATCATTGCGCTCACCGCAGGCGGCCTTGAGGAGCGGCGCACCGCTCAGGCGGCCGGCTTTGAGGGGTTCCTCGCGAAACCCTTCGATTTCGAGGATCTTAAGCGCGCAATCGACACCGTCCGGGAACGGCGCAGACAACCTAGCCAAATCCTGAGCCGGGCGTCATAAAAGCTTCCGGCGCACATGCTTTTGCTTTTGAAAAGCATTGGTCGCGATTCGCTTGGGGGCTTAAGTGGCGCTGACGTTCGGATCGGGGCCGGACACCACGTTCGGCGCGAGGGGCGCCTTCCCGAAGTTTCTTTTCCGAAAGCGCGATCTTGGGGGGCTTCCCGTTGTCGTCGCCCGCTCGGGCGATCTCGAAGCCCGCCTCGCCACGACCGCAAGGGAGGTGCGCGCGGCGCAGAAGCTGCGCTACCGAGCCTTCTGCAAAGGGAGCGGCGCCGCGCCTAGCGCGATCGGGCGGCTCGCGCGCCGCGACCTCTGCTCGTTCGACAGCGTGTGCGACCACCTCATCGTCGTGGACAAAGGCCTTGCCCGCTTGGGGCGCCCCGAGGTCGTCGGCGTCTACCGGCTCTTGCGGCAGGACGTGGCCGAGCGCCATTTCGGCTTCTACAGCGCGCGCGAATTTGAGCTTGCGCCGCTGATGGCGCGCCGGCCGGGGCTGCGCTTTCTCGAAGTCGGACGCGCTTGCGTCGCGGAAAGCCATCGCGGGCGGCACGTGCTCGATCTCCTCTGGCGGGGCTTGTGGCTTTACGCGCGCCATCACGGGCTCGACGCGCTGATCGGCTGCGCGAGTCTGCCGGGCGCCGATCCCGCCCGCCATTCCGCGATTGTCCATGCCTTGGCGAGCGGCGGCGATCCGGCGCTGCGCGTTTTGCCCCTGCCGGAACGCGCGGCCGCAATGCCGGATGCGAGCGGGGCGCCGTCGATCGACCCGCGCGCGCTTCGGCGCGCTCTCCCCCCGCTGGTGAAAGGCTACCTTCGCCTGGGCGCGACCTTCAGCCCGATACCCGCCGTCGACCGCGCCTTCGGCTCGACCGACCTTTTTGTCGTGATGCCGCTCTCCGAGGTCGAGCCGCGCTACCTCGAGCATTTCGGCGTCGAGGCGCCGCGGCGTCTGGTGGCGTGACGGGCGGTTTCCTTCTCCACCGAATTCGGGTAAGGGAGGAGGGGTCCGCGTGGCGGACCTTTTTGCAAAGCGCCCGTAGCTCAGCTGGATAGAGCGTTGCCCTCCGAAGGCAGAGGCCACAGGTTCGAATCCTGTCGGGCGCGCCAATGACTTCAATGACTTAGTTGAGATTGCGACTCAGGCGACCATAGCCTAGCTAGCATATAGCTAGCGGCAAAGGCGGCGGG
>DATJXI010000052.1:0-2935 GCA_035500275.1 Roseiarcus sp. | reverse complement strand
GCGAGGGCTTCGAGCCAATCACAGTCAGGGAATGACCCTACCCTACAGCCGTAAGCACAGCGATCGGGAGCATGCCCCTGCTAGCCATGCCCTCAAGATCGAGCGGCAGGGCCGAAAATTTGGCGTGTGGCTGGCCTTCTTGCGGTCGGCCCTACTTTGGTATGGCGCGACAATCTAGGTGAGAACGGCGCGTCAATCAGGATGAGAAGAAGCAGCCGGGTGTGGTCATGATTGTCGCTGATTGCGGACTTTGCAAGAGCTGATTGACGCGGAGCGACAAACAGGATGCGCTGAGCACGTCAATCAGAGGCGGGTTCGAGTTCCTTCGGCGTTGTGTGAACGGGCGGGCGACCGCGGGTGCGCTTGCGGTCGAGGGCCTGCTTTCTGCGGTAGCTCTCGACATTCATCTCGAGGATCGTGGCGTGATGAATGAGGCGGTCGATCGCGGCGAGCGTCATCGCCTGGTCGGGAAAAATCCGCCCCCATTCTCCAAAGGGCTGATTTGAGGTGATCAGCATCGAGCGCCGCTCGTAGCGCGCGGCAATCAGTTCGAACAGGACGCTGGTCTCGGCCTGATCCTTGGTGACATAGGCGATGTCGTCGAGGATGAGCAGGTCGTAGCGGTCGAGCTTGGCGATCGCCGCCTCCAGCGCCAGTTCGCGTCGCGCGGCTTGCAAGCGCTGGACGAGATCGGTCGTGCGGACGAACAGAGCGCGCCATCCGTTCTCGACGAGGGCGAGGCCGATCGCCGCGGCAAGATGGCTTTTTCCGCCGCCAGGCGGCCCGAAAAGCAGCAAATTGGCTCCATTGTTGAGCCACACGTCGCCGGACGCGAGCGCCATCACTTGCGCCTTCGACACCATCGGCACGCTTTCGAAGTCGAAGGCGGCGAGGGTCTTGCCGGCCGGCAATCGGGCTTCCGCCATATGCCGTTCAATGCGGCGGCGCGTGCGGTCGGCGCATTCGTGCTCGGCGAGCGCCGCAAGGAAGCGCGCCGCCGGCCAGCCCTCCTTGTCGGACTGGGCGGCGATCTTCGGCCAGATCGCCTTGACGCCGGGCAAGCGCAACTCGCTGAGCAGCAGTTCGACACGCGCGGCGTCGATGGAAGTCGTTGCGCCGGTCATGCCGCGGCTCCCGCGTTGTCATGGGTGAAAGTGGCGACGGCGACGAGCTCGTCGTAGACGCACAGGGGCGCCAGTTCGACGGCGACATTCGGGATCACGGTCTCTTCAGGACGAAAGCGGGCGCGCAGGGCTGCGAGATCTGGCGGGCGCCCGGCGTCGAGATCCGCCGCGATCGCCTCGGCGAGTTCGGTCTCACAGGCGCGCTCGTGGGCGAGAGCGAGCAGTTCTACCGTGACCTTGCAGGCGGCGCGCATGTCGCCCTGCTCCTGCAACGCCTCGAAGACCCGCTTGTAGGCGGGGCGCGGGAACAGTTGATCGCGGTAGATAAGATTGGCGAGCGCCATCGGCTTGCGCCGCAGCGCGCGGATGACGTGCCGGTAGTCGACCACGTGTCCGCCCTGGCTGTCCGAGACCGGGCGCCCGCGCCTCAGGCTCGCCACGGGCGTCATACCGAGGAAGCATTCGAGCCGGTCGTCGAAGATGCGCACGCGCAGGCGATGCCCTATCAGCCTCGACGGCACGGTGTAGAAGACGCGCCGCAGGATGAAGCCGCCCGACGACGTCACCGGAACGACCTTCTCCTCGAAGTCGGTGGCGCGGCCTCTCGGCAGCGGGCCCAGCGCCGCCCTTTCGAGCGCGATCGGCTTCATGAGATTGGCGTTGCGCCGGCCGACGATCGCGTCGACGAAGGCGCGATAGGCATCGAGATTGGCGAAGTCGCGCGAGCCGCGCAACAGCAGGGCGTCTGTGAGCGCCTGCTTGAGGTGGCCATGCGCGCTCTCGATCGAGCCGTTCTCGTGCGCGACGCCCGTGTTGTTGCGCGTCGCGGTCATGCCGTAGTGGCCCATCAGCGAGGCGTAACGCTCGGTGACATCTTCGCGCGCGTCGGCCGTGAGGTTGCGGAACGCCGCTGACAGGCTGTCGCTGCGATGCTCCTTCGGAACGCCGCCGAGCGCCCACAGCGCGTTCTGCAGCCCTTCGGCCAGGGCCGCGAAGCTTTCGCCGCCGAGCACGACGTGAGCGTGCTCGAAGCCGGAGAAGACGAGCCGGAAGTGATAGAGCCGATGAGCAAGCGGCTCGCCGGCAATCGAGACGCCGAGAGAACTGGCGTCGGTGAAGTCGGACAGCCCCAGTCGGCCCGGCTCATGCGTCTGACGGAAGATCACGTCCTGCTCGGGCCCGTGGAGCGCACGCCAACCCTGGATGCGGCGCTCCAGCGTGCGGCGGATGTTGGCATTGAGGTCGGGGTGGCGCCGGCGCAACTCCTGGAGAACGCCGACGACGCGAATCCCCGGCGCGGCCTTCAGGATCGGCACGACTTCGGCGTCCCAGTACGATTCGAGCGGGTCTGGCCGTCGCCGCCCCCTCGGCTCCGCTTTGACGGAGGGCAGACGGGGATCGGCCTCGATCCGATACCCGGTCGCGGTCGAGAAAGCCGCCCTGGCCGCGGCGGCCTCGACGGAATGCGCTTTTCGATACCTCATGTAGAGCCTCATCTGGCGGTCGGTGATGTGGGCGCCCGGCAAACTGTCGAATCCCCTCGAATCGAGACGAATCAACAGCTTGCGCGAGGCGCTCCCGACTGCCAGTGGGCCTGCCAAAGTCCGCCGCCGATGGCATCGGCCCTACGGTCGGGCTACGCCCTCCCTTCGGTCCGACCCCATCGGCGTTCTCATCCTGATGGACGCTGGATTCTCATCCTGATCGCCGCGCGGCACAACGCGCTAGCCCAGCAGGCCGAGGCGATGAAGTTCTGTAGGGCGGATGTCGCGCCGCGTTGCCCCGGCGTGCAACCTGCGGTGGGCGCAGCA
>DATJXI010000051.1:0-4048 GCA_035500275.1 Roseiarcus sp. | reverse complement strand
TCAACGGCGAGCAGCAGGAAGGGTTCGGCCGCTTCGACATGACGGTCAGGGACGGCGTGCGCTGGTCCACCGCCAACGCCTATCTCCGTCCCGCCATGAAGCGCCGGAACCTCGCGGTCGTCACCCACGCGCTTGCGACGGGGGTCGCCTTTGAGGGCCGGCGCGCGGTCGGGGTTCGCTACGAGCGCGGCGGGCGGAAACATCTCGCCCACGCGCGGCGCGAGGTTATCCTCAGCGGCGGCCCGACCAATTCGCCGCAGCTCTTGAAGCTGTCCGGGGTCGGGCCGGCGGCCGAACTCCGCGCGCTCGGCATTGAGGTTGTCGCCGACCGGCCCGGCGTCGGCGAAAACCTGCAGGACCACCTCGAGTTCTACTTCCAGGTCGCGTCGCAGCAGCCGATCACGCTCTATGGCTACACGGGTCTTTTCGCGCGCGGCATTGTCGGGATCGAGTGGATTTTGCGGGGCCGCGGGCTCGGTGCGACCAACCATTTCGAGGCCGGCGGGTTCATCCGCTCCCGCGCCGGCGTGCGCTATCCAGACATCCAGTTCCATTTCCTGCCGATCGCGGTCGCCTACGACGGATCGTCGCTCGCGCACGAGCACGGCTTTCAGGCCCATGTTGGGCCGATGCAATCGAAAAGCCGTGGCTGGGTAAGGCTCAGCTCCCGCGATCCCCGCGAACCGCCCCGCATCAAGTTCAACTACATGAGTCATCCGGACGACTGGATCGAGATGCGCGCTTGCGTGCGTCTCACGCGCGAAATCTTCGCCCAAAAGGCCTTCGACCCCTACCGCGGCCGGGAAATTCAGCCTGGCGCCGCCTGCGTCTCCGACGCGGCGATCGACGCCTTCGTTCGCGACCATGCGGAGAGCGCCTACCACCCCTCCTGCACGTGCAAAATGGGGGCGCGGTCTGACCCCACGGCCGTCGTCGATCCGGAGACGCGCGTCATCGGCGTCGAAGGACTGCGTGTCGTCGACTCCTCCATCATGCCCTCGATCACCAACGGCAACCTCAATGCGCCGACCATCATGATCGCCGAGAAGGCGGCCGACATGATCCGCGGCCGCGACCCGTTGCCGGCGTCGAATGCGCCGTTCTACGTCGCGCCGGCCTGGGGGACGCGGCAGAGGTAGTCGTCCCGCATGGCGGGGCCGCAATTTTCTGGGTTCAAAACAGCCCCGCGCTGGCGCAATGTCACCGTGGCGCACGATCTGCTCCGAGGGAACGCCATGTCCGAAATCGCCACGACCGCCGCCCGTGAGCCGCGACGAGGACGTGAAGCGCGCCGCTCCGCCCGCGCCCAAAGGTCCCACGCATCCGTTCCCTACATCACCCGCAAGATCCCACTCACCGAAATCTTGAGCGCCGAGGGGCTCGAAATCATCGAGCACAACGCCGATACGCTGCTCGAGGAAGTCGGAATCGAGTTTCGCGACTTCCCCCGCGCGCTCGAACTCTTGCGCGGCGCGGGCTGCGACGTGAAAGAGAGCCGCGTGCGCTTTCCGCGCGGACTTGCGCGCAAGCTTTGCGCGACAACGCCCTCGCGCTACGTCCAGAACGCCCGCAATCCCGAGCGCAGCGTCACGATCGGCGGCGACGCCACGGTCTTCGCGCCCAATTACGGCTCGCCGTTCGTGCACGATCTCGACAAGGGTCGGCGCTACGGGACGATCGAAGACTTCCGCAACTTCGTGAAGCTCGCTTACATGAGCCCCTATATCCACCATTCCGGCGGGACGGTTTGCGAGCCCGTCGATCTGCCCGTCAACAAGCGGCATTTCGAGATGGTCTACGCGCATCTCAAATATTCCGACAAGCCGTTCATGGGGTCGGTGACGAAACCGGAGCGCGCCGAGGACAGCGTGCGCATCTGCGAGCTTCTGTTCGGCAAGGACTTCGTCCAGGCGAACACCGTGATGACGAGCCTCATCAACGCCAATTCGCCGTTGGTCTGGGACTCGACCATGCTCGGCGCGGCGGAGGTCTATGCGCGCAACAACCAGGCGTGCATCATCACCCCCTTCATTCTCTCCGGCGCGATGAGCCCGGTCACGGTCGCCGGCACGCTGACCCAGGTCCTCGCCGAGGTGATGGCCGGGACGGCTTTCTGCCAGCTCACGCGCCCTGGCGCGCCGGTCGTGTTCGGGACCTTCGTCTCGACCCTCTCAATGCAGTCCGGCGCGCCGACTTTCGGCACGCCGGAGGCGGCGCTGGCGATCTTCGGCGCCGCGCAACTGGCGCGGCGGATGAACGTGCCGTTCCGCACCGGAGGATCGCTCTGCGCCTCCAAAATCCCAGACGCGCAGGCCGCGTATGAAAGCGCGCAGACGCTGCTGCCGACCGTGCTGGCGGGCGCCAATTTCGTTCTGCACGCGGCCGGCTGGCTCGAAGGCGGGCTCACGGCTTCTTATGAGAAATTCGTGATGGATTTCGACCAGCTCGGCGCCATGCATGTCTTGGCCAAGGGCGTTGATCTTTCCGAGAACGGGCAGGGCATGGAAGCCTTCCATCAGGTCGACCCTGGCGGCCACTTTCTTGGCTGTGCGCATACGCAGGCAAATTTCGAAACGGCCTTCTATCGCTCCAACATCGCCGACAACAATTCTTTCGAGCAGTGGCATGAGGAAGGCTCGAAGGACGCCGCGACCCGCGCCAACGGCTTATGGAAATCGATGCTCGCCGAATACGAGCCGCCGCCGCTCGATCCTTCGGTCGATGAATCCATTCGCGATTTCATCGAGCGGCGCAAGGCGTCGATGCCGGATATGAATTACTGACCCGTTCTCCTGAAGGGAGAAGGGAACGACTTCCAAGGAGCGCCGATGAGAACGCATGCGCGGGCGGTGGTGATCGGCGGAGGCGTCGTCGGCGTTTCGACGCTCTACCATCTCGTCAAGAAGGGCTGGACGGACAGCATGCTCGTCGAGCGCAAGGAGCTGACCTCGGGCTCGACCTGGCACGCCGCCGGCCTCCTGCCGCTCTTCAACCTCAGCTACTCAGTCGGGCAGATCCACAAATATTCCGTCGCCCTTTACCAGACCTTGGAGAAGGAAACCGGCCTCAATGTCGGCTTCGCCCAGGTCTCCAACATCCGGCTCGCCCGCACGCGCGACCGCATGGACGAATACCGCTATTACGCCGGCGTCGCCGCGACGATCGGCGGGATCGACGTGAAGTTCCTCACGGCCGATGAGGTCAAGGCGATCTGGCCGCTCTGCAACGTCGGCGGCATCGTCGGCGCAATCCAGCACCCGCAGGACGGCTACATCCAGCCCGCCGACCTGACGCAGGCGCTGGCGCGCGGCGCGCGTAACGGCGGGGGCGAGATCGACCGCCACACGACGGTCACCGCGATCGAACCCTTGGCCAGCGGCGAATGGAAGATCGTCACCGACAAGGGCGACATCGTCTGCGAGCATGTCGTGTCCGCGACCGGAAATTTCGCGCGACGGACCGGCGCGATGGTCGGGATCAACGTGCCCGTGATCCCCGTGCAACACCAATACATCGTGACGGAGGCGCACCCCGACATCCTCGCCCGGAAGGCCAAGGGCCTGCCCGAAATGGGGGTTTTGCGCGAGTCCGACTCCTCCTGGTACATGCGCGAGGAGGCGGGCGGCCTGCTGTTGGGTCCTTATGAGGTGGGCGCCCCGGCGTGCTACGTGGACGGGCCGTCGGACGAGAGCGAGTACGAGCTTTTCCCCGAAGACCTCGACCGGCTCGCGCCGCACATCGAAACCGCGATGGCGCGCGTGCCGGCCTTCGGCGAGGTCGGCGTCAAGAAGGTTTACAACGGCGCGATCGCTTACACGCCGGACGGCTCGCCGATTGTCGGCCCGGCGCCGGGCTTGAGAAACTTCTGGCTGAACGAAGGACACTCGTTCGGCGTGACCGCGGCCGGCGGCGCCGGCTGGCAGCTCGCCGAGTGGATCGTCGAGGGCGAGCCGACCATCGACATGCTCGGCGTCGATCCGCGCCGCTTCGGCCCATACGCGCAGAAAGGCTACCTCATCGAGAAGAACGAGGAGGCCTACGCGAAGGT
>DATJXI010000050.1:0-2248 GCA_035500275.1 Roseiarcus sp. | reverse complement strand
ATGGCCGAATGCGTGGTTGCGAACCTCATCGCCTGGTCGGAGGACCGACCGCCGCTAACGCCCGTGCCGGAGACGCCCTGGAGAGGGCGATGGGGGGCTGAGGCCGACGCGGCCGGCGGCGGACAAAGGCGCGCCGCCGACAGAAGCTTGATCGTCGGCGGCGTCGTCGAGGTGATGAAGAGCCTGTGGGACCTGCCCGCCGACTGCAACGAAGGGGAGCTATTCGCCTACGCCAAGACGCTTGTCGACCGCATCGAGGCCGGCGAAAGCCAGGAGAGGCTCCGCGCCTCTCTGGCCGACATCCAGATCGGCAATTGGGAGATGTCGCCGCGCGACGCCTACAAGGACATCGTCGACCGGTCGATCGCGCTCATCCGGACGTCCGATCCGGAGAGGCGCGGGCCGGCTTAGCCCGCATATCTCACATTTGGCAGCGCATCGGGCCGCCGAATCAGGCAAAAGTTGTTTTGCGAGAACGGCTTGAGCCGATTCGGAGAGGCAGCCCGATGCAGACGGAGTGTAACGCAGAACCGAGCGTGTTTGGACGGGTCGAAGGACGGCCTGTGGTGGCCGAGTTCGACGGCGGCGCGCTGACGTCCGACGCGGGCGGGTTGCTGCTGGGCGCCGCGGATCGGCGTTTGGGACTGGTTCGACGGCTCGCGGGATGTTTCCGCGACGCGCGCGACCCGAGGTTCGTCGAGCACTCGGTCGCCACGCTCGTCGGGCAGCGCGTCGTCGGCATCGCGCTCGGCTACGAAGACCTGAACGATCACGACGAGCTTCGCCACGACGCGCTGATGGCGGTGCTGGCCGGCAAGCTCGAGGCTTGGCGCGGCGACTGCGCGCCTGTGGCTGGCAAATCGACGCTCAACCGGCTCGAACTGTCGCGCGAGATCGTCACGCGCTATCACAAGGTCAGCCACGATCCGGCGGCGATCGAGGCCCTGTTCGTCGACCTCTTCTTCGAGGCGCATAGCGCGCCGCCCAAACAGATCGTTCTCGACCTCGACGCGACCGACGACCCTCTGCACGGCCATCAGGAAGGCCGGTTCTTTCACGGCTATTACGATTGCTACTGCTATCTGCCGCTCTATGTGTTCTGCGGCCGGCATCTTCTGGCGGCCAAGCTCCGGCCGTCGAACATCGACGGCAGCGCCGGAGCGAAGGAGGAGATCGCGCGGATCGTCGCCCGGATCCGGGCGCGCTGGCCCGGGACGCGCATTCTCTTGCGCGCCGATTCCGGGTTCGCGCGCGAGGCGCTGATGGCCTGGTGCGAAGAGAACCGGGTCGACTTCGTGTTCGGCCTCGCCCGCAATGCGCGGCTCGTCGAGGAGATCGCGGTCGAACTGCTGCAGGCCGAGGCCGAGGCAACCTCGACCGGCAAGCCCGCCCGCCGCTTCAAGGACTTCCGCTATGCGACGCTCGACACTTGGTCGCGCCGGCGTCGGGTGATCGGCAAGGCGGAATGGACCGAGGGCGAGGCGAACCCGCGTTTCATCGTCACCTCGCTGCGCGAGGCCGCAACGAACGGCCGCTTTCTCTACGAGAAAGTCTACTGCGCCCGCGGCGAGATGGAGAACCGCATCAAGGAATGCCAGGGCGACCTGTTCGCCGACCGGACTTCGACGGCCACCATGCGCGCCAACCAGCTCAGGCTCTGGTTCGCCTCGTTCGCCTATGTCCTCCTGTGCGCGGTCAGGCGCATCGGCCTCGCGCACACGCAGTTCGCCCAGGCCACTTGTGGCACGATAAGACTCAAGCTCCTCAAGCTCGCCGGCCTCGTCCGCATCAGCGCGCGGCGCATCAAATTCGCCCTCGCGTCCGCCTGCCCTTACGCCGACGAATGGCGTCTGGCCGCCGCCCGCCTCGCCTGAGGCGCGGCCGCGACGCCGACAAATCGCGGCAATCCACCCCACGGCCCTCAGGAGACCCGAAATAATCCGACCCGATCCGCGCAAACCGCGCTACGCCGATGCTCGTCCATCACACAGAAGCCATGCGCCCATGGCCCGGGGCGCGAAAGATCGAAGCCCTATGTGAGAAATGCGGGCTAACCTTCAAGCGGCTGCTGTAAGACAGCATCGCGCCAAGGTCCGCCTTCGACCCTTTGCTGATGGGGTGGACGGCACCCCGAGCGGCATCAAGCGTGCCAAGATGGTCGTCGTTGAAAGCGCCATCTGGAAGGAAGGCCGTACGCGTCCGATAGACGCCGCCTTGTGAATCGGCGGGGGCTGGGTAGGACCTGTGG
>DATJXI010000049.1:0-3520 GCA_035500275.1 Roseiarcus sp. | reverse complement strand
AGGCCGAAAGATCCTCGATCGGGATCGGGCGACGAGAGGACATCGAGTCGGATCGAAATGGCAGCGCAAACCTTTGAAAAGTCCCGATTCGCGGTCAGGATGGCAGCCGCGCCTCCGGTCGCGGCGCCGTTCGAGACGCCGCCTTCCCGCCTCCGCGGCCCTTTGCGTTCTTGGCGGAACCAAATTCACGAAGAAACACGAAGAGGCCGGCGGCGTAAGGAGGAGGTGAAAAATTGACAGAAAATGGCGCCTAACCCTCTGAAAAACCACGATCGGCGCCAGTGCAGGTCCAGTTGCGGTCGGGCGGCGCCGGCGCCTGCCGCGAATACAGATGCCGCAAGCGACGGGACGTCGAACGACGTCCTCGCGCCGCTCGCCCGATTCAGAAGCTCGATTCCGAGCGATTTCGACCGCGATTATGTCGAACATGTCGTCGTTCCGTTCTTCCTGGAGAGCATCGATCAGGGGGAGCGTCCGATGCTCCCCACGCGTGCATGCGGGCGGCGTCCGAGAATAGGGCGACGCGGGAATGTCGAACATATGCGACGACGACCGAGGGTCTCCTGGGCCTTGCTGGAGTGGTTGAACTCCGAGGGATGCCGCTTGGCGGCGATGGAGGCGACCGGGCCTTGGGCGGCCAAGCGGGCGAAGACCTACAGGGGCCAGTTCTCCCGCCTGCAAGCCAGACGCGGCCCGCAAAAGGCGATCTGCGCCGCGGCGGCGTCGATCCTGACCGCCATCCATCACATGCTGAAGAACGGAACCTACCACCAGGACCTTGGCGTCGATTGCTTCGACCGCCGGTCTCCCGAATCGAAAGGCAAGCGCCTCGCCCGCCAAATCGCCAAGCTCGGTCATGAGGCCACACTCCAACCAGCGGCGAAAGCCGCATAAAATCCCGAGACAAAGACCATGAAAAATCAATGGCATGACTGTTAGTTTGTTCGTTTCTATCTAGCGTAGGCGAAGCGACCCAGGGGACGCAGGAGCATTCGCGTCCCGGTCCCGGACCGCTTTGTCGCTCACGCGGTTCGCCCTGACGTCCGCCAAGGAAACAAGCGGTGTTCGCGCGCAGATTGGCTCTCGCGGTCGCGCTATTGGCGGGCCTCCTCGGCTCGCAGGCGCCGGAGTTCGCCCAGCAGTATCGTCAGCGCATCGGCGGCGCGCTCGACGAGCTCAATCGCATCATCACCGCGTTCGACGCCGAGGCCGCGCAGGAGAACGTCACGCCGCCGCAGGCGATCGCGCGGCTCGAACAGAACTCGGATCCGCTGGCGCGTCGGCGCGGGCTCAGTATGGCCGAGACGATCGCCCGGGCAGACCGGCTGCGCGAGCAGCTCGCGGCGATGACCGACGCGGGTTCGCTAAAGCGCCTTTACGTGACGCTCGTCGACTTCGACCCCGAACTCGCACAACGCACGCTCGACGCCTACGAGCCGGCCGCGCCGTTGACCTTCGAGGCGCTGGTCGCAGCGGGCTTCGCGGCGCTTTGGGGCTGGGTCGCGGCGCATCTGATCGCTTGGCCCTTCCGCCGCGCGCGGAGGCGGCGGGAGGAGGATTTGGAGATCCTGCAAGAAAGGGCTCGCGCATCCATCCTTGGCGCGGGCAGGGGCGCAAGGAGGGCGCCGTAGATGGGGGGACCTTCCGGTTGGCTGGCGCGCCGTCCGCTCGCTCCGCTTTTGACGAGACGGTCAGGAAGAGGAGGTCCGCCGCCGCCTTGGCGAAGGCGACAAAAGGCGAAAAAGGGCGACTTCTTGGGCGGACGCCCTTCGACCCTTCTCCCGCGACGGACCTAGCGCGCCTGCCCCGCGCCCATCTTCTCGCAGAACGTCTTGAACTCCGCCTCGGTGGAGTAGGCCTTTTGGGTGCCGCGCCGCGTCACCGAATCGGCGGCGTAGAGCGCCGCCCGATTGAGCGCCGCCTCCACATCGAGCCCGCCAGCGTAGTAGCGCGCAAAGCCGCCGACAAAGGCGTCGCCGGCGCCAGTCGTGTCGACCGGCTTCACCTTGACCGGCTCGATGCGACGGGTCGTCGTCGGCGTCGCCAACAGCGCCCCGCGTGCGCCCAGCGTCACGACGACCGTCCCGACCCCCTTCGCAAGCAGGCCTTGCGCGGCTTCTGCAATATGCGCCTCCGTCTCGACCGGCATGCCGGTGAGGATGTTGAGCTCCGTCTCGTTGGGCACGAAGAAGCTCACGTCGCGCACCTTCTCCGCTTCGAGCTCGGGCGTCGCGGGCGCGGGATTGAGCACCGTCTTTATGCCGTGCTTTTTGCCGAAGGCGATGGCGGCGTAGACCGTCTCTAGCGGGACCTCGAGCTGCAAAAGGATGAGCTGGCAGGTCTTCAGCGCCTCCGCTGCGCGTTCGACGTCCGCAGGCGAAAGGTCTGCGTTGGCGCCTTTGACGATCAGGATCGAGTTCTCGCCTGAAGGCTCGACCATGATCGCAGCGACCCCGCTCGACTTGCCGGGGACCCGCCGCACATGTGTCGTGTCAATGCCGAGCGCGGCGAAGTTCTTCATCGTCATGTCGGCGAACATGTCGTCGCCGACCGCCGTCACCATAACGACGGATGCGCCAAGCCTAGCCGCCGCCACCGCCTGATTGGCGCCCTTGCCGCCGTGGCCCATTTCGAAGCTCGGCGCCTCGACGGTCTCGCCCTTGACCGGCATGCGGTTCACATAGGTGACGAGGTCGACCATGTTGCTGCCGACGACAGCGATGCGCGGCTTTGCGGACCGGCTCATCGGTTTTCGCCCTCGATCGTGCGTGCTTCCGAAGCGGCGCGCACAGCTTCGACATAGCCGACTCGGGTTGTGAAACGCGCCTTGGCGCGGCTTGCGAGAGACCGCACGTTGCCCTTGCGTTTCTCCGCCGTGTAGCCCTCGGGCTCGCAGGTCGCCGGCATGGCGAAAGCGGCCACCTTCTGGTCGCCGTTGACCAGCACCCAGCGGATCGTGTGCGGCATGGACTCGGGGTCGTAGGCGACCGTGAAGGCGTCGCCCTCGCGGCGCATCAACATGAAATGGACGAGGCCGTCCGCGCCGCGCTTCAGGCCTTTGATGTAGAAGACCTGTTCGGGGTCGTAGCGATCGGGCTCCTTCAACGCCTCCATCCGCTCAGGATGGGCGGCGTATCCCTTGATGCGCGCTTCGTATTCCGGAGTGGCCGTAATGTGCCCCGGGATCGCGGTGCGCGCGACGACGAACTCCGGCGTGAACGGGACCGGCTGGACGATGCGCCCGCCCTCGGCGAAAGCGAAATTGGCGTGGCACATGTACATCAGGTCCATCGGCGCCGCGGAGAGGTTCTCGACCTCCATCACGATGTCGCATGCCGCCTCGGCCGGCCTGAGGACGACGCGCGGCGTCGCCAGATAATGCGCCCCGAAGCCCATGGCGTACTCGCGGACGCCGGTGGCGGCCATCCAGGGGCCGCTCGCGTCTTCTCCGACGGCCACCCCCGCTGCGTCCATTTCCGCGCAGGGCGCTTCGCCGTGCAGCGCATGGTTGTCGCCGGGG
>DATJXI010000048.1:0-12580 GCA_035500275.1 Roseiarcus sp. | reverse complement strand
CGCTCGACGTCCTGCTCGATGATCGGGCCCTCGTCCAGATCGGACGTGACGAAATGCGCCGTCGCGCCGATGAGCTTCACGCCGCGCTGATGCGCCTGATGGTAGGGTTTCGCGCCCTTGAATCCGGGCAGGAACGAGTGGTGGATATTGACGCAGCGCCCGGTGAGCTTGGCGGCGAAGCCGTCGGACAGGATCTGCATGTAGCGCGCGAGCACCACGAGGTCGGCCTTGGCGGACTTGATCGTCGCCCACACCTGCGCCTCCTGCTCCATTTTCGTCTCGCGGGTGACCGGCAGGTAGTGGAACGGGATGTCGCCGAAATCGATATGGGCGTAGGTGTCGCGCGGGTGGTTGGCGATGATCGCAACCGGCTCCATCGGCATTTCCCCGCTGCGCCAGCGATAAAGCAGGTCGACCAGACAATGGTCGAAGCCCGACGCCATCATGACGACCCGCTTGCGCTTGTCGGCCAGGCGCATCGACAACGCCATGCCGAACTCGCCCGTGATCGTCCTGAACGTCTCCTCCAGTTTTCCCAAGTCGGAGTCCGCGTTCGCCGCGTTGAATTCGACCCGCATGAAGAAATTGCCGGTGATCGTGTCGTCGAACTGCTGCGCGTCGAGGATGTTGAACCCGCCGTCGAACAAGGCCGCCGAGACCCTGGCGACGATCCCCGGCCGATTGGCGCAGGACAAAGTCAAAATATAGCGTTCGGCCGGCATGCGGCGGCTTTCCTTAAGGCGTCGCGGGCGAAAACCGCGCGCCCGCGTTGCTAGGCAAGATGGCGAGCGGCGGCAAGAGCGCAGAATCAGTACCTAAAAGTGACAAGGTTACGCCGGCAGCGGCGAACCCATAAAGCCTCTCTCTTAGAACATGTTGCAGTCAGGTCGACGCGAAGTGTAGGGCGCGCTCGCTGAGCGCGCCTGGGCCGGGTCGGCGACCCGGCCCTACAAGGGCGGCCACAGCGAAAAGCAAGTCGCACTAGCGGGCCGCCCGCTTGAGCAGCTCCTCCACGTCCGGTAGGATCCGCTGCACGATAACCGCCACCCCCGCCGTGGTTGGGTGCATCCCGTCCGGCTGGGTGAGCTTGGGATTGGCGGCCACGCCCTCCAGGAAGAACGGGTACAGGACCACCCCATAGGACTTGGCGAGCTCGGGATAGATCGCGTCGAAGGCCCGGTCGTACTCGGCTCCGAGGTTCGGCGCGGCCTTCATGCCCGCGAGCAGGACCGGCGCCCCGGCGCCCTTCGCCTTGTCGAGAATGGCCGCGAGCGCATGTCTGGTCATTTCGGGCGGGAAGCCGCGCAGCATGTCGTTCGCCCCGAGTTCGACGATGAGCGCGTCCGTTTCAGCCGGCACGGACCAGCCGTAGCGCGTCAGACCGTCCTCGGCCGTGTCGCCCGAGACGCCGGCGTTGACGACGTCGACGTCGTAGCCTTTGGCCTTGAGCGCCGCACGGAGCTGGTCGGGAAACGCCATGCCCGGCGGGACCCCAAGCCCCGCCGTCAGGCTGTCGCCGAGAACGACGAGGCGAAGCGTGCGCGCAAGAATCTCTCCTGTCGACCCGAGCGTCAACAAGGCCGCAAGCGCCAGCGCCTGGACGAGCCCCGCCCAAAGCCCATATGAGGTCGGCCCCGGCTTGAGGATTTTCAGCACATGAATCCCGCAGTTTCGATGCGCGACATCGACCTCAGCCTCGGCCGAGGCGCCGCCCGCGTCCATATATTGCGCGGCGTCAGCCTGACAATCGCCAAGGGCGAGGCGGTGGGCGTCGTCGGCGCCTCGGGCTCCGGCAAATCGACCCTTCTCATGATCATGGCCGGGCTCGAACGGCCCGACAAGGGCGAGGTCGAGATCGACGGGGTCCGGCTTGGCGATCTCGGCGAGGACGCGCTGGCGCGGTTTCGCGGCCGGCGCGTCGGCATCGTCTTCCAGTCCTTTCACCTGATCCCGACGATGACGGCGCTCGAGAACGTGGCGGCGCCGCTTGAGCTCGCCGGCGCGCCCGACGCGCTCAAGCGCGCCAGGGCGGAGCTCGATCAGGTCGGCCTCGCCGACCGAACGAGCCATTATCCAGCGCAGCTTTCCGGCGGCGAACAGCAGCGAGTGGCGCTGGCGCGCGCGCTCTGCCCCCGTCCTTCCCTCCTCATCGCCGACGAGCCGACCGGCAATCTCGACGAGGCAACCGGCCGCGCGATCCTGGACCTCATGTTCGATCTGCCCGCCCGGCGCGGCGCAACGCTGGCGCTTGTCACGCACGATCCGGCGCTTGCGGCCCATTGCGACCGGATCGTCCGGATGCGCTCGGGTATGATCGAGGACGCGCCGGCCCCGGTTCCGGCATGAACGTTCACGCGCCGATGAAACGCGCGCCGCCGCCGGCGGGAACCCTGGCCCGCTTTGCGGTCCGGGACCTGCGCGGCGGGCTATCGGGCCTTCGCATTCTTCTTCTCTGCATCGCGCTCGGCGTCGCCGCGATCGTCGCCGTCGAGAGTCTAGCGGACGCCCTCAACGACGGCCTTGGCCGCGACGGCCGCGTCATCCTCGGCGGAGACGCGTCGTTCTCCCTCATCCACCGGAGGCTGAACCCGGACGAGAAGGCGTTTCTGGAGAGCTACGGCCGGCTGTCTGCCTTCGCGACGATGCGCGCGATGGCCCGCACGGAGAGCGGCGACGCCGCGCTCGTCGAGGTGAAGGCGGTCGAGCCGTCGTCGTGGCCGTCGCTCGGGGCGGCGAAGTTTAAGCCGGAGATGACGCCGGCCGAGGCGCTCGCCGAGAACGACGGGATTTACGGCGCAGCGGCTGAGGATACGCTGCTCGCCCGCCTCAACCTCAAGGTCGGCGACGTTTTCCGCATCGGCCAGGCGCGATTCGTCTTTCGGACCGTTCTGTTGAACGAGCCGGATCGCCTTGCGGTCGGCATCGGTCTTGGGCCCAGGGTGCTCATCTCGCAGGCGGCGCTGAACGCCGCGGCTCTGGTGCAGCCGGGGTCGCTCGTCCGCTGGACGACGCGGGTCGTCATGGACCCAGCGCCGAGCGAGAACGCCGTCAAGGCGTTGCTTCGGAAAGCGAAGGAAACATTCCCGCACGCCGGATGGGAAGCCCGCTCGCGCCTCAACGTGTCGCCGGATTTCAGCCGCGACCTCGACCGGTTCGCCCAGTTCCTCGCCTTTGCGGGTCTTTTGTCGCTTGTCGTTGGAGGCGTCGGCGTCGCCAACGCGGCGAAGGGGTTCGTCGAGCGCAAGCGGGCCTCGCTTGCGATCCTGAAGGCAGTCGGAGCGACGGGATCGGGCGTGGTCGCGCTCGCGCTCGTCGAGTTTCTGGCGGTGGCGCTTGCGGGCGCCGTCGCCGGCGCCGCGGTCGGGGCCGCCATTCCGTTCGTCGTGAATTTTCTTTTCGCGGACCTTATCCCGATTCCGCTTGCGCCCGCGATCGAGCCGAACGTCATTCTGCTCGGCGTGACGTATGGGCTGCTCACCGCGCTCGCCTTCTCGATCCTGCCGCTGGGCCAGGCCCATGACCTTCCGGTCGCGACGCTGATTCGCGATCTTGCGGAAGAGCGGCAGGGTTGGCCGCGCGCCCGTTATGCGATTCTCGCTGCGATTGCCGGCGGCGCCCTCGCCGGCCTTGCGATCCTGGCGAGCCCGCAGCGGACGATCGCCATCGCCGTCGTGATGGCGGCGATCGCAGCCTTCGTTGTCCTGAGGCTCGTGGCTCTCATGATCGCGGTTGCGGCCCAGCGCGCGCCTCTCTCCCGCCCGGTTGAAATCCGTATGGCGCTTTCGGCCCTCCATCGGCCCGGCGCGCTGACCGCGTCGGTGGTCCTCTCGCTCGGCCTCGGATTGACGGCGCTCGTCGCCCTGACCCTCATCGACTTCAACATGCGCGCCCAGTTGCGCGACGCCGAGCCCGGGGTGACCCCGAGCTTCTTTTTCCTCGACGTGCGCGCCGCCGACGCCAAACCCTTTGTCGATTTCCTCAAAAAGGAGGCGCCCGGGGTCAAGATCAGCGAGACGCCGATGCTTCGCGGCCGCTTCGTCAGACTCGGCGACCGGTCGGTCACGGCGGTCAAACCGCGCGACGACGTCGCCTGGGCGCTCGAAGGCGACCGCGGGATCACCTTCGCATCGGAGGTCCCGAAGGGCTCCGAAATTGTCGCCGGCGAATGGTGGCCGGAGAACTACGCCGGCCCTCCGCTCGTCTCGATGGAAAAGCAGGTCGCCGAGGGTCTTGGCCTCTCCGTCGGCGACTCCGTGGTTGTCAACGTGCTCGGGCGGGACGTGACCGCGAAGATCGCCAACTTGCGGAGGGTGAACTGGCGAAGCTTCGCCATCAACTTCGTGCTGGTCTATTCCCCCAATGTTTTCAAGGGCGCGCCCTTCAGCGAACTCGCGTCCGCCGCCCTGCCGACGGACGATCCGGGTAAAGAGATCGCGCTGCTGCGGGACGTGGCCAAAGACTATCCGACGGTCGCAAGCGTCCGTGTTCGCGACGCGCTGAAGACGGTGGAGGCGCTCATCGCCAAGCTTGCGCTGGCGGTCCGCGCGGCGACCGGGGTGGCGCTCATCACCTCCGTCCTCGTTCTCGCGGGCGCGCTCGCAGCGAGCCGGCGCGCCCGGCTTGCCGACGCGACGATCCTGAAAATCCTCGGCGCGACCCGGCTTCGGCTGACCGCGATGTTCCTGACCGAATACGCGATCCTGGGCGCGGCGACCGCCGCGTTCAGCGTCGGCGCGGGGACGCTCATGGCGTTTGTCGTCGTGGAGCGCCTGATGCGGGCGACCTTCGCATTCGATTGGACCTCGGCTCTCGCCGCCGTCGGGGGCGGCCTCGCCCTGACCATCGGCCTCGGCATGATCGGCGCTTGGCGCGTTCTTGGTCAGAAGCCTGCCGCGTTCTTGCGGGAATTGTGATAGGCTCCGGTCGAGGCACGTGGTTTGTCCAGCGACACCCGCGGCTCCGAAAGCAGGGGAGCAGACGCAAATGGCGGGGCTTACTCAGTCCTATGTTCACGGCGCCAGTTCAACTCCGCTTCTCGGCGAGGCGATCGGCGCTCTTCTCCGCCGCGTTGCGCGAGACGCCGGCGAGCGGCCAGCCCTGGTCGCACGTCACCAGAATGTCCGCTGGACCTATTCGGATCTGCTGCGCCGGTCGGAGGATCTCGCGGCGGGGTTACGGGCGCTTGGACTTAAGAAGGGGGACCGCATCGGCATATGGTCCGCCAACAACAGCGAGTGGGTGCTGGCGCAGTTCGGCACGGCGCTCGCCGGCTTGATCCTGGTCAACATCAATCCCGCCTACCGGGTCCACGAGTTTGAATACGCGGTCAGGAAGTCGGGCTGCCGCGCGCTGATCCTGAGCCCCGGGCACAAGAACAACGACTATTTCGCTTCCCTGCGCTCGTGCGCTCCCGAGATCGAGCGCGCGCGGCCCGGGAAGCTTGCCGCAAACAGGCTGCCGAACCTCGAGTTCGTCATTCGCTTGGGGGCCGAGAAGACGCCGGGCATGCTCAATTTCGACGAAGTGGCCACGCCCGCAGCGCCCAGCGAACGCGCGGCGCTTGCAGCCTTTGAAGCGACGCTGCAGTTCGACGACCCGATCAACATCCAGTTCACGTCGGGGACGACCGGCGTTCCCAAGGGCGCGACGCTGAGCCACCACAACATCGTCAATAACGCCTACTTCATCGGCGAGGCGATGCGGCTCACCCCGGACGACCGCCTTTGCATTCCGGTGCCGTACTACCACTGCTTTGGAATGGTCCTCGGCAACCTGGCCTGCGTCACGCACGCCGCGTGCATGGTGAGCCCGGCCGAAGGGTTCGATCCGCTGGCGACCCTGGAGACGGTGGATGGGGAACGCTGCACCGGGCTGCATGGCGTGCCGACGATGTTTATCGCCATGCTGGACCACCCGGAGTTCGAGCGGTTCGATCTGACCAGCTTGAGAACCGGCATCATGGCCGGCTCTCCCTGTCCGGTGGAGGTCATGAGGCGGGTCGTCGAGCGCATGCACATGCGCGAGGTCACCATCGCCTACGGCATGACCGAGACGAGTCCCGTCAGCTTCCAGAGCGCCCACGACGACCCGCTCGAGCGGCGCGTCGCGACGGTCGGGCGCGTTCAGCCGCACATCGAGGTCAAGATCGTCGACCTGGAAGGCCGGATCGTGCCGCCGGGCGCGCCCGGCGAGTTGCTGACGCGCGGTTACAGCGTCATGCGAGGCTACTGGGATGATCCCGCCGCCACGTCCGACGCGATCGACGCGGCCCGTTTCATGCATACAGGCGATCTCGCGACGATCGACGAGGAAGGCTACTGCAACATCGTCGGGCGCCTGAAGGACATGATCATTCGCGGCGGCGAGAACGTCTACCCGCGGGAAATTGAGGAGTTTCTCTATACGCACCCGGCAATCGCCGACGTTCAGGCCTTCGGAGTGCCCGATCCGCGCTACAGTGAGGAACTGTGCGTCTGGATTCGCCGCCGCGAAGGGCAGAGCATTACGGAGGACGAAGTGATCGCCTATTGCCGGTCGTCGCTCGCCCATTACAAGACGCCGCGTTATGTCCGCTTCGTCGAGTCGTTTCCAATGACGGTGACCGGCAAAGCGCAAAAGTTTCTCATGCGACAAGCGATGATGCGGGAACTGTCGCTCGTGGAGGAAAAGACCGCCTGATCTTTGGCGGGCGAGGTTAGAGCCAGGCGTGGCCGTCAAAAAACTGTATTTTTGGCGTTCGCTTCAAATTGAGGGAACTTGCGTACGTCTGGCGGGTTCTCTTGTTAAGTCAACGTCTCGCGCTTAAATGTGCGCTGGGACAGGACCGGCGGAGGATGGAGAAATCCTATCTCCGCCCTCCGTCACGGGATGACGATGAACGCGAACTATCGAAATTTCGCCCTGTGGGTAATCATATTCCTGCTCGTCCTGGCCCTGGTCACCCTGTTCCAGAGCCCCGGACAAAAGTCCTCCACGAGCGAAATCACGTTCAGCCAGCTGCTGACCGACGCGGACGCCGGCAGCGTTCGCGACGTCACCATCGCGGGGCCGGAGATCACCGGTCACATGAAGGACGGGCGCTCGTTCCAGACCTATGCGCCCAACGACCCCAGCCTCGTTCAGACGCTGTATAAAAAGGACGTCACGATCACTGCCAAGCCGCCGTCGGACGGCAACAACTGGCTGCTGACGATCGTCTCCAGCGTCCTGCCCGTGCTGCTGTTCCTCGGCCTTTGGGTCTATATGACGCGCCAGATGCAAGGCGGCGCCGGGAAGGCGATGGGATTTGGAAAATCCAAAGCCAAGCTTCTCACCGAGGCGCAGGGGCGCGTGACGTTCGAGGACGTCGCCGGCGTCGACGAGGCGAAGGAGGATTTGCAGGAGATTGTCGAGTTCCTGCGCGATCCGCAAAAGTTCCAGAAGCTCGGCGGGCGAATTCCGCGCGGCGTCTTGCTCGTCGGTCCCCCCGGCACCGGCAAGACGCTGACCGCGCGGGCCGTCGCGGGCGAAGCGAACGTGCCGTTCTTTACGATTTCCGGCTCCGACTTCGTCGAGATGTTCGTCGGCGTCGGTGCGAGCCGGGTGCGGGACATGTTCGAGCAGGCGAAGAAGAACGCGCCCTGCATCATCTTCATCGACGAGATCGACGCGGTCGGACGCCACCGCGGCGCAGGCCTCGGCGGCGGCAACGACGAGCGTGAGCAGACGCTCAATCAGTTGCTCGTCGAGATGGACGGCTTCGAGCAGAACGAAGGCATCATCATCATCGCCGCCACCAACCGTCCCGACGTGCTCGACCCTGCGCTGCTCCGCCCGGGCCGGTTCGATCGCCAGATCGTCATATCGAACCCGGATTTCATCGGGCGCGAGAAAATCCTCAAGGTTCATGTGCGCAAGGTTCCGCTTGCGCCGGACGTGGACCTGAGAGTTGTGGCTCGCGGAACGCCTGGGTTCTCGGGCGCAGACCTCATGAATTTGGTCAACGAGGCGGCTCTGTTGGCCGCGCGGCGCGGTAAGCGCGTCGTCACGCGCCAGGAGTTCGAGGATTCGCGCGACAAGATCATGATGGGCGCCGAGCGGCGCACGCTCATCATGACGGAAGAAGAGAAGCGGCTGACCGCCTATCACGAGGCCGGGCATGCGCTCGTGTCCGTCTCGATACCGGCGTCCACGCCTATCCACAAGGCGACGATCATCCCGCGCGGCCGCGCCCTCGGCATGGTGCAGTCGCTGCCGGAACGCGATCAGATCTCGCAGAGCTATGAACAGCTGATCGCGATGCTGGCGATGTCGATGGGCGGCCGCGTCGCCGAAGAGATCGTCTTCGGCAAGGACAAGGTGACCTCGGGGGCGGCCGGCGACATCCAGCAGGTGACGAAGATCGCCCGCGCGATGGTGACCCGGCTCGGCTTCTCCGAGAAGCTTGGGACGGTCATGTACGGCGAGAACCAGGACGAGGTGTTCCTCGGTTATTCGCTCGGCCGGCAGCAGAATATCTCCGAGGCGACCGCAGAAACGATCGACCAGGAGGTCCGTCGCCTGGTGCAGGAAGCCTACGACACCGCGAGGCGCATCCTGACCGAGCGGCGGGCCGACCTTGAGACCCTTGCCCGCGGCTTGATGGAGTTTGAGACTCTGACCGGGGACGAGATCGTCGGCTTGCTCCAGGGCGTTAGGCCGGTGCGCGAGTCGGCTTCCGACCCCCGCGAGCCGCCGGCTGCGCCGCGTGCGGCAGTCCCGTCGACCGGCAAGCCGCGCCCGCTTGGCCCGGAGCCGGGCGGGCTGGAGCCGCAGCCGCAAACTTAAGCGTCTGATCCAAACGCGGTTGCCTGTAAGCTTGCGACCGGGCATTTTGCGCTCGAGTTTTGGTTTCGGAGCCGTCGATGCCGATTGGCGCGCCAGACGCAATTGCTCTCGGCCCGCCCAGCGTACTCGCGACCTGGGCGTTTGACGTGTTGCGCCAAGCTGCGGCGATCGCGCCTCATCGGGCGGCGATCAAGATCGTTGATCGGGAAAACGCCGCAGAGAGGCCTGAGGCGGACCGCGCCCCCTACGTCTATCTGTCGCACTTTCCAAGTCCTTCGCTTGTCGGCGAATGCGAGGTAGGGCAGGCTCCCATCCTGCTGCTGCTGGACGATCCATTCGACAGCGTTCGCTACATGCGCGACCTTTCCAAGTGCGGAGTCCTAGAAGCCCTGCGCCTGCAGACCGCCTCCGTCTCGACCTACTCCCAGATTCGCGGACACCCGCGCCTACTGACGCTGCACCGACTGACGCGAATTCCGACCGCCGAGATCGTCAAGCTCATTCTCGCCCATCTTGGGATTACGCTTTCACCCTCGGAACTCGACACTCTTCTCGGAAGGCGGCCGGGGCGGATTACGAGGGACGCCGAACTAGAAGCCTCGCTCAAAGCCGCTGTCCCCGGTTATGCAAAGCCAGAGGATGCGAGAGGCAGTTTTTCGAACAAGGAAGCGGCGATGATCGGGGGCGTGCTGACGCCGATGCTGCAGATGAGCGTCAGCGGCGACCCAACGCCGATCGTCTGGCCGATAGAGACTTTTCTTTCCGGCGATCGTCCCGATACGCCGGCGTCGCTTGTGGCGGAATTGACCGGCGGCGCCCGAATTCTGTACTACGGGCCGTATTTGAATTTGCCGGCAGGCTCCTGGACCGCTCGAATGACGGTGGGGTTTTCCGAGGGCGCCAAGAAAACGCCGGTCACGGTCGAAGCATATGGGGGGGCTCGGCTTTTGGCGGTCGCGTCGATGGTCCCCGAGGACAAGGGCATCTATCACGCTTCGTTCGATTTCGATCACGGCGACGCGTTGCAGCCGGTGGAAGTCCGGGTGCGAACGGACCGCGGAGCGATCGAGGGGCGGCTTGCGCTTGGCAAAGTCGAATTGTCGCTTCGACGCGGAGCGGCGAGGCGACAAAACGGATGAGCGCGAGCGGGCGCTAGCGCCGCCGGCTGAGGGAGTCTGTCGCCAAATGAAGCGTAATTTGTCGGCGCCAACGACCGCCTGCTCGCAGCGCTCGATGGATATCCCGCCGACCACGTCTCATGGCCGTTGACGTCTTTCGAAGCGACCACTTCGTCGCCCGTGCGCGCACAGGCTTTGCGGCGGATGCGTGCGTCGTCACCTTCGATTCCTATTCAGACACTCGCACCCTCGAGAGACCCGGGTTCGGCCAGCACTTCTTCGAGCACGAGCGCATCGACGCCATCCATGTGATCGCGCGCTGGAACAATTGGTATCAACACCACGACATCTTCGATGTCTGCAAGGCCGTCGCAGCCTTCGCCAAAGGTTACCGCCGGGTTTATACGTACGGCTCGAGCATGGGCGGCTATGCGGCGATCCGTTTCGGCGGCCTCGTGCACGCGCGGGCTGCAATCGCGCTCTCTCCCCAGTTCTCGATCGACCGGTCGGCCGCCCGCTTCGAACATCGCTGGACAGGCGACGTCGAGCGGATCGACTTTTCCGTGGAGAAACGCGCGAGCGCGAACCTCGCCCCGCTCGCACACGTCTGTTACGACCCGTTCGATCTGGATCGCCGGCACGTAGAGCTTCTGAGAAGAGAGGTTGCGCTGATCGAGCTTCCGGTCCGGCACGGCGGCCACCCTGTGACGGGATTCATGGCGGAAGGCGGATTGCTCGGGGAGTTTGTGGTCAGCATCGTCCAGGAACGGTTCGATCTCGATGCGATGAAATCGCGCACCCACGCTGCGAGGAAACAATCGGCGCAGTTTTGGAGCGTCCTCGCGGAGCGGGCGCGCAATCCGGCCGCGAAGAAGGCGCTCCCGAGGCGCGCCCTCTCGATATCGCCCGATGACGTTGTCTACCATCTCAAGGACGCGCGCATTCTAGCGCTGAGCAAGAAATTCAATGAATCCGAGGCGGTGTTCAAGAAAGCGATAGAGAAGCACCCAGGCAATCCGGTGCTGCGCTTCAACTTGAGCGAAATGTACGAGTGGCGGGGCGACCTGCGTGAAGCGAAGGCCGCCATGGAGCAAATCGTCGATGCGCATCCAAACGTGCACGCCTACCGAAGCAGGTTGGCGCGCCTGGCCAGAAAGCAGCGGATCCAAGCTGCCCTTGGATATCCAATTCGCACCCTTGGCGCCCTATGGCGCTCGGCGCCGCTGGTCCCGGGGCGCTGGCCCGGCGACGCGCGTTGATTTACGATGCGCAGACCATTTGATCCGATCTCGCTTGAGGAGCTTGCCGACTGCGATCGCTTTGCGCTCGAGTGCGACTGCCGGGCGCAGGTCCAACCCGTCTATCTTGGGGACCACACGGCCCTTTGCCGCATCCTCGGCCGCTACAAGTTCTACGTCGATACGCGAGACCAGGGATTTGGATCCAACGTGCTGTTGGACGGATTCTGGGAGATGTGGCTCACCCAAGCCATGGCCAGAATTGTCAAGCCGGGCATGGTCGCGATCGATATCGGCGCGAACTTCGGCTACTATTCGCTTTTGATGGCCGACCTCGTCGGTCCGACCGGCATGGTGGTCGCCGTCGAGCCGAATCCGCAGGCAACGCCAAAACTGCGGGCGTCGCTGGCGTTGAACGGATTTTCGAATCGAACCAAGGTCATCGAGGCGGCCGCGGGCGCCAGTTCATCCGGTTCCGCCAGAATCTACGCCACGCTTTCCGAACCAAAGAACGCCGCCGTCGTCGGCGAGACGTTCCAGGCCGACTCCACGCTTGGGACGGTATCGACGGCTCCGCTCTGGACGGCGGATCAGATTGAGAGCGACTTGGGGAGAATCGACTTCATCAAGATCGACGCCGAGGGGGCCGAGGTCGACATAATAGCAGGCCTGCGGCCCGTCCTCGCGAAACACAAGCCAACTTTGGTTCTGGAATTCAACGCCGCGCGCTACAAGGATCCCAGGACATTCCTGGCGGAGGTCCGCTCGTTTTATTCGTCTCTGAACTACGTGGACTTCTCGGGCAGCGTCACGCCGGTCAACGCGAACGCCATCCTTACAAAGAAAATCGGCGAGGATTGGCTGCTGGTTTTTCCCGCCAAGTAGAACCCGTACTCGTCACAAGCTGGCGAGAAAGACGTCGAGTTCTCGAAAATAGTCGGCCCACGTTGGCGTCTGGAAATCGCGCGCCTCGCTTCGTTTCAAAGCGGCGTAATTCTCTTCAGCGGTCAGCCGCAAAATGACTTCCCCCCACGCCTCGCCACTAAGCGGCGAAAGGAAGGTGGCGCAGCCCTGGGTGACCTCATGGAAGACGGGGATGTCAGAGACGACGACCGGCGTGCCCAATGACAGCGCCTCGACCAACGGCAAACCATAGCCTTCATCGAATGACGGCATGAGCAACGCGCGCGCGCCGCACAAAAGCTCAACCAGGTCGGCGGAGGCCAGGCCGCGAATTTCCAGCACATGGTCTCTGAGCGCCGAGCTGCGATCGAGCATGTCCGCGACCTGCTCGTTTTCCCACCCCCGCACCCCAACCAGCGCCAACCGAGGAGCATTCGAGTCCGCCCTGACGAGCGCCCGCCACAAGTGGAGCAGTAAGAGATGGTTCTTGCGCGGTTCGATCGTGCCAAGCATGAC
>DATJXI010000047.1:0-6595 GCA_035500275.1 Roseiarcus sp. | reverse complement strand
GCGACAAAGCCGTCCGCCCGGCGGGCGTCCTCCACGACGACCGGAAGCAGGTTGGCTCGACCCAGGAATTCAGCCGCGAACCGGTTCGGCGGCCTCCGGTAGAGCTCGCTCGTGCGTCCGACTGCGCTCAACCCTCCATCCCTGAGGATCGCGATGCTGTCGGCGAGCGTCAGCGCCTCGTTCTGGTCATGCGTGACGTAGAGAATCGTCAGATGAGGGAGGTCGGCGTGCAGGCGCGCGATCTCCTCGACCATCGAGCGGCGGATCTGCGCGTCGAGCGCCGACAGGGGCTCGTCCAACAAGAGAACACGCGGGCGCACGGCAAGCGCGCGCGCAATCGCGATGCGCTGTTGCTGGCCTCCGGAAAGCTCGCGCGGATAGCGGCGCGTGAACTCCTGCATCCCGACAACGCGCAGCGCGTCCTTGACGCGCTCTTCGATGAGGGATTTCTGGGCGCCGCGCGCCTTCAGGCCGAAGGCGACATTGTCGGCGACTCGCATGTGCGGGAACAGCGCATAGTTCTGAACCACCATCGCCAGGCCGCGCTGATACGGCGGCAGGTCAGTCACGTCGGCGCCGCCGATGTAAATGCGGCCCGAGGCGGGGCGCACAAAGCCCGCGACGGCGCGCAACGCCGTCGTCTTGCCCGAGCCCGAGGGACCGATCATCGCGACAATCTCGCCCGCCGCAATGTCGAGCGTCAGCGGCTTGAGAACCTCGACGCCGCGATAGGCGACGCTAACCTTGTCGAATTTGACCGCCGAATCGACGCCGTTCGCCCGCGCGACGCCGAGAGCGCTCGCCGCCTCGCCGGCAAGCGCGGCGGCTGTCATCCTAGCTGCCCGTCGCCTGGCGCCAGCGCGCAACGTCCGCCGGCAGGTCCTTCAGCACCTGCGTCCAGTCCGGCGTCCATATGGTCACGCCGTGCAAGGCCTCGCGCAGTTTCGCGGAATTTGCGTCGGAGGGCGCCACGTCCTTGCGGACGGGAACGCCGAGGGCGACGGAGGAGACGGTCTCCTGCGCTTCTCTCGACAGCAGGAACTCGATCAGCTTCCTGCCGTTCTCGGCGTCGGGCGCGCCCGCCACCAGGGCGACGTAATAGGGCAGTGGCATCGCCGAGCGTTCGCCGCTGGGCCCCGCCGGCCAGAACACCTTGATGTTCGGATTGTACGCCATCTGCGACATGTTCATCTGAAGGTCGCCGTTGGCGACATACAGCTCGCCCTTGTTGACAAGAGCCGTCAGCTTGCCAGTGGAGGACGACGGGCCGACGTTGTTGTCCTGCAGCTTCTTCAAGTAGTCGAACGCGGCGTCCTTCGATCCGAATGCGTGGATGACCTCAAGCATCACGGCGGTGCCGTCGCCGGCCTGCCCGGGCGTCGAATACTGGATCTTCCCCTTGAACTTGGGATCGAGGAGATCGTTGAAGGTCTTCGGCGCCTCCTTGAGAATCGCCGCGTCGTAAATGAAGTTCTGATAGTTGTTGACGAGCGGCTCATACATTTCGTCGCCGCCCTCGATCTGATCCGCCGCCGCAGGCTTGAACGGCTGCAGAAGCCCCTCCGCCTTGGCGCGCTGGATGAACGGAGGCAAGGTCACGAGCACATCGGCTTGCGGGTTCGAGTTTTCTCTCGCGACCCGCTCGACGACGCCTCCGGACCCGCCCTCGACATATTGCACTTTGATGCCCGTGGCCTTGCTGAAGGCGTCGAACTCCATCTCGAACCAGCTGCCTTTGCCGTCGTGCAGGCCGTCAGCGGCGTAGATCGTGACGACATTGGACGCGGCGAATGCGGAGGTCGCTGAGGCCACTGAGACGAGCACTGCGCACAGGAGCGATTTCATGACGGCGCCTCTTCGAAACGGAGAGCATGAGGAGACTCGCTATGCCCGCTGTGTAAAGCTTCTGTGACAGCGCGGCCGATCAGGCCGCCGATCTGGCGAAGGCCTGGTCCAAGATCGAAAACGCCTCGTCGAAATCGGGAAACGGAATGGTCAGCGGAGGGCAGAGAGTGATGACATTGCCGCCGCCGATCTTGAAGCTGAGGCCTGCGGCAAGACATTCGTACATGATGCGCTCGGCCAGAGCGGCCGCATCGGCGCCGCCGATCTCGACGCCGAAATAGCAACCGAGGCTTCGTACATCCCGAATTGCCCCATGGCGGCCTTGCAAGGCCCGCAAGCGCTCGAGGCCCCGGCGCTCGAGCTCCTTCGCGCGATCCAACAGCTTCTCGTCTTTGATCGCCGCGAGCGTCGCGAGCGCAGCGGCGGCGGCGACTGGACTCTTCTCATGCGTGAAATGGCCAACCGCCGCCTCGGGCGCGCAATCGAGACAGCCGGCCGCGAGAACGCCTGCGAACGGCATAATGCCCCCGCCCAGCGCTTTGCCGATGACGAGAATGTCGGGCGTCGCGCCAAACTGTTCGCAGGCGTAGAGCGTCCCCGTCCGGCCGAGGCAGGTCGGAATTTCGTCGAAGACGAGAAGCGCGCCATGGCGGGTGCAGGATTCCCGCACCCGCGGCCAGAAATCGCGCGGCGGCGCCTCGACCGTGGTCCAACGCATCGGCTCCGCGACGAGCGCGCCAACGTCGCCCTGAACCTCGAGCGCGTAATCGATGAAATCAGCGAAACGCTCATAGGGCCGATCATCGCCGAAGAAGCGACGCGCGAGATGCAGAGGCGGCAGATGCTCCGCGCCGGGAATCGTCGGCCCAACGCCGCGGCGGAAGAGCGCCTCGCCGCCGACGGCGATGGCGTCGAGCGTGGCGCCGTGGAAGGAATCCCACAGCGACAGCGTCTTGTGACGCCCAGTGGCGTAGCGGGCGAGCTTGAGCGCCATGCTGACGGCCGCCGCCCCGCCTGGCGCGAAAAGGACCTTGTCCAGCCCGCTCGGCGCCGTCTCCACGAGCTGGCGCGCAAGCTCGGTCGCCGTGCGATTGGCGTAGCGCCGCGGGCAAAAGGGAAGCTTGTCCATCTCCGCCTTGATCGCGGCGACGACTTTCGGGTGGCCATGGCCGAGGTGATGGACGCTGTTGCCGTGAAAATCGAGAATCCGTCGGCCGTCGACGTCGATGAGAACCGCGCCTTCCGCTCGCTCGATCGCGTCGAGGCACGGCGTCGAAAGGGACTGGCGGATGAAATAGCGCTCGTCCTCATCGAGAAGTTCGCGCGCTTTGTCGCCCAGCAAAGCGCGCCAACTCGAACGGCGCGGGGAAAGATTGACATCTCCCTCGCTGAGCGACGCGCCGCGATCCATCACGGCCGTTCGCCGGTCATCAGGCGCTTGTCGATCGCCCGCACGACGGGCATGAGATCGGCGACGCTATCGATCACGTAATGCGCGCCGGCGTTTTTCAGTTTCGTGGTCGCCGCCGAGCGCTTTCGCTCGAACTCGGCGGGCGCCAACCCCGCCACGTCGGCTAGCGGGAGGCCGAACAGGTTGCCGCTCACCGCCACGCCGACCGCCCACGCGCCCGCGTTGATCCCTTCGGCGATCCCGACCTCGGTGTCATCGACCTTGACCGTGCTCCAGGCCGGCCAAACCGTAAGATCGAGGAACGTCTTGTACAGCATAAATGGCGTGGGGCGCCCGTCCGGCGTGTCGCCGGTGCAGACGAGACTGTCGGGCTTGAATCCGCCTGCCACCGCGACCTTTGAGATTTCAGCCATGATCTCGCGCGTGTAGCCGGTGGTCGAGCCGATCTTGACGCCCGCCTGGCGCAATTCGGCGGTGACTTCGGCGACACCCGGGATGACGTCGGCATGAGCCGCGGCGACAGCGAGATTCTTGGGCAGGAAGGCGGCGTACAGCGCGTCAATATCCCGCTCGCTGGGCGCATTGCCGTGGCGGTCCGCCCAGGCGGCGGCGACTCGCGGCTGGGCCAGAATCGCCGCGAGATGAGGGCGCTTCGCCAGGCCCATCGGCGCGCGCGCCTCTTCGACCGCGATCGTCACGCCGAATTCGGCGAAGGTTTCGACGAACGCGCCCATGGGCGCCATCGAGCCGTAATCCACGACCGTGCCGGCCCAGTCGAATATGACGGCCTTGACCTGGTACAAACGCTTGCCCCCTTCAGCCGTATAGGTCGGCGATCACCTCTTCGGCGATCGCAAACGACGTGCTCGCGCCCGTGCCGCTCGTGATGAGCACAATACGCATCGCATCCGAGGGCCGGTCAACCAGCATGAGCCGGTCCGGGCACGACGCGTAGGTCCCGATCCAGCGTTCGACGACCCTGGGCGGCGGCCCGGCGAAGACTTGCGCGAATTCATCGAGGATGAGGTCGTCGACCGCCGCCGGCGCGAACGGGTCGGGGGTCGCGGCATAGTGGTGCGAGTCTCCCACGATGAGCGAGCCGTCCGCGCTGCGCACGACGATCAGGTGGACCCCGGCCCCGAGATACGCGCTCTGTTCGGCTTCCAATCGCGCCTTCAAAGCCCGCGCCGCCGGAAGCTCGGCGTATCCGAGATACCGGATCAGACCAAGGTCGGACATCACCGCGGGCAGCCCTGCGTCGAACCCCTCTGGAGCCACGCGCATCATCTGCAGCTTGCAGCGGGTCAGCCCGTATGCGGCGGCGCGCTCGGGAGAAATCAGCGCGAAGTCGTCGCCGGGGCAGACGACGACCGCCTCGGCCTCGACCGGCCCGCGGCTTGTTTCAAGGCGCGGCGGCGCCGCGCTGAACGCCGCAGTCTCGCGCATGAAGGCGACGCCGCAGCGCTCGGCAAGGTACGCCGCGAGTTGCGGAATCGCGTCTTTCGACTCGACCCTCAGCTCATGCGGGCTCATGAGAGCGCCGGCGAATTCCGGCGAGTGCAAAGTCGCTCGCCACTCATCCAGTTTGGCGGGCTCAATCAGCCGGCAACCGGCGCCCATCTCGGTTTCCAGGAACTCTTCGATAACGCTCCTGGCCTCGGGCCGACGCGCGATCATGAGAAGCCCGCGTTGGACGATTGCGATTTTCGCCTTGTCCGCGACGTCGATCCAGACGTCGCGCGATCGCATGGCTCTCCGCCAGCATTTCCCGGCCTGTTGGCCGGTAACGGTGACGAAGCCGAAGTTGCGCACCGAGGCCCCGTTGGCCTGCGCGTCGCGATCGATGACGACGACGCGCTTGCCAAGACGCGCCGCGGCGAGAGCGTGCGCAAGACCGCAAATGCCCGCGCCGACGACAGCAAGATCATAGGGTTGTCGCGCCATTGGGCTTTCGAGCTCGGCCAACCGTTCGGGCTTAAGTCGCCGCGCTTTGGTCCCACGAACCGGGCGCGCGCCAACTCTCGCGGGTTCGGCCTACTTTACGCGCGCCCGCCATCCTCGTCGCCCCAGACGCCTCGCTTCCCCAATCCCGGATGGCTGGTTCTTGGCAAGAACAGGTCGCCTCGGACGTAGCGGCGCGATGGTCGCGAGCTGCGAGGAACGGACGCTTTGCCAACGATCTCCAACATTGGCGATTTTCAACCTCGCAACCGTAAATCCGGCGGAGTGGGTCGCGACATCGGGCTCGAAACGCTCGCAAGCGCATTCGCTCCGCCGAACTTTCTCGATGTCCCAATTCGGAGACCCTGGTGAAATTGCTCAGCGCGAGATCCTCTCTGTCGGCGCCGGCCCCGCCTTCGCCGCGGAGCGAAACGTGAGCGAACGTTTGCACTCGTTGTGGATCGGCGACCGACTCGGCTATATCGAGCGCCTGTCCATGCTTTCCGCATTGTCGGTGGGTCATCTATTCCGGCTTTATTCCTACACCCCAGAAAAACTATCCGACGCGCCAAGCGGGGTCGAAATTTGCGACGCAAACGAAGTGATCGAGTACGACGCGCTCGCACGATACTTTGACATTGGCTGGGCCACGCTGGCCTCGGATTTCTTCCGCTACGCGATGCTGGCCAAGGGGCTCGGTTATTGGGTTGATCTCGATCTATACTTTGTAAGACCGCTCGACTTCCAGGACGAATATGTCTTCGGCTGGGAACACGAGACCAAGATTAACGGCGCCGTTCTGCGGCTTCCCCAAGACTCAGAGATGGTTCGGGAACTGTGCGAGATCCCTCATATCAATTGGCGGCCCCCTTACTATGGACTGCGAAAGAGCGCCGGCTTATACTTGAAACGGATGGTTCAAGGCGACGTTCGACCAGAAAATTACCGTTGGGGCGCATTTGGTCCGACGTACTTGACCTACCTGGCGAAGAAGCATCGCGTCTCCGAACGAGCCCAGAAACGCTCTGTCTTTTATCCGATCCGACATCGCCAGGCAAAACTGGCTTGCGGTCCGCCTGAATTGGTCGAAAAGCAGCTGACCCATGAGACGAGAGCGATCCATCTTTGGTGTTCGGTTCTGGGCGAAGCCAAGGTTTCGCCGCCGCCCGGTTCTTACCTCGAGGCGGTTTGCCGTCGTCATGGACTCGACGCCTAATAGGGTCGCTCGAGACCGATCGGCAAGCCTTTGCCGGACATTAGGTCAACATTCATGGCCTCGCAGGCGGCGCAGTCGCCTTGAAATAGGATGATTGCCCGTCAGGGGCCCGATTGGGCGCAGCAAGCTCGATGATCTCGGACTCTAGCGAGGGGCCTTGCGTATGGCGGAGACGGAGTCCG
>DATJXI010000046.1:0-18593 GCA_035500275.1 Roseiarcus sp. | reverse complement strand
AGCTAATGGCAAGGATAGAGTGCTTTGAGCCAAATCGAGCACTTTGCGATAAGTTGATTGCAAGATACGCTGGGAGCAAGCAAGTAAAAATTCGTAACGTAGGCTTGTCGGATAAGTCCGCTCGATTGAAAGCTTTTTGTGCCTTCGTACAAGGATTTCGTCTACGATGGACTAGCTTCATTGGACTATAATTCCGCACGTTCCTGGTTAAACAGAGACACTGTGTATTTTTTTAGTCCGGGCGACTTGAAGCTAATTGAGCTAGAGCCTTTTGCGAATAGGTTTACGCATAGCCTGCGTTCCTGAGGTATGCGGCGCATTCGGCAGGGGGAAACAGTTCAAGGATGTTGGCGGTGGCGTCGGAGAGGGCGTCGTAGGTGCGCGCCGCAGCCTTTCGCAGCAGAGCTTTGAGTTTGGCGAAGACCTGCTCGATCGGATTGAGGTCGGGCGAGTACTTCGGCAGGAACAAAAGGCGCGCTCCGACGGCTCGGACGGCCTGCCGGACGGCTTTGCCTTTGTGGGAGCCGAGGTTGTCGAGGATCACGATGTCGCCGGGCTTGAGGGTCGGGACGAGGAACTGTTCGACATAGGCGAGGAAGCGTTCGCCGTTGATGGGACCATCGTAGAGACAAGGCGCTTCGATCCGGTCATTGCGCAAGGCGGCGAGGAAGGTCGAGGTCTTCCAGTGGCCGTGCGGAACCTTGTCGATCAGTCGCTTGCCGCGCGGCGCCCAGCCGTAGAGGCGGGTCATGTTGGTCTTGGCCCAGGTCTCGTCGATGAAGACCAGGCGCGCGGGGTCGATGCGGCCTTGATAGGCTCGCCAGCGTGTCCGATGGCGGCTTACGTCTGGACGGTCCTGCTCGCGAGCGACGAGGGTCTTTTTTTCAGCGTGACGCCGATCCGGCGGAAGAACCGGCTCACAATCGAGGGGTCGGCCTTGACGCTGCGCTCGGACCAGAGACGGTCGCAGAGGTCCTGAAGCGTGCCGTCTGGCTTCTCTGCGCGCGCCGCTTCAAGAAATTCCCGGTGCGGCAGCAGGACCGAGCGGCGATGACCCCCGTGACCAACCGGCTCGCGTGAGCCGACCCGCTGGAAACGGCCCAGCCACTTGATCGCCACGGACTCGCTGATCTCGTAGCGCCGCGCCGCTGCGCGGCAGCTCATCCCGCCCTTCTCCACCGCATCGATCACGCGGTCCCGCAAGTCTTGAGAATATGCCTTCGCCATTCCTGCTGGCCTCCCCCCAGCAAGCAGGTTGAATCAGAACAAAACCGATTCGGGAATCCCTACCGATTCAAGCCAAAGTCAAACGGCTCTAATCGTCGAGAGGGCGTGCTTCCTCAGGAAGCATGATGGGAACGCCGTCGCGGATCGGGTAGGCGAGCTTAGCGGCGCGTGAAATGAGCTCTTGCCGCGCCGAATCGTAGATCAGCTCCGCTCGCGTCACTGGGCAAACGAGGAGTTCGAGCAGCCGCGGATCGACCCGCGCCTTCTTTTCGGGGTCCGCGGGCGAGGGCGACACAGGTTCGTCGCTGGTCATTGGTCTTCCATCAAATCTCTCCGACCGCGACTGGCTCACATCGTCTGGAAGCGCAGCGCCGTCGCCTGTCGCACGCCTTTGATCCTGCCCACTTTCTCCAAAACCTCGGGCGGCGCCTCGCCGTCGATTGACACGAGCGCAATCGCCGAGCCTCCTAGCTGATCGCGGCCGAGGGCGAATGTCGCGATGTTGACCCCGGCGTCACCGAGGAGGCTTGCGAACCGGCCGATGAAGCCTGGCTTGTCGTCGTTGGTGACGTAAAGCATCGAGGGCGTGAATTCGGCATCGACCTTGATGCCCTTGATCGAGAGTATCCTCGGCTTTCCGTCATGAAACACGGTGCCGCCAATCGAGCGCGTCTGTTCCGCGGTCGTGACGGAAAGGGTGATAAAGCTTTCGTAATCGCCCTCCGAGGCGCGGGTCATTTCCTCGACGACGATTCCCCGGTGGGCCGCAAGCGCCGGCGCTGAGACGACGTTGACGTCGGTCAGGGAAGGACGCAGCACGCCGGCGACGGCGGCCGAGGTCAACGCCTTGACCTTCAAGTCCGCCACCGCGCCCTCATAGGTGATCGTCACTTTCTCGATCGGCGCTTGTGTCAGCTGACCCGCAAACGATCCGAGTCCCTCGGCGAGCGCGATGTACGGCCTGAGCTTTGGCGCCTCCTCGGCGGTGATCGAGGGAAAGTTCACGGCGTTGGTGATTGCGCCCCGGATCAGATAGTCCGACATCTGCTCGGCGACCTGCAGAGCCACATTTTCCTGCGCCTCCGTCGTCGACGCGCCGAGATGCGGCGTCGCGACGAAGTTAGGGTGACCGAAGAGCGGGCTCTTCGTCGCCGGCTCTTCGACGAAGACATCGCAAGCGGCGCCCGCCACGTGGCCGTCGTCGAGCGCCGCGCGCAACGCGGCTTCATCGACGAGACCGCCGCGCGCGCAGTTGATGATGTGGACGCCCTTCTTGGTCTTCGCGAGATTCTCGGCAGAGAGAATGTTGCGCGTCTGAGCGGTGAGAGGCGTGTGCAGGCTGATGAAGTCGGCGCGAGCGAGAAGTTCGTCCAACTCGACCTTTTCGACGCCCAGCTCCACCGCACGGTCGAGGCTGAGGAACGGGTCGTACGCAATCACCCTCATCTTCAGGCCGATCGCCCGTGACGCCGCGATCGAGCCGATGTTGCCGCAGCCGATCACGCCGAACGTCTTTGCGGTGAGTTCGACGCCCATGAAGCGGTTCTTTTCCCATTTGCCCGCTTGGGTCGAAGCGTCCGCGGCCGGAATCTGGCGTGCGAGCGCGAACATGAGCGCGATCGCATGCTCCGCGGTCGTAATCGAATTGCCGAAGGGCGTATTCATCACGATGACGCCGCGCGCGGTTGCGGCCTGGATGTCGACGTTGTCGACGCCGATGCCGGCGCGGCCCACAACTTTCAGTCGCTTCGCCTGCTCGAGCAGCTTGGCCGTGACCTTGGTCGCGGAACGAATGGCGAGGCCGTCATAGTCGGCGACGATCTTCGCGAGTTCGTCCTTATCGAGACCCGGCTTGACGTCGACCTCTACGCCCTGCTCCTTGAATATGGCGACGGCGGCGGGAGAGAGCTTATCGGAAATGAGGACGCGAGGAGCCATGAGTGAGGCCTTTCGCTGGCGAGCGGCGTTGGGCCGCCGAATGGTGGGCGATGAGAGCCGGGCTTGCGGCTCCGCTATCTGAAGCCGGAGCGTCAGGCGGCCTTGGCGAGCTTGCCCCTCTCCGACGCGAAGGCGAAGTCGAGCCAATGCGTCAGGGCTTCGACGTCGGCGGCCTCGATGGTCGCGCCGCACCAGATCCTCAAACCCGGCGGCGCGTCCCGGTAGCACGCGATGTCGTAAGCGACTTTCTCCGCTTCGAGCCGGCTCGCGAGGCCCTTGGCGAAGGCGGCCTGGCCCTCGGAGGACAGCGCCAACACGGTCGGATCAACCACCTTCAGGCAAACGCTGGTGTTGGATCGCGTCTCTGGCAGCTTCGCCAGAAAATCGACCCAAGGCGTCCGTTCGACCCAATTTGCAATCACGTTGGCGTTCGCGTCGGCGCGGGCGATCAGCGCCTTCAGCCCGCCGAGCGACTTTGCCCACTCAAGCGCGTCGAGATAGTCCTCGACGCAGAGCATGGAGGGCGTGTTGATCGTCTCGCCCGCGAATATGCCCTCGATCAGCTTGCCGCCCTTCGTGAGACGGAAGACCTTGGGCATCGGCCACGGAGGCGTGTAGGTCTGGAGCCGCTCGGCCGCGCGCGGGCTAAGGATGATGACCCCATGCGCCGCCTCTCCGCCAAGCGCCTTCTGCCAGGAGAAGGTCGCCACATCGAGCTTGGGCCAATCGAGGTCCTGCGCGAACGCAGCGGACGTCGCGTCGCAGATCGTCAGACCTTTGCGATCGGCCGCGATCCAGGTCCCATCGGGCAGGCGCACGCCGGACGTCGTTCCGTTCCAGGTGAACACGACGTCGTGGTCGAAATTGACTTGAGCGAGGTCCGGAAGCTCGCCGTAGGGCGCCTTCAGCGTCCGCGCGTCCTTGATCTTCAGCTCCTTCATGATGTCGTTGACCCAGCCCTCGCCGAAGCTTTCCCAGGCCAGGACGTCGACGCCACGCGCGCCGAGCAGGGACCACAGCGCCATCTCGACCGCGCCAGTGTCGGAGCCGGGCGTGATGCCGATGCGATAGTCGCTCGGGACGCCAAGGACCTCGCGCGTCAGATCGATCGCGAGCTTAAGCTTTCCCTTGCCAAGCTTGCCGCGATGCGAGCGGCCGAGGGCGGCCTCAGAGAGGATTTGTGGGGTCCAGCCTGGGCGCTTAGCGCACGGTCCGGAAGAAAAGCGGGCGTTCGCCGGCCGCGCGGCGGGGGGTAAGGTCGTCATCTTTTGCCATCCTTTCAGATGGGCGCCTCTCGTTGGGGAGAGGTGTCCCGCCGCGGCCAATAATGCAGGGCAGCTGTAATGGCAAGACAAGTTTTCAAGGGCCGGAGCGAACGCCGATCCCGCCCTCCATTTCGCGGAAGTTTCCGTTACGAGCGCCGACCAACCCTGCCGCTTTCGAGGAGCCATGTCAGAACGACCGCGCCCAGCAACAGCGAAAGACCCAGAAAGCCCGAAGCGAGAGGGCGTGAGCGAGCGCCGATCAACTCAGTCGCCCCGGTCCGCTTGATCCCGAGGTAATCGCCGCCGCCGTAGTTCGGCCCAGGGTTCAAGCCGACGACTCTGGGCATGGTGATGGCGTCTCCGGCTTGGCGCGACAGCCGGCGGACGGTCCCGCCGGTCACCTCGGCGATCGGCCGCAGCCGTTCCGGCGTCGAAACGACGTCCTGCATCTCCAGCGGACTCTCCGGCCCAACGTTCACCAGCGCGACATGCTGGCCGTCCTCAACGCGATAGAGGCCAAACCGGTCGACCGCGACATGTCCCCGCGACAGGCCGGGGGCGACCGGGGCGAGCGCCACTTTGATCGTCTGGCCGTTCGGCCCAACAAGACGCGTCTCGCGCTCTTGCCCTGTCACGCTCTGGCGCTCGACTGTCACCGTGCGCCCCTTCGCGCTGGCGCGCAGGGCCTCTTCCTCAAGCTCCGGCTCTTTCATGAGCCAATGCGCCAACCGGCGGAGGAGTTCGAGATAAGGACCGCCGCCGTCATAGCCGCGGGCCCACAGCCACATCTGATCGCTAAGCAGGAGTCCGACGCGGCCCTTGTCGACCCGGGACAGGACCAGCAACGGCTTTCCATCCGGGCCGTTCATGATGGTCTGGCCGCCGGTCTGCTTTGCGCCGATCAACCGAAACCAACGTCCCCATTGTGGCGCGCCATCCTTACCCTCAGACCCCGCCAATGCTCGAGTGACCGGATGGCGTAGCCCCTGCTCGGAGACACTGGCGCGGAACGGGACTTCGAGGTCCTCCCCGGTTGGCTCCGCCGGGGCAATTTCGCCGAGCGGGGAATAGAAGAGACCTTCGGGCGCCGAGAATTCCGGGCCCTCGGCCATCAGCAGCGCTCCACCGTTGCGAACATAATTCGCTATGTTGTCGAGATAGACATAGGGCAGGACCGACTGCTGGGCGTAACGGTCGAAGATGATGAGGTCGAAATCCTTGATCTTGCGCCCGAAGAGGTCGGCCACGGGGAAGGCGATCAACGACAGCTCATTGATCGGCGTGCCGTCTCCCGCCTTCTCAGGCGGCCGCAGAATGGTGAAGTGGACGAGATCGACATTGGCGTCCGACTTCAAGAGGTTGCGCCACATACGCTCCCCGGGATGCGGTTTGCCCGAGACAAGAAGCACGCGCAGCTTGTCCCGGACGCCTTCGACGCTGACCACAGCATGATTGCCGTCGGCGCTGATCTCCCCTTGCACGGGAGCGACTTCGAGTTCGATGACGTTGGGACCGCCGTGCTCGATGGTCGTACGAATGTTGATCGGGTCGCTGACCTTGGCTCCGATGTTCGCGATCGTCTCGCCGTCTCGCCTGACGGTCAGCCGCACCGGCTCCCCGTGGTCGGCGCTGTCGAGCACGCGGGCCACTATGATCTGATCCTTGCCCACGATGCCGTACCGTGGCGCCTCGACAAGTTCGATGCGGCGTTGTCGCTCGCCCTCGTGCCCCGTGACCAGCACGTGCAACGGCGCGCTGAATCCAAGCGCCGCGGCGGTAGCCGGGACGTCATGCACGACCCCGTCGGTGATCATGATCGCGCCGCCGATCCGCTCCGGCGGCGCGTCGGCAAGCGCGCCACGCAGCGCCGCAAACAGCTTCGTGCCGTCCGTGTCCGATTCTTCCCGCGTCGTTTCGACGACGCGCAAGTCGACGTCGCCCAGCGCCTTGAGGCGGGCCTCAATGTCGTCGCGCGCCTTGTCCGTTTGCCGGGGACGTTCGCCGACATCCTGGCTGGCCGACCGATCGACGACGACGGCGACAATGTCCTTCAACGGCCTGCGGTTTTCTTCAACGAGATTGGGATCGCACAAGCCGAGCAGCAGAAGCGCGAACGCAAGCGCTCTCACCCAAGCGCCCCTGGATCGCCGCCAAAAGAGGATGATCGCGACGGCGAGCGCTATTCCGCCAAGGAGATAGAGCGCCCACAGCGGCAGGAGCGGCGAAAAGGCGATCGACCACACGCTCAACGGGTCAGCCTCTCGATGATGTCTTTGGCGTGGACCTGATCGGCTTTGTAGTTGCCGGTGAGCGTGTACATCACGAGATTTATGCCGCTGCGAAAGGCAAGCTCGCGCTGGCGCGCCCCGCCGGGAACAAGCGGAAAGAGCGGACGACCGGAAGCGTCGCCGGCCCAGGCCGCCCCGAGATCGTCGGAGACGATGATGATCGGCGAGACGCTGTCGCCAGCTCTTGCCGGCCGCTGCGTCCGATCATTCGGGTCGGGCGGGGGAAGCGCCTCCACCCACGTTTGGCCGACCATTGTCCGGCCGACGATCCGGTCAAGGAGATAAAATGTCTTGGTCAGAACATGGTCGCGCGGAACTGGTTCGAGCTGGGGCACGTCGACGCCCTTGAGCAGCGAGCGAAGCCACAATGCCTCCGGAGTCGGCGGTCCGTCTGGTCGGGCTACAAGAGCGTCGCGTGTGTCGAAGACAACGGTGCCGCCGTTCTTCATGTATGCGGCGAGCCGCGCTCGCGCCTCGGGCGAGGGTTGAGCCTCTCCCGCCACCACCGGCCAGTAGATGAGCGGGTAGAAGGCCAGCTCGTCGCGCGCCGGGTTCAGCGCGACTGGCTCGGCCAGCTCCGCCGACGTGCGGAAGGACAGGACACGCGTCAGCGAGGTCAGTCCTTCCTTCGAGGTCTGGTCGACGGCGGCGTCGCCTGTCGTCACATACGCGAGCCTCGCGGACAGCGCCGAATCCAAGTCTCGGCGGCTGACCTGCGTCGCAGCCTCCGCGGCATGCGCCGGACGCGGGGCAGGGTAAGCGCACAGCGCAGTTGCGAATACAAGGGCGGCTGCGACTGCGGCTTTGCGTCGAAGAGCTTTGCCGCGAGACAGCAAGACAGACGCGATCGCGTCGATCATGAAACAAATAAGCGCGGCCAGAAGCAGCCAACGACGCAAATCGATCGGCGGCGCGACGGCCAAGCCGCCCTCGTGGACGGCAAGGGGTCCATAGTCGGCGCGCGCGAGAGTCTCGCCGGAGGCCATTGCATTGACCGCCATCAAGGATTCCTTCGGGCCGTAGAAACCCGGCGGATGAGCGGCGTCGCCCGCTCCGGAGAAATTGTCGCTGATCGGCTCTGCCTGGGGAGGCGGAGGCTCGAGCGCGCCAAAGCCGTTGAGGGTGCGCCAGGGCGCGCGGTTCGCCTGCGTCTGCGTCGTCTTCCCGTTCGGCTCCGCCGCGGCGACGGCGTCCGCTTGCTGCACGATCCGGCGCAGCATGTCGACGAACAGTCCGGAAAGCGGCAGGTTCGACCAGGTGGTGTCCGCCGTCACGTGGAAAAGCACAATAAGGCCGTTGCCGCGATGCGCCGCCGTCACGAGCGGCGTCCCGTCGGCGAGCCTGGCCCAGGTTTTCTCGGTCAGACCCGGCTCGGGCTCCGCGAGCACCTGCCGAGAGACGGTCACTTCCTCAGGCGCCGCAAGACCGTAGAAGAAGCTTCCCTGCTCGAACGGGGCGATGTGTTTTGGCCTCTCCCAGGAAAGAGCGCCGCTCAGCAAGCGCGCTCCGCGCCTCAAATCGGTCGGTGTCAAGTCGTCGTCGCCCGCAGCGAAGCGGGAGCCAGCGAAACGCAGCAAGACCCCGCCCTTGTCAAGAAACTGGGCGATCGCGTCATGCTCCGGCCCGGGCGCGACGCTCATGTCGGCCAGCACGAGAACAGACGGCCTCTCGGCCAGCAGCGCCACGATCGGATCGGTCGACGAATCCCGCCATTCGACGATGTCGGCGAACGGCTGCAACGCGCGCTTGAGGTAGTAGCTCGGCGCTAGCAGCGGCTGCGCGATGTCAGCGGTCGCGCCTGAAGCGATTGCGACTCGCCGCCGGCGGGATCGCTCGTCCATGAGCCAGATTGCGCCCGCAGAACGCTCGCCGTCGATGGCGACGCGGGACACTTCGTTTCGCAGCTCCACCGGAAACTCGAGGCGCGCGTCGGCGGTCAACTGCGCGGCGAAGTCAAACGGCGCGCGGCCGACCTCCCGCCCCTGCGAGTCAAGAGCGCGCGCTTCGCCTTTTGCCGGGGCGCTCTGATCCGATCGCGTCACTCTCACGACGAGGGCGCCAGCCTCATTGTCTGCTCCCGAGACCGCGCGAGCGCCCGACCCGGTCGTCACCACCTCCACCGATTTGGTGAGCCGGCCAAGCTTGTCTGAAAATTCCCGCGCGCCTCCTAGCTCCACGCCGTCCGCGATCCAGACGACTTCCGCGTCCGGCCAGCGAGCGAGAAAGCGTTCGACCGCCGGCAGCGCCGCCGTTCGCGACGGCTGGAACGGCGACGGCGCCAGTGAACGGAGCCGCCCGTCGACCTGTGCGGCGTCGAGGGGAGCGATATCCTGCGTGCCTTGGGAGAAGGGTTCGAGCGCCATCGTCCGGTCCGAACGAGCGGCGGCTTCTAGGCGCTGCCGGGCGAAATCGACACGTTTGTCAAATGTCGGAGCTGACGCCCAGCCGTCGTCCATCAACACGAGAAGCGGCCCTGACTTATCCGTTGCAGCGAGCCGGCTCCAGAAGGGTTCCGCCATGGCGAGAATAATGAGCGCAGCCACCGCCAGGCGAAGAGCCAGGATTGGCCACGGCGTGCGCGCGGGCTCGGTCTCCCTGACGTCCAAGCCAAGAAGCAATCTCAGCGGGGGGAACAATGTCTGACGGGGGGCGGGCGGCGTCACCCGCAGCAGGTAATAAAGAACGCCGAGACCAATCAGCACGACGAGAACGGCGGGGGCAGCAAAACCCAGAGGAACGGCAAGCATCACGCGCTCCAGCGTTCCGAGCTTAACTCGGGCGCGGAGAGACGCATCCGCAAGGCCAAGAGCGCTTCCGCCGGAGATTGGTCGGTGCGGTGCAGGCTCACCCCCCAGCCCAGCCGATGGCAAATCTCCTCCAACCTTGCGCGATGCTCGGCGAGCCGACCCAGATACGCCTCCCGCAAGCCTTGCGCCTGCGGGCTCACAAATCGTCCTCTTCCCGCCGGATGGCGAAATTCGACGTTGCCCGAGAAGGGATAAATCTCTTCGATCGGATCGGCGATGACCACCAGTTGCCCGATGGCGCCTCCAGCAGCTATCGCCCGAATGGTTTGCTCGGTCTCTTCGGCCGGGCAGAGGAAGTCTCCGACCAGCAGCGTCAAAGAGCGCGCCGTGGCCGGGACAGCCGGGGGCAGAACCTCCTCCGAGGGACCTTGGAGGTTTTCGTTCGTGGCGATCGCCTCCGCCAGCCGTTCGATAATCCCTTGCGATGCGAGCGGGCGAGTGAGGCCAAGATAGCCCACCCGTTCACCGCCGCGCACGCAAAGATCGGCGAATGCGAGCGTGAGCACCGCGGCCCGATCCACTTTCGAAGTTGTCGCAAAGCTCGAGCCGAACCGCATCGACGCGGATCTGTCGAACCAGACCCAAACGGTATGCGCCGACTCCCACTCCCGCTCTCTGACGAACGCTCGTTCCTCGCGCGCGGATCGTCGCCAATCGACACGCGACGACGGCTCTCCCGATACGAAAGGCCGGAATTGCCAGAAGGTTTCGCCGGAGCCCGCCCGCCGCCTGCCGTGGACGCCGTGGCGAACGGTTTGGGCGACGTGACGAGCCGTCACGACAAGGCTTGGCAACCGCGCGGAAAGAGAGGACGCTTCCTTGCGGATCGTTGGAGATATCGTCATCGGAGGATGCAAGCGCCTCGGGGCGCACGGCTATCGTGTCTCTGAGGGCGAAACAACAGATAAGATGCAGTCATTGCACCGTCTTCGACAAAAGACGACCAATGACGGCCGAGATCGTCTCGCCTTCGGCCCGGGCTGCGAATGTCAGCGCCATTCGGTGCTTCAAGGCCGGCTCGGCAAGCGCCGCAACGTCCTCAATTCCTGGCGATAGCCGTCCCTGCACCAGCGCGCTCGCCTTGGCGGCCAGCATCAGAGCCTGCGCCGCGCGCGGTCCAGGTCCCCAGCCGATGCCTTTGGTGAGCTCGGCGTCGCCCTCGCCGGGGCGGGCCGCGCGCACCAGATCGAGGATCGTCTCGACGATGCGCTCGCCGATCGGCGCGCGCCGGACGAGACGCTGCGCCGCAAGGAGGTCCTTGGCGGTCATCGTGGGACGTGGCTGGGCATCGCGGTCCCCCGTCGTCTCGATAAGGATTCGCCTCTCTGCGGCCCGATCGGGATAGCCGACGTCGATTTGCAGAAGAAAGCGGTCCAGCTGCGCCTCCGGCAGAGGGTAGGCGCCTTCCTGCTCCAGAGGATTTTGGGTCGCGAGAACGTGGAACGGCCGCGGCAGGTCGTGCCTGACCCCGGCGACAGTGACATGATGTTCCTGCATGGCTTGAAGGAGAGCGGATTGGGTGCGTGGACTGGCCCGGTTGATTTCGTCCGCCATCAAGAGCTGCGCGAAGATAGGGCCTCGAATGAAGCGAAAGGCTCGTTTCCCATCCGACCCCTCCTCCATCACCTCGGACCCGAGAATGTCGGACGGCATGAGGTCGGGCGTGAATTGCACCCTCAAGGCGTCAAGCCCAATGACCACCCCAAGCGTCTCGACCAGTTTCGTCTTTGCAAGGCCAGGTACCCCGATCAGAAGGCCGTGTCCTCCGGCCAGAAGGACGGTGAGGGCAAGATCGACGACGCGGTCCTGTCCGAAGATGACCGAGCCGATTTCGGCGCGGGCCGAGGCGATCAGCTCCAAACAGGTTTCGACCTCGCGGCTCAACGAGCTTGCGTCAATGGCGTCAGTGGCGTTCATCAACTCTCCTCAAGCGCAGCGAAAGCCGCGCCGGTTTTGTTTTCGGGCCGGGCCGAACTAGATTTGAGGCTGTCCCTTCCGGCGAAACCGTACCATGCCAACGCCCAGTTCGCCCACAAACAAGCGCCAGAATGTGGCGGAGACTGCAATCCGATCCCCCGACGCGGCCCTGGCGGGCTTAAGCCAACTCGCTGCGAAGCCGACGCACGGCCCGGCTCCGGTGCATCTTTGGAACCCGCCGGACTGCGGCGATATCGACATGCGCATCGCTGCCGACGGAACATGGTATTATTGCGGCTCCCCCATCGGGCGGACGCCGCTCGTCAAGCTTTTCTCATCAATTCTACGGAAGGACGGGGATCGGTTTGTCCTCGTGACGCCGGTCGAGAAGGTGGGAATCAAAATCGACGACGCGCCGTTTCTGGCCGTCGAGATGGCCGTTGAGAGGGAGGCCAACGAGCAAACGCTGACGTTTCGGACAAACGTCGACGACCTCGTCATCGTCGATCAAGACCACCCGCTCCGGTTCGAGCCCGGCGCGGCGGAGGGCCTGAAGCCGTACGTGCGGGTCCGGGGCGATCTTTGGGCGCTCGTGAAGCGCGCGCTGTTCTACGATCTGGCCGCGCTCGGAACGACAGAGCAATTCGGGGATCGGCAGTGGTTCGGAGTGCGCTCTCGCAGACGCTTTTTCCCTATGTGCCCGGCAAGCGAGATCAACGGACTTTGAACGCGCTATCTCCAATAGGCCTGGAGCCCGAGGGGCTGCGAGAACTGGCGCGTGCAAGGCTTTCGCCGGCTCTCTCGGCGACCGACCTGGAGGCGGCGGTCCCGCCCAAGGTCGGCGATTTCGCATTGAACGCGCCCGAGCCGCGGCCGGAAATCGTTGTTACGCCGCGGGCGGCAGCGGTGCTAGCGCCGATTGTGGCGCGTCCCCAAGGGCTCACGTTGCTCTTGACCCTGCGGGCGTCGCACCTGCGCGCGCATTCAGGGCAGGTCGCGTTTCCGGGCGGGAAGATCGATTCGGGAGAAACCCCACAGCAGGCGGCGTTGCGGGAGGCGCGGGAAGAAGTCGGGCTTGACGAGAGGTACGTCGAGCCCCTCGGCTGGCTGGACCCTTATCTGACCGGGACCGGGTTTCGGGTGGCGCCCCTGGTTGCGCTCGTCGATCCATCGTTCACCCTGAACGTAAATCGGCTTGAGGTCGACGAGGTTTTTGAAACGCCGTTCGCGTTTCTCATGGACCCGGTCAACCACAAGCTCGACCAGCGCGAGTGGCAAGGCCGATTGCGAAAGTTCTACGCGATCCCGCACGAGGGCCGGTATATCTGGGGCGCGACCGCGGGCATCCTGCGCAACATGTACGAGAGGCTGTTTTCCTGATGGGGCGAGCTGTTCTTGAGCCGCTCGCGCTGTTCCTCAGTCCGTTTGCGATTTACGCGGTCTATCTCTTGCTGAGAGCGCGATATCCCCTCGAGGTCGAACATTGGACGACCGGCCGCGTTTCAATCATGACGCTGATCGGTTTGGCTGCGGCGGTCGCGAGCCTCGTCGCCGTGAACCTTAGCGCCCCGCGTGGACGCGGCGTTTACGTGCCCGCGCATGTCGAGAACGGCGTGCTAATCCCGGGACGTTTCGAATGACGGATTTGCCGGGCCTGAAGGACGGCAAACTCCGCGACCAGACGCTCCTGCAACGAGGCCCGCTGGCGGAAGCTCTTGCGGCTCTCAACGGCGGCGGGGAGGAAACGCGGCTGGTCGGCGGCGCGGTGCGCGACCTCGCGCTTGGCGCGCCCACAGAGGATTACGACCTCGCGACCACGGCGGAGCCCGAAGAAGTCGTGCGGCGAGCGCGGTCGGCGGGCTTCAAGGTTGCGCTGACCGGCGTTTCGCACGGCACCGTGACTGTGATCGTGAACGGGCGCCCGATCGAGACCACGACGCTCCGGACGGACGTCGAAACCTATGGGCGACGCGCCAGGGTGGCTTTCGAGCGGGACTTCGTTTCCGACGCGCTCCGGCGCGACTTCACCATCAATGCGCTCTCCGTCGGCGCCGACGGGAAGGTCTACGATCCCGTCGGAGGACTTGAGGACCTTTCTCGCCGCCGGGTCCGGTTTATCGGCGACCCCGAATCTCGGATAAGGGAGGATTATCTCCGGATCCTGCGCTTCTTTCGGTTCTCCGCCCACTTTGGCGGCGCAATTGACCCGCCGGGACTGGCCGCCGCGATCCGTTGTCGGGCTGGCCTCGCGTCGCTGTCGCGCGAGCGGGTGCGCGCCGAGCTCCTCAAGCTGCTTCTGGAGCCGTTTGCCGGCGAAGTCACGCGGGCAATGGGCCATAGCGGCCTGTTGCACCTAGCGGTCGGCGGCATGGCCTACCCAGCGCGCCTTCAGCGTCTGGTCGCGATCGAAAGCGCCAGAGGGGCCGCGAAGGACGCCATCATGCGACTGACCTCCCTTACGGCGCTCGTCAGGGAGGACGCCGAACGCGTCTCCGACCGCCTGCGGCTCTCCAACGCCGAGCACCGGCGGATTGAGGCAGCCGCCGCAGCTCTTGAACCGCTGCATGGGATCGAGGCGCCGCCCGCGCTGAAGGGTCTGCTTAAGCTCTTGTTTTCGGCAAAGCGTCAGGCGGCGCGTGACGCCCTTGCGCTTGCGCAGGCGGAATCCGCCGCTGCCCCTGACGACCCGGCTTTCTCGACGGCCGACGCCTTTCTCGCGGAAACCGAGGAGCCGAAGCTGCCGATCAGCGGCGCGGATGTCGTCGCTCAGGGCGTCGCCGCCGGCCCCGAAATTGGAGAGATCCTGCGCCGGTTCCAAGAACTTTGGCTGGAGGCGGGCTTTCCCCGGGAATCCGAGACCTTAATCCCGTTGCTCGCCAAGGCGATTGCCGAGCGGTTCAGGAAATAAGTGTCACGAAGCCGGGCCGGTTGTCGCTTCAATCCTTTCAATGCGTTGAATGCCGAAAAGTGGCACTTTTGGCGCTTTCACTGACCCCTAGGAGGGCATCGAACGCCGCGCCTTCTCCGGGCGTCGATCGTCCTGAGATGCGGACGGACGCCGTTGGCCCGCAGAAGGTGCCTGACGCTTTTTTTAGATGCTTTTCCTTCGAGAAATGTTCTTCATTCTTTAACAGCTTGCTGTTGTTATAGGCGACCTCCGACGAATATTCTTCTCGTAACGTACGAAGCTTTGGACATGGATATGCGGGACGCCCGGGCAATTGTCCGCTTGGCTACTGAGTGGAACCCTTAGAATGACCGACGTTTTGATTGTCGATGATTCTCCCGTTGTCAGAAAGGTCGCCCGTCGGATTCTTGAAGACATGAATGTGAAGACCTCCGAAGCAACGGACGGAAATCAAGCTCTCGCCGTTTGCTCACTCGTGATGCCGCAAGCCATCCTTGTTGACGGCAACATGCCCGACCTCAACGGATTCGAATTCGTGAGGCGGCTGCGCCGCATGCCGCACGGCGATCAGGCAAAAGTCGTTTTCTGGCTGTGCGAGATCAATGTCTCGCAAATTGCCCGCGCGACGCACGCCGGCGCAAACGAAGTCATGTTCAAACCCTTCGACGAGGACCTAATGCGGTCCCGGTTCGAGTGGATTTGCTCGAGCTGATCGCCGCATCAATCGGCGACGGGCGTATCGTCCCCGACGCTCGGGCTCCGCTCCTGGACGTCGCCGTCGGCATGGGCGACGTTGAATCCGTAAGGCGAACGCAGGCGCCGGCGGCGTCCGCGGCCCGGGAAGCGGCCTTCGGCCGGAGATGATTCGGCAAGCGCCGGCCCGGCCTCGGGCGCTTCGGCGGCAACCGGCGAGACGTCGGATGGCGGGGGCGCGGCTTCGCCTTCCGGGACACTCGATCTTGGCCCCGCAGTTATGAAGGAAGGCAGGCTTGGAGCGGGAACTGGACCCTCCGGACCGCCTTCTCTCTGGGCAGCCGAATGGTCCCGAAACGGACGGAAATCGCGCCGGGGGCCGTCGCGATTTTGCCGGTTGTCGCGGAATCCTTCTCCTCGCTCGCCAAACGGCCGGTCAGGGCGAGCATTGCGATCGGCAAAGCGGCCCTGCTGCCGGTCTTGACGAGGCGTGAAAGGAGGCCGTTCGCCCTGATTCGGGCGGTCGCCCTCGAACGGCTGCCTCTCCACGTAGGGCTGCGGCGCGTTAGCCGCTGCGTTCGGCTGCGGCTGAAAGCCTCCCTGATTCGGCTGGTAGACGGCTCGCTCGGATGGGGACGCGAATCGGTCGGAAAGGCCACCGAAATCGTCGTCGTCCTCGATCTCCTCGCCCTCTCCTTCGTTGCGCTGGCCGCTTTGCGCCATCGCCTGAGCGGCCTGCGCAGCCGCGATCAGGCGAAAATAATGCTCCGCGTGCTGCAGGTAATTCTCCGCCGCGACCGGATCGCCGCCCGTGTGGGCGTCGCGCGCGAGTTGCAGATATTTCTCCGCAACGTGATGGGCGTTGCCCCGGATCTTTACGTCCGGCCCATTCGACTCGTAAGAACGCGTGAGCGGATTGGGTCCGCGGCGGTTATTCGTCGGCCGACCGCGCATACGCTTGTTTTGACCTGGTCTCATTTCCTTGTCCAACTCTTTACCTGAACACGCCCGAAACTCGCGTTGTGACTATTGTTCCCAGGCCGCGCCGCTGCCGGCCACGCCTTCGGACGCGAAGGAATGCGTTTCAGGATTCGCCGCGCGCCACTCCGCGCCGCCAGCATCAACCCAACAGGAATCCTAAGCCCATTATGGGGATGATTCTGTCAACAATCGCGAAAATCGCCTCACGTCAGGCGTCCCATGACCCTACCCGCAACCTACCCGCATCCGCGAGTTCCGCTGCATCGGGGCCAAAACGAAAGAAGCTAGCGATTCGCGTCGGACGACATTGCGCCCTTCGCCTTTTCGCCGCCTATATGCCGCGACGAACCTCAGGTACAAAGATAGCGACTTTTTCCCTCTTCGCCAAGCGGCAGACAACAACAAAATTGCAGGAACCGTTCGTCTCCCTTCACTTTGTTGCGGTTGCCCCTGCGGGAGCGCGATAACCTTTTGGCGGGTCGGTTAGCCATTCCCGGTCCGGTTCAGGCCCGAGCGCTGCAGCGCTCTTCCCCATCCCGATCCAAGAGAGAGGATTGAGCGTGCCGAGGAGGGATGACGAGGAAGACGACACCTCGCACTTACCGCCCGAGCAGACCGAAGGGTCCGGTTGGTCCTGCGGCCGAACCGTGACCGGGGCGTTCGGGAACGGATGCGTATATCGGAGGCGCGCGTCTCCCTGGCCCGCGATCTCCTTCTTGGCCGCCTCTTTGGCGACCCTCTTCCGCACAGTTTCCTGGTCGACGGGCCACGCCGAGGCGTTTTCGGGCGTCGTTGAACCCGGCGGCGGCAGCTCCATCTTAGGCGGGACGACAATCTTGCCATGTTCGCGGTACTCGATCGGCTCCTTTTCTTCCTTGGGCGAGCCGAAGCCGAGCAAGGGCGAAAAAATCGAGCCGACGCCGACCCAAATTGGCGCCGCGCCGTCGTCGCCGGCCATGGCCGCCTTCCCGCTGAGGCAAGCCATCGCGATCGGAAGCGCAACCGCAAGCTTGCGCAAGCTGCAATTCATGAGCCCGTCCTTCCTGCCGCGCCGCCTTCCCCCTTGCCGGCGGAGCTACGCTCAGACTGGGATCGCCGCAGATTCGGGCGATTCCGTGGCGATAGCCGACGCCGACGCCTCGCTCGGGTCCGATTTGGCGGGCTCAGCCGCGGCCGTTCTGCGAAATTGGCCGTTTTTTCTCGTCCGAGTGGTGGACCCCAAAGATGAGATCGATGAGCAAAAGGGCGACGCCGACATTGATCGCGGCGTCGGCTAGGTTGAATACGAAAAAGTGTTTGCCGAACGCGTGCAAGTCTAAGAAATCGACCACCGCGCCGTGAGTCGCCCGGTCGGCGGCGTTGCCTAGTGCGCCCCCGATGATCGCCCCGAGGCCCGTGGCCACGAGATACGAGCGGGCGCGCGACAACCACCATGCAAGAAGCGCCGTCGCCGCGAGCGTCAGTGCGAGAAGGGTCGCTTTTCCGGACGCAGAATCCTGGGTGAACAGGCTGAAGGAGACGCCCTGGTTCCATCTCAGTGTCAGATTGAGGAACGGGGCGAGCGCCGTCGACGGCCCCTCGGGCAGGCGCAAAAGCACCGCCGCCTTGATCGCCTGGTCCGCAACAAGCGTCGCGACGGCAATTGCGACGCCGAGCGCGCGCGGGTTCACGGCAGCTGGCCCATCGCCATGAGCTCCCGCAGCGCCTCCGCATCGCGTGGCGTCACGTCGGGGAATTCCGGGTCCGCCGCGGCGGGATCGAAGTAGCGCCAGGAGCGGACGCATTTCACGCCTTGCGCCCGCTCGACGACGACCGCGACGTCCGGCAGCTCGGACAGCCGGAAGGCGCGCTCCGGCGGGGGCGCATCGACGTCAATCGCGATGTCGGAGGTGATGCAGACCTCGGCGAAATCCACGTCCGCCAGCGCCGCAATGTGTTCCGGATTGCTGAGGAAAACGCGCGGCGCCGCCTCGAGTGAGGAGCCGATCTCCTTGCCCGCGCGGGTGATTTCGAGCGCCCCGGTCACGGCGGAGCGCAGCTTGCGAACGGTTTCCCATTTTTCGGCCAGCGCGTCGTCGCGCCACTCGGCCGGGATCGCCGGAAACTGCTCAAGATGAACCGATGTCTGCGAGGGGTCGCGTGACGCCCACGCCTCTTCGGCCGTGAAGACGAGCACCGGCGCGAGCCAGATCGTGACGGCGCGGAATATATGCTCGATCGTTTTCAGAGAGCCGCGTCTTTTGACGCTCGAAGGGGGATCGCAATAGAGCGCGTCCTTGCGGACGTCGAAGTAAAAGGCGGAAAGGTCGGCGTTCATAAAGGCCGACAGCGCCGAGACGACGCGCGCATAGTCGAAGGCCTCGTAAGCTCCCCGGATCCCATTGTCGAGCTCGGCGAGCTTGTGCAGCATAAGCCGGTCGAGCTCGCTGATCGCCGCGAAGCCGACGGCGTCCTCCGGGCGGTAGTGGGCGAGCGTCCCGAGCATCCAGCGGATCGTGTTGCGAAGCTTGCGGTAGTTGTCTCCGACGGCTTTGAGGATTTCCGGCCCGATGCGCTGATCGTCGGCGTA
>DATJXI010000045.1:0-46447 GCA_035500275.1 Roseiarcus sp. | reverse complement strand
TGAAACGATGGTACAATACGTTGACAAGAATATTTATCTTACTTGCCACAATCGTCCGCAAAGAACGTGTCCTGCATATAGTGGAGAGCTTACACCCCACTGATTTGCTTGGAATGGCTTGCAAAAAATACGAGGGAATCCAAGGATAATAGGGGCTGTTTCGAGGCAATTGTGGGGCGTCCGAAGCTTCGAGGCCGATCCGGATAGCACGAAAAAGCCGTAGTTCGCCCGGGGAGCAACCGTCCCTCCGGAGAGGGGCGCTTCCGACGGCTCAACTGAAAGCGAAGGGTCTAACATTAGACCCCGAGCGAGCGAGAGCGGACGCTCTTCTCAAGCGCAGGCGGAGTGATAGGCTTGCCGCATGAACGCTTTGCCTCGGCGGTCATTCCGCGAGAACCGCAGGTCCGACCGGGAATTGAGGAAGGTTGCTTCCGGCGCCGCGCGCTGGGCTCAATTCCGGATCGGACGTTCCGCGCCCGGCGGGAATGACAACCGCGGCGCAGCCTTCCATAGCCAACGATAATGGCCCGCGCCCCCTTGTTCTCCCAGCGCCACCTGCTTGGCATCGAGCACCTCTCGCGCGAGGAAATCGTGGCGCTCCTCGACCTCGCGGACGAGGCGGTCGCCATCTCGCGTCAGGTCGAAAAGAAGCGCTCGACTCTGCGCGGGCGCACCCAGATCAACCTCTTCTTCGAGGCCTCGACCCGGACCCAGTCGTCGTTCGAGCTCGCCGGCAAGCGGCTCGGGGCGGACGTGATGAACATGGCGGTCGGCGCTTCGAGCGTGAAGAAGGGCGAGACGCTCATCGACACCGCGATGACGCTGAACGCCATGCGGCCCGACATCCTGGTCGTGCGCCATCATCAGGCGGGTGCGGTGTCGCTGCTGGCGCGGAAGGTCGATTGCTCGGTCGTCAACGCCGGCGACGGAGCGCACGAGCACCCGACCCAGGCGCTGCTCGATGCGCTGACCATCCGCCGCAACCTCGGCCGCATCCAGGGCTTAACTGTCGCCATCTGCGGCGACATCCTGCATTCGCGCGTGGCGCGCTCGAACATCCTGCTCTTGAGCAAGCTCGGCGCCTATGTGCGGGTGGTCGGGCCCTCGACCTTACTGCCGCCGGCGGTCGAAAAAATGGGCGTCGAGGTCGCCCACGACATGCGGTCAGGGCTTAGGGACGCCGACATCGTGATGATGCTTCGCCTGCAGCGCGAGCGCATGACCGGCGCCTTCGTGCCCTCGACCAAGGAATATTTCCGCTATTTTGGCCTCGACGCCGAGAAACTTGCTTACGCCAAGCCCGGCGCCCTCGTCATGCACCCCGGCCCAATGAACCGAGGCGTCGAGATCGACACGCTCATCGCCGACGGCCCGCAGTCGCTCATTCGCGAGCAGGTTGAGATGGGGGTCGCGGTGCGCATGGCCGTGCTCGAAGCGCTCGCGCGCAATCTGCCGAACGCGTGACGTCCAGCGGAAGAATGCTCGCCCGTCAACGGTTCGCGTCTCCCAGCTGCACAATGGCGCTCAAGAGCCGCCGCCAGAGCGACTGGGGCGGCGCGGTGATTGTGTTCAGGGTTGCGGCGCTCAGGTCCGGCGCTTCGGCTGTCGGCGCCTCTGGAACGGCCGCTGGAACCCCGGCCCGAGGCTGTGGGGAAAGCGTGGGTTGGCCGAAAGCGAGAGGCATCGTCTCGCGGGAAGCACCCCGGGCGTCGAGCCCAGAGGGTACGGGTAGGAGCGCCAGCGCGCTTTCCGCGCCTGGCAGCGTCCTGACCTCGCAAAAACCGGCCGACGGCGCGGCCATCGAGCAAATCGCCGCCAGCCAAACGCCGGCCGCGGCCGTTCGGACAATCATAAGCGCCTCTTTATTGGCCTGACTATCGGCAGGTCAGTACGGCGACGATGATGAGCTGGAAGCTCGGCCAGACGTAGAATTGACCGCTTGAGATATAGCGCTAGCTCTGTGACAAAACGAGGAACACAAATGGGGAGTTAATGTTGTTGTTCGCCGTCCTTGACTCACGCAAACCCGAATCGCCTCGATACCTCTAGTTTCACCTATTGCGGTCTGCGGCCGGCGAAGGCCCTCCCTGAGCTCCGATGCATGCAGTTGTGCAGTCCGTCGACGCCGCCTAAAGCGAAGCAGTCAATCTGTTCAGAGTCCAGATCTTGAAATTGCGCTCCCTTCTCTTCGTCCCCGGCGATTCCAAGCGCAAGTTCGGGCGGGCGAGGGACTGCGGCGCTGACGCGCTGATCCTCGATCTCGAGGACTCGGTCGCCGAGCCGCGGAAGGCCGCGGCGCGCGAATTCGTAGCGGGCCTTGCAAACACGCGTGACGACAGACCCTTTTCGCTTTTCGTCCGGATCAACGCGCTCGACAGCGGCCTTGCGCTTGCGGACTTGGCCGCCGTCGTGCGCCCCGGCCTTGACGGGCTGCTCATCCCCAAGTCGGACCGCGCTTCGGATCTCGAGCGGATCGGGTTCTACCTCGATGCGCTCGAATATCGGGCGGGCGTGCGGGGGGGCGCCGTCAAGCTCGCCGCGGTCGCGACCGAAACGCCAAAAGCAATGTTCGCGCTCGGCTCTTACGCGCCGGCGCATCCCCGCCTCGTCGCGCTCACCTGGGGCGCCGAGGATCTGAGCGCCGCGCTCGGCGCAACGGAGAACAAGGAGCCGGACGGCGCATGGACCAGCCCTTACGAGATCGCCCGCGCGCAATGCCTGTTCGCGGCCTCCGCCGCCGAGGTCGCGCCGATCGACACCGTGTTCGTCGATTTCCGCGACGCCGAAGGCCTCGAGCGCGACTGCCGGCGCTCGCGCCGGGATGGATTTGTCGGCCGCCTCGCGATCCACCCCGATCAGGTCGTGGTCATCAATCGCTGCTACGCGCCCTCGGAAGCGGAAATCGCTCATGCGCGAAGGATCGTCGCCGCATTCGACGCCAATCCGGGCGCAGGCACACTTGGCGTTGACGGAAAGATGGTCGACGTTCCGCACCTGAAGGCGGCGAGACGTCTCCTCGCCTCGATCTGACCGAAGCCGCTCCGGGAGCCGTTCATGAGTTTGAATGTCGGCGTCATCGGCGTCGGAATGATCGGCCAGGACCATATCCGGCGCCTGACGACCGTCCTCGCGGGCGCCGACGTCGTCGCGCTCAGCGACGTCAACGTGTCGCAAGCCAAGGACGTCGCCTCGCGGCTTCCGGCAGCGCAGGTGTGCGCCGCGGGCGAGGAGCTGATCGAATCGAGGCGTGTCCAGGCGGTCGTCGTGACTTCGTGGGGCCCGACGCACGCGCGCTACGTGCTCGCCGCGATCAAGGCCGGCAAGCCCGTGTTTTGCGGGAAGCCGCTCTCCAACTCCGAGCGGGACTGCTCGGCGATCCTCGACGCCGAAGCGGCGTTCGGGCGGCGGCTCGTCCAGGTCGGCTTCATGCGCCGCTTCGATCCGCAATATCGCGAAATGAAGCAGGCCATCGTGTCCGGCGTGATTGGCGCGCCGCTCATTTTTCAGAGCGTCAACCGCAATGCGTCCGCGCCCCCGGCACTTTACGACGGATATGGCGCTGACCGACAGCACGGTGCACGACATCGACATCGCCCGTTTCCTGCTCGATGACGAACCGGCGGCGATCTCCGTCAAGGTCCCGCGCACGAACAGCCGCGGCGGAACCCTGTCCGACCCGCTCATCACGCTCATTGAGATGCGCGGGGGCGCGCTGGTCGCGATCGAAACGTCGGTCAATATCGCCTACGGCTACGACATTCGCGGCGAGGTCGTAGGCGAGACCGGCACCGTGGCCCTCGCCGACACGAGTGCGGCCGTGCTTCGGAGCCGTGGCGTCTTCAGCGGCCGCGTGCCCGTCGATTGGCGCGCGTGTTCGCGCCCGCGTTCGACGCCGAGTTCCGAGCCTGCCGCGGGCAAAGGCGGCGCGGCCGGCTCAAGCGCCTGGGACGGCTATGTCGCGACCGTGGTCACCTCGGCCGGCGTCCGTGCCATGCAGACCGGGACGCCCGAACCGATCCGCCTACGCGACCCGCCGGCGCTTTATTCGGGGTGAGCCTTTGGCCGCGTCTTTCGGCCGGCGCATCAACTCACGCGACCTGCCCCACGACCTTCTCATAGACGATCTCATAGGCCGTGAAGCCTGAGCGCTCGTAGCTGGCGCACGCCGGGCCATTCGCCGCCAGCACGCCAATTCGGATGCGGATGACGCCCGTCGTGGCGAGACGATTTTCGATGCCGTCGAGAAGACGCGACGCGAGGCGCCGTCCTCTGTAAGCCGGCAGCACGCAGATGTCCGAAACGAGCCCAAACCGGCGCGAGTCTGGCGCCTCCGCGAGCTTGTCGTCGTCGTCGACCCAGCCGGCGGCGAATCCGGCGAAGACGCCGTCGACTTCCGCGATGAGGATTGCGCCGCTCCTGGCTGCCTGCGTCACCATCCACGCCACATAGGCGTCGGCGATTTCAGAACCCGGAAGATGTGTGGGATGCAACCTTCTTTCATGCTCCTGCAGTTCGACCACGGCCAGCCGAAGGTCCGGAACGACTGAAGATTCGGCGAGCCTGATGGCGACCCTGTCGATGGCGTTCAATGATGATTGCCCAGCAAGCTTGTCGCGGCGGCGCCCCTCGGCGGCCGGCGTTAGCCGGTCATCGACGCGATGGCGGCGCCATATTCGCCGTCGTCGCGGGACGATGGCGGCGTTCATGCCGGATGCCGCCTTCTCGTCTTCGGCGACGGCGGTCGAATCGACGCCCGCCGCGTCAAGGTTGGCGCGGAGCCGCGCGCCGAAATTGTCGCGGCCGATGCAGCCGATCATCGCGACGCGCGCGCCCGAGCGGGCGGACATGACGGCCTAGTCGCCGCCCTTGGCCGCGGCAAGCTTGGCGCGGCGACCATGACGTCGAGGTACAGGCTGCCGCAGACGATGACGTCGGGGCCGGGCATCGACGCGCGTCTCGCCGAAGCCGCACGTTTGGTCCGCGGCTTCGGCTTCCGCCGCGATGCGGCCCCACAAGGCGCCCCGGACTTAGTGGAACATATGGGAGAGAAAGGAAGAGCGCTTGCCCAGGCGGCGCGCGACGGCGTCGGCGACGTGGCTCCAGTCGCTGTCCATCTCTACGCTGCTTGCCTCTTTTGCCCTTTGGCAAGCGATCGCGTAAGCATCCTCTCCCCATATGGACAGAAGCGCGTCCGCCTCATGGCCGATTCCGAGCCTTACGCCCTGAGGACGCTGCCGGTCAGACATTTCAAACCTCCAAATCTCTAACGCCTCGCGTTGATGGAGCGTCTAGACGCGGCGGCGGCAGGTCGCAGTGACGCGCGTCACAATCCGATGCAGCTGGCTTGCTTGCGCCGCCGGCGCGGCCGAAAAATGCCGCCAAGCACAAGACCATGCACAACGACAAGGTGATGCACGCAGACGCAATGAAGGGCGACACGATGCAAAAGTAGCGGCTCTTGACGTCCGAGGCAGGCGTCACGCCCGCCGTCCCTCCTCACAGCCACCCCGCCTTCTTGAACCGCAGATAAAGCCCGGCGCACAGGAGGATGATTGCGGCGAGCACGACGAAATAGCCGTATTCCGTCTTGAGCTCCGGCATGTTGGCGAAGTTCATCCCGTAGATGCCGGCGATCGCCGTCGGCACCGCGAGGATCGCCGCCCAGGCCGCGAGTTGGCGCGTGATTGTGCCCTGCCGCTGCTGCTCGAGGAGATTGGCCGCCTCGAATACGGATGTGAGAATTTCCCGCAGGCCGCCGACTCGGGTCTCGACGCGCCGGACATGGTCGAGCACGTCGTGAAAGTAAGGCCGCACGTCCGGGTCGAGCGCCGGAAGGGCGAGATGCGTGAGGCGGTTGCAGACTTCGTGCATGGGCCCCAGCACGCGCTGGAACCGAATCAGCTCACGGCGCAGCGTGAAGAGCCGTCGGATTTCGTTGCGATCGAGAAATGTGTCGAGCGCGCGCTGCTCCGTCTCCAACACGTCCTCCTCGATCGCCTCCACGATCGGCAGATAGCCGTCGACGATAAAATCAAGGATGGCGTGCAGCACGTAATCGACGCCATGCCGAAGCAGCGCCGGCGAGGCTTCGAGCTGGTGGCGCAGATCGGAATGGGCGCGCTCCGACCCGTGCCGGACGCTGATGACGAAGGTCTCGCTGACAAAGATCGAGGTTTCGCCGTACGTAATCTGATCGTCGGCGAGATGGGCCGTGCGCGCGACCACGAAAATCTGGTCGCCGTAGACGTCGACCTTGGGCAGTTGGTGCGCGGTCAGCGCGTCCTCGACGGCGAGCGGATGCAGGCCGTAATTCTCCTGGAGCTGCCTGAGCTCGGCTTCGGTCGGCTCGAACAGGCCGATCCAGACGAATTCCGACCGGTCTTTCGCGCAAGGGAACGGCTGGTCGAGCGTAACCGGTCCGACGAGCTTGCCGTGGCGGTAGAGATTGGCGGCGACGACGCTCATTGTCGCGGAACGACTCCGTAGGCGCTGCGGCTAGTCGCGTCGTTCGCGCCGAACGTTTGGGAGCGTTCCTCCGAACAGGGGGAGGTTGGCGCCGCATACCTGAACCGCTCTTCTCCCTTGCAGAGACCGTCGAAGAGATCAATTGCAGCGCCGGAGGCTCCTCAGATCTGGCGCACGGCTGGCCGCATCGCCGCATCGCGGGCCGCCTTCAATCGTGCGAAGTCCTCGCCCGCGTGATGCGAGGAGCGCGTGAGCGGCGAGGCGGAGACGAGCAAAAATCCCTTCGCCGCGCCGATCGTGGCGTATTCAGCGAATTCCTGCGGCGCGACGAACCGCTCCACGGCATGGTGCTTCTTCGTCGGCTGCAGATATTGGCCGATCGTCAGGAAATCGACCTCGGCCGAGCGCATGTCGTCCATCATCTGCAGGACTTCCTCGCGCCGCTCGCCTAAGCCCACCATGACGCCGGATTTGGTGAATATCGTGGGATCGAGCTCTTTCACCCGCTGCAGGAGCCTGAGCGAGTGGAAGTAGCGCGCGCCCGGCCGCACTGAGAGGTACTTCGAAGGCACGGTCTCAAGATTGTGGTTGAACACGTCCGGCTTGGCCTCAACGACGATCTCAAGCGCGCCGTCCTTGCGCAGAAAATCGGGCGTCAGCACTTCCACGGTCGTTTTCGGCGCGGCGGCCCGGATCGCGGCGATGGTGCGGCCGAAGTGGCGTGCGCCGCCGTCCGAAAGGTCGTCGCGATCGACCGACGTCACGACGACGTGGGCAAGGCCGAGCTTGGCCACCGCGTCGCCGACCCGCGCCGGCTCGTCCGGGTCGAGCGCGTCCGGGCGACCGGTGCGCACGTTGCAGAAGGGGCAGGCGCGGGTGCAGGTTTCGCCCATGATCATGAAGGTGGCGTGCCGCTTGTCCCAGCACTCGCCGATGTTGGGGCAGCCCGCCTCCTCGCAGACGGTCGTGAGCTTGTGCTCGCGCACGAGCGAAAGCGTCTCGGCGTAGACCGGCGAGCCCGGCGCGCGCACGCGGATCCAGGGGGGCTTGCGGGCGACCGGCTGGTCTGGGCGGTGCGCTTTCTCCGGGTGGCGCGGACGCGCGGCGCCCAAGTCATGCGCCAAAGTGTCAACAAGGCGGGTCATGAGCAAAGCATCTAAGACCGCCGCGCGCCGGGGTCAAAGAGTTGTTCCACCCCTCTCCGGCGCCGCAGGTTCGCCTCAAAGGACCCTCAGCGCGCGCGGTTTTCTGTTCTCCAATTCAAGAACCCGGAAATAGAAAACGCAAATGCCTTCAAGTAGCAACAACAAGCTTTGTTTGTTACAAGCTGTAGAATAAAAACCTGCTTGTCTTGTCAGTGCGAAAATTGAACGCCCAATCGTCGAAGTTCGCTTGCCGAGGGACTTGGAAAGCGTTAACTTCCTGAACGGGATCGACGCCCCATGAAAAAGGTGGCGTTGCTTATACAGACCGCATTTGAAGATCACAGATAGTTCGGGCTCGACGCCGGGCCTGATAACCGAGCGCTCGCTCAAGAGGCGCGTTCTGACATCAAGGAGGAATCGGTCGTGAGCAATTTCAATCTGCAGCAAAACGCCGTCGCCGATCTCGCCGCTCAGGCAGAAGCCGTCGGCAGCCTCGCCAAGGACACCGGCGGCTTCGCCGCCGCGGTCGCCGCTTTCGAATCCCAGGATCCCGACGCGTTACGCTGGGTCTTGCAAAGGCTCGAACTGCTCCCGCACTGCGAACCCATCTGCGAATGGATTCGGGTCAAGCTTTGTGTGCTGCGGTGCTGGCGATTGTGCGGGCCGCTGAACCCGAACACCGAATTTCCCGGTCTGCCTCAATTCGCCCAGGCGATCGTGCAGCTTGGATCGAACGAACAGCTGCTCCGCAGGATCGTCGACGCCGTGTCTTGCGGAGACGCCGAGATCTACCAATCGGCGATCGCCGAAGCCAAACTCCAGCCGTTCTGCCACCTCATCTGCCGGTACGTCTGCTACGTCCTCTATCGGCGCGTCTGCGAAGTCGTTTGCTCCGGGCGCCCAGTCCCGCTGACGGACGCGGCGCTCGACATCCGCGCCGACGCGGAGGAACTGCGCGGCGTCCTGGCGAACAATCGCTCGCTCGCGGATATCGTCAAAGCGGCCGAGGCGTTTGACTGCGAGATCTTGCGGTCGGCGATCAGCCGGGGCCAACTTGTCGCCCACTGCGAGATCATTTGCCGCCTCATCTGCGTCTGGCGTTGCGTGCGGGTGTGCCGGACGCTCTGCCAGCGCATTCCCCCCATTCTCGTCGGACGTGAGGCTATCGAGGAGGCGGGCGAATTTGCGCTCGCGGCGCGCAAGCTCTCGAGCGATGCGCGCGCGCTCTCCGACCTCGTCGGCGCCGTCATGCGCGAGGACAGCGCAGCGTATGGCGCCATCGTCGAGCGTTTCGGCCTCAGTGTCTACTGCTGGCAGGTCTGCGCATGGATATGCTCGGAAGTCTGTCATCTCTTCTGCATCTGCGTCTGCCCGCCGACCCTCGTGCCGCTGTTCACCGCGATCGGCGGTTACGACTATGACGCGGACATCGACAGCGTCCTCCCCGCGACAGGTCTCACGAACAGCGACACCCGCGCCTTCTTCAGCACGATGCGGCTGAACGGCGTTCTGACCCAAACCTACGATGGCGCCCCGCTCGAATACATGTTCGAATACCAGCCGATCGCCGTCGCGACGACGACGCTCGCCGCCGCGATTACGGCCGCAGCCGTTTCGATCACCGTGACGAGCGGCGCCAGCTTCCCTGCCCCGCCGTTTGACGCCGTCATCGGCGGCGCGAACGGCGGCTACGAGATCGTCAGAGTTACCGCGGTCGCCGCCACGACCTGGACCGTGCTGCGTGGACAGCATGGCACCGCCGCGCTCGCCGCGGCCATGGGGGCCAGCGTAACCACGGGCGCGTCGGCGTCCGGCGGATGGACTCAAATCCCCAAGGAGTGGATCGACCATACGGTCATCGGCATCCAGGAGATTCCGCAACCGTTCCCGCATCCGCCATTGCACAAGAACATCGCGGTTCACGCGGGCGCCTCGGAACTCGACGCGCCGTTTACCGCGGACGGTTGGATCCAGACGCCGCAGGGACCGCTCATCTTCCTCAACGGCAACATGATCAATCTTATCTCCACCAAGCTGCCGTCGTTCCCGCTGGCCGACGAGACCGGCGTTTCGGCGGGAAATCCGGCGAACCATCCGTTGCCGACCGCGCATTGCTTCGGTCTCAGGATGCGCGTTCGGAAGGGGGGATCCGGATCGGCGACGGGCGACGAAGGCGGCACCTGCCAGGTCGTCGCGATCAACAACACGCTCTACCACAACGTCAACCATCATCCCGAGTGGGACGGCGGCGTACTCGGGGACGAGTACGCAGTCTACATGGTCGACATCCAGGAACTGCAGGCGAACGGCTGCGGCGGCATCTCGAACTCGCTGACGGTGCTGTTCACGGCTTCCCACGCGAACCTCGGCGCGGTGAGCGTCCAGATGATCGGGCCCGGCGGGCCTTATCCGTTCACGCTGCCGACGCCGGTTCCCGAGACCGGCGACTGGTATGGCGTCGCGACGCCGCAGGGCTGGAGTCTCGCAAACCTGCCCGATTGCGCCTACATCGTTCAACTGTCGGTGGACCTCCTGCTGACGACCGGCGATCAAAGCTTCGGGCCGCCGCGCATCGACCAGATTGCGTTCTGCCTGAGGAAACGCGCCGGATAGCGTCCGGAGGCGGCTTGGATCTTTGGTTGACAGTCGTACTGGCCGTTCTCGCAACCTGGCGGGTTACGCACCTGCTGGCGAACGAGGACGGCCCGGCGGACGTCATCTTCAGGCTCAGACGGCGCGCGGGCGAAGGGTTCATCGGCAGCTTGATGGACTGCTTCAACTGCATGAGCATCTGGGTCGCGGCGCCGCTCGCGCTGTTCGTGGCGTCGTCGCCCGCGGCCTGGTTCGTCGCCTGGCTGGGCCTCTCAGGCGCAGCTTGCCTCATCGAGCGTCTGACAGGGCTCACGGCCGGCGCGGCGGCGCATACGTACTCCATGGAGGAAACCGACGATGTGTTGCGGTAGCAGGCGATCGGCCTGGCGCTTGGGTGGAGTCTCGGCGCCTACTCCGAGATATTCCCCGCCGGAGGCAAGCCCAGCCAATTCACCGGCGGCGGCCCCGCCGGATTTGACTCCGCTGGGGCCTGGCGTCTCCCGGGCGAAGCTCATCTATTCCGGGCGCGGGGAGATGCGGGTGAGCGGCCCGATCACTGGCCGCCCTTACACCTTCTCCGGCGAACAATCCGTTCAGGAGGTCGACGTCCGGGACGCGGCCGTCCTCCTGCGCAGCGCCCGGCTTGGCCTTTCGATATCCGGCTGAGATTTGCCCTCGGCGGCGTCATTATTTTTGCGCGCCCGGCATTGCCGCGCGGGGCTGAGGCCAGGCAACCTCGCGCACATGGTCTCCCGCCTCATCCATCGGCCCGAGCTCGTCCTTTTCCTGGCCGCGTTCGCGCTGCACCTCTGGGTCAACGGCTCTTACGGCTATTTTCGCGACGAGCTCTATTTCATCGTCTGCGGGCGCCATCCCTCCTGGGGCTACACCGACCAGCCGCCGCTGACCCCGCTCATCGCCGCGGCGTCCGAAGCGATCTTCCATTCCCTGCGCGGGCTCCGCCTCATACCGGCCCTCGCGGCCGCGGGAACGGTTGCGCTGACGGCGTTTGCGGCGGGCGTGCTCGGCGGCAGGCTTTACGCCCGCTGGCTTGCCGGACTGGCGGTCTTCGCAGGCGGCGCGCTGCAGGTCCCGGGCGTCATTTTCACGACCGACACGCTGCAGCCTCTGGCCTGGCTCGCGATCTCGCTTTTCGTCATCAAAGCCGAACGGGACGACGCGCCGCGTCTTTGGCTCGCGGCGGGCGCCGTCGCGGGGGTCGCCTTCCTCGCCAAATACACGGTCGCCCTGTTTCTCGTCTCGACCGCCGTCGGCCTCCTGGTCACTCCGCAGCGGCGCCTGCTCGCGGGTTGGGGCCCGTGGGCGGCGGCCCTGATCGCGCTCGCGATCGTGGCGCCGAACCTCGTCTGGCAGGCGGCGAACGGCTGGCCGTTCGTCGCCCACACCGCCGTTCTTGCGGCGGAGAAGAACATCCCGCTCTCGCCCGTGAGCTTCCTCGGGCAGGAGATTCTCTTTCTGGGGCCGGGTTCGGCGCCCGTCTGGATCGCGGGGCTCTTGGCCTTCGCCCATTGGCGGCCGTTCGCACGCATGCGCTGGGTCGCGGTGAGCTGGATCTTCCTGGTGGCCGCCGCGGTCATCGGGCGGGGCCGCCCCTATTATATTGCGCCCGCCTACCCGCTCCTCATGGCGGGCGGCGCGGTCGCCTGGGAGGCCTGGCTGCCGCGCGCCGCGAAACCCGCGCTCGCCGCATTCGTCATCGTGGGCGTCATCGTAGCCGCCCCGCTCGTCATGCCGATCCTGCCGGTGTCGCAGTACCTGGAATATCAGCGCCTGATTGGCATAAAGCCTGGCACGGGCGAGAAGCTCAAGCTCGGCGCGCTGCCGCAGTATTACGCCGACATGTTCGGGTGGCCGGAGATCGCGGAAGCCGTGGCCAAGGCCTATCAGGCGCTGCCGCCCGAGGATAGGGCGAGGGCCGTTTTCTTCGGCCGCAACTATGGGGAGGCCGCGGCCGTCGACGTTCTCGGCGCCCGCTGGGGCGGCCCGCCCGTCGTCAGCGCGCACGAGAACTACTTCCTGTGGGGGCCGCGCGGCGCGGACGGAAGCGTCGTGTTCGTCCTCGGCGGAAGCCGCGAGGACCACCTCAAGACATTCCGCTCGGTCGAGCCGGTCGGCTGGATCGACAACCCCCTCGGCATGCCGGAGGAATCGGCGCAAACGCTGTGGCTCTGCCGCGGCATGCGCGAGCCGCTGGACAAGGTCTGGCCGCGGCTCAGGCACTATGGATAGGCGCCGAAGGTCGCGGTGGTCCGGCCATCGGTCGCAGCCGTAAATCCAGACGAGCAACGAGCGAAAGGCGCGCCATGAAATCCGTCGTCGTCACCGGCGCATCGACCGGCATCGGCTGGGGCTGCGCGAAGATTCTCACCCAAGCCGGCTTCCGCGTGTTCGGCGGCGTCCGGAAGCGGGAGGACGCCGCACGACTCAAACAGGAGTTCGGCGACGCCTTCTCGCCGCTCGTGTTCGACGTGACCGACGAGGTGGCGGTCGCGACGGCCGCGGACGAGGTCGCGGCGGCGCTCAAGCAGGAAACGCTGTTCGGTCTCGTCAACAACGCCGGCGTCGCCGTTACGGGCCCGCTCATCTACCTCAAGACCGACGACTTCCGACGCCAGCTCGAGGTCAACCTCGTCGGTTCGTTCGTCGTCACCAAGGCTTTCGCGCCGCCGCTCGGGACCGATCGCACGCGCAAAGGATCGCCCGGCCGGATCGTCATGATCTCCTCCGTCGGCGGGCGCGACGCTCCCCCGTTCATGAGCGCCTACAGCGCCTCCAAATTCGGGCTCGAGGGGATGTCGGAGTCGCTGCGGCGCGAGCTCATGCTGTTCGGGATCGACGTAATCGTGATCGCGCCAGGCGCCGTCGCGACGCCGATCTGGGCCAAGTCCGAGAATGTGGACGTCGAGTTCGCGGCGACCCCTTACGCGCCCGCCATCGCCAAGGTGAAGCGCTACATGATGTCGGCCGCCAAGAACGGTCTGCCCCCTGAGCGGATCGGCGAGGCGGTGAAAACGGCGCTGACCGCGCGGAAGCCGAAAGTCCGCTATGCCGTGGCGCCCGATCCGTTGCGGAGGTTCTTCATTGGCCTCTTGCCCAAGCGATTCGTGGACAACCAGATAGCGAAGCGGCTGGGGCTTACTCCGCCGCCATAGCGGCCGCTCGCCGCTCCCCTATTCCGATCACCCCCGCTCAGTTCCGCCAGTCAAACCGGAACACGGGGATCTTGTCGGGAAAGCCCTTCAGCCGCCGCTCGCCGAGCGGCGCGAAGCGCGCCGAGTCGCCCTCGCATAGCTCGAGCACGAAATCGGAGACGACGATTTCATTGGCCCCCGCCTCGCTGCAAAGCCGGGAGGCGAGCTGCACCGTGGCGCCGAACAGGTCGTTATGCTCCTGGACCGGCTCGCCGGCGTGGATGCCGATCCGGACGCTCAGGGTCTCCGACGCGTCGGCGTTATAGGCGGCGAAGCGCCGCTGAATGTCGGCGGCGCCGCGCACGGCGTTGGCGACCTTATCGAAAGACGCCATGATGCCGTCGCCGGTGTGCTTCACCTCACGTCCGCCGTGGGCTTCAAGGCCGCGCCGGACCAGCGCGTCGTGCACCCGCACCAGTTCAAGCGCCGCGTTGTCGCCGAGGCGCGACGTCATGTCGGTCGATCCGACGAGATCGGTGAACATGATCGCGCGCAACCCAGCGTCCATAGCCGGCGCCGCGCTTGGCGCCGCGCGCGGATCGCCGATGCGGCCGAGGAACGCCTCGACCGTCGCAAGATCGACCGGAATGATGGCGTTGGCGACTTGGCCATGCGCCTCCCGGTGAACCCGCTCGGCTGCCGCCGCGTCTGGCGCGTCAACGAGGCAGAAAGCCGAGCAACGTTCGTGGTCGAACCAATACGTCATGTATTTGACGTTGTATTGGTCCTGGACTTCAAGGTCCCGGCGGTGCAGATCGGCGATGTCCTCCTGCTTAACGCCGCGGACATCGTGCCGGTCCATAAAAATCGGCATTTCGCCTCGCTCCTTATCCGCCGGTCGGCTGGATGTTCTGGTTCATGCGGAACCGGTTGTCGGGGTCGTAGCGGAGCTTGATCTCGGCCAGCCGGCGATAGTTGGCGCCGTAGGCGTTCTCGACCCGTCCGGACTCGTCCTCGGGCATAAAATTGACGTAGACGCTGCCGGCGGCGAAGGGTGCGCTGGCTTCGTAAAATCCGCGCGCCCATGCGACGCAGGTCGCGTCCTCGCTCTTGTCCCGCCATCGTGTATGCGCGTTCATGATGAAATGCGCCTGGCGGTTCGCCCAGGCCGTGGCGTCCGGCGCCACGCGCGCCATCGCGCCTCCGACGTGGGCGATGAACACCTCGCATTCCGGCGACGGCAGGGCGCCGACCGCGCGCACGATCACGTCGATCGCTGCGTCCGAAAGATCGGCGAAGTCGTGGCTCTTCCAGTAGTTGCGCGCGCCAGGCGTGAGCAGCGGATCGAACGCCGTCTGCCAGCCGACGAACGGGTGAGGCGAAATGACGTCGGCGATCGGCTTGCCGAGGGCGCGCAGCGGCCGCGTCGCCTTCTCGCCCTCCGCCATGTCGCCGGCGTAGCAGGCGGCGAAGATGAGAACCTCCCGGCCATGCCATTCGGCAGGCAGGAACGGCAGCGGCGGCGCCTTCCGCATCACGGCCCACACCACGAGTTCGTCAGGCGCCTCATCGGTAATGCGGCGAAACTCTCTGAGCAGCGTCGCCGCCTCCTCGAACGGATGCACGACGAGCCCCGACAGGACCTGCGGCCCGAGCGGATGCAGCCTGAACTCGAAGGAGGTCACGACGCCAAAATTGCCGCCCCCGCCCCGCAGCGCCCAGAAGAGATCCGGGTGCTCCGTCTCGCTCGCCCGCACGAACGCGCCGTTGGCGGTGACGACGTCGGCCGAAAGGAGGTTGTCGATCGTCAGCCCGAACTTGCGGGTGGTCCAGCCGAAACCGCCGCCGAGGGTCAGGCCGGCGACGCCGGTCGTCGAGTTGATCCCGAGCGGAGTGGCAAGGCCGAACGCCTGCGCCTCGTGGTCGAAATCCGCCAGTGTCGCGCCGGGCTCGACGCGCGCCGTGCGAGAGGCCGGATCGATACGAACCGACTTCATCAGCGAGAGGTCGATGAGCAAACCGTCGTCGCAGACGGCGGCGCCGGCGATGTTGTGTCCGCCCGCGCGCACGGCGACGAGGAGATTCTCCTCCCGCGCGAGCTTGACCGCCTCGATGACGTCGGCGGCGCCGAGACAGCGCACGACGAGAGCCGGGCGCCGGTCGATCATGGCGTTCCAGATCGTGCGCGCGGCCTCGTAGCCATCCTCCCCCGGGAGGGCGGCGACGCCGCGCAGCCGACCCCTGAAAGCGGTCAGCGTTTCGCCGGTAATCGTCCTTGTCGCATCGAGCGTGCGAATGGTAAGATCCATCATGTTCGCCTCCGTCTGGCGGGGCTTGGTCGAGGCTCGGTCTGGCGGCGCCGAGGTCGGTCCGCCCCGCAGGCTGCGAGTTTTCATCGACGCTTGTTCCCCCGCTAGTTCTGGAACTGAATCGGGCCGGTACAGTTTCTGAACTAGGGGCTAGGCTTGCGATCCTGACGCGCGCCCCGGTCGTTTGGCGGCTGGCGAAAGGCGCGCTGGACGCTTCATTGCCCCGCGCTCAACCGGGAGCCAGAATGACGACTTTCACTCGCAAGTTTTCTGGGGCCGACAGCAGGGGCGCTTCTCCCGCTGGCGCGCGCCTTCGCTGAGCGATCATGACATAGGGACATAGGGTTGGATTTAATAGATAATAGCGGGAGACGGGACCTTGCGGAAGTTTCTGACCGGCGTAGGCGCGGCCATTTTGTTTTTGGCCAGCCTAGCTTTGTTTTTCCTTGCGCTCTACGAACTGCCTGCGATTGAGAATTGGGCGTTGGGCACTTCGGCTGGGCGAGCATCGTCAGTTCCTTAGTTCGGCGATCCGATCGGGCGGCTCGGCCGGTGCGCTCGGTACTGCGCGTTTCTCCTCACCCCCGGCCGCAGCCATCGAACATTGGACGCTTTTCCCTTTTTTAGGCGATCCGTTGTCGGCGCGCGTATTAGGCTTGCGCGCCGACGCGGCGGACCGTAGCCTAAAGGACATCTTTCAACGGAGCCGCCTTCTGGCATTTCACAGACGCTTGTTCCCCGCCAGCTCTGGAACTGAATCCGGCCGGTGCAATTTCTGAACTGGGGAGCAGGCGAAAGGAGGCTCGCGATGCCTGACAGTAGCTACAATCAGTTTTGTCCCGTGGCGATGGCCGCGGAGGTCCTCGGCGCGCGGTGGACGCTGCTGCTCCTGCGGGAGCTCGTTTCCGGGTCGACCCGTTTCAACGATCTCAGGCGCGGCGTGCCCCGGATGTCTCCCGCCCTTCTGTCGAAGCGCCTGAAGGACCTGGAGACCGCGGGAATCGTCTCGCGCGCCCCGGTCAGCGGCGAGCCCGGCCTCTACGAATACCGGCTGACCGAGGCAGGGCGGGAGCTTAAGCCGGTCATCGAGGCCATCGGCTGCTGGGGACAGCGATGGATCGATCTGGAAGCCTCGCTCGAGAAGCTCGACCCCAATCTTCTCATGTGGGACATGCGGCGCAACATCAATCCGACGCCCATGCCGCCCTCGCGAAGCACCATCCAGGTCATTTTCACCGACCTTCCCGACACGCGCCGAAACTGGTGGCTGGTCGTCGAGCCCGACCGGGAGGTCGACTTGTGCTCGGTCGACCCGGGTTTCGACGTCGACCTTTATCTCTCGACCGACCTCAGGACGATGACCGAGATCTGGATGGGCTACACCACGATCGACCGGGCCAAGGAGAAGGGGAAGCTGCTCATCACCGGCAGCAGGCGGCTCGAAGCCGCCATCGGTTCGTGGATGGGCCTGAGCCCGTTCGCCCGCATCGAGAAGAAGGTCGCGTGATTCTTCAGGATGCGGCTATCGCCGCCGAATAAGCGCGCGGACGACGGCGCTCATACCTGCCTGCAGCGGGCCTTCGCTCATCTCGGCCTCCGCCGCATCGAGCATCAGAATCTCCTCTTCCTCGAAGTCGCGGCGGATCGCGTCGAGCGAATAGAGAAGCGCCGCATCGCGCGGCCCTCCGCGCGTCCCGGCAGCGTGGCGCTCGATCTGCTCGGGCCGGAACGCCTCGAGCACGAGAAGCCCGCCGGGTTTAAGAGCGCGGATCGCCTTGGCGTGCACTGCCTTGCGATGCGGCTCAATGAGGTGGAGAAAGATGAGCGCCACGAGGTCATAAATCTCCTCCGGCCATTCCCAGGCGAGCGCGTCGACGCGGAGGGCGTTGAGCGAGACGCCGCGCTCCACCGCGAAGCGTCGCGCCTTGGCGACGCCTTGCTCGGAGAGATCGAGCGTGTCCACGTCGAGCCCAAGCGAAGCGAGAAAGACGCCGTTGCGGCCCTCGCCATCGCCGGGGACAACCGCCTTCATGCCGGGTTTGAGCCGATGCGCCTGCGCCTCGAGAAAGCGGTTCGGCTCGAGGCCATAGGCGTAATGCTCGCCGCCATAACGCTCGTCCCACATCGCTGGGCCCCTGAGGGCAGGCTCGGTCATCTGCGGCTCCATTAGAGATTTCAAGCGTCTTGGCGCGGGAGTTTAGCCCGCGCGTCTCGCGCGCCGATTGACAATCCTCAGGGGGCCGTGGTGCAGCGCTCGAACAAAAGTCAAGCCAAAGAGAACGCGCCCGCCCATGACCCCGGAAGAATTTCGCACTTACGGCCACCGACTCATCGACTGGCTCGCGGACTATCAGGGGAGCCTGCCCGATCGCCCTGTTATGGCCAAGACCAGACCGCGGCAGATCCGCGAGGCGCTGCCGCCGGCGCCGCCGGCGGAGCCGGAGGATTTCGCCGAAGCGATCCGCGACCTCGACCGCATCGTCCTGCCGGGCCTCACGCTTTGGCAGCATCCGCGCTTCTTCGGCTATTTCCCCGCCAACGCCCTGCCCGCGGGAATCCTCGGCGACCTCGTCTCCACGGGTATCGGCGTGATCGGCCTCTCCTGGCAATCGAGCCCCGCGCTGACCGAAATCGAAGAAGTCGTCACCGACTGGATGCGGCAAATGCTCGGCCTCTCGCCGGCCTGGAGCGGCGTCATTCAGGACACCGCCTCGACGAGCACGCTGGTTGCGCTCATTTGCGCGCGCGAGCGCACGACCGGCTACGCCTCGGCGCGCGGCGGACTGCAGGGCGAAATGCGCAGGCTCCGGGTTTACGCGTCAGAACATGCGCACAGTTCGGTCCACAAGGGGGCGCTTCTTGCGGGTTTCGGCCGCGAGAACATCCGGCTCGTTGCTCATGACGCCGAATTCGCCATGCGCGCCGACGCGCTCGCCGAAATGGTCGCCGAGGACGCCGCGAACGGCGATCTGCCCTGCGCCATCGTCGCAACCGTCGGCACAACCAGCACGACGGCGATCGATCCTGTCGCGTCCATCGCGGACATCGCAAAGCGCCACGGGGTCTGGCTGCATGTCGACGCGGCGATGGCGGGCGGAGCGATGATCCTGCCGGAATGCCGCTCGATGTGGGACGGGGTCGAAGGCGCCGACAGTCTGGTGGTCAACGCGCACAAATGGCTCGGCGCGCCGTTCGACTGCTCGCTCTATTATGTCCGCGACCCGCAGCACCTTGTGCGGGTCATGTCGACCAATCCGAGCTACCTGCAATCCGGCGCGGACGCCGAGGTCAAGAACCTGCGCGACTGGGGCATCCCGCTCGGCCGCCGCTTCCGCGCGCTGAAGCTCTGGTTCGTCATCCGCGAGCAGGGCGTGAGCGGACTTCAAGAACGGCTCAGGCGGGACATGGGCAATGCGCGCCGTCTCGCCGAGATGGTCGCCGCGACGCCCGGCTGGCGCGTCGTCGCGCCGGTTCATCTGCAGACCGTCTGCGTCCGGCACGAGCCTTCGACGCCGGACGGCGCGGCGTTCCGGGGCGAGGCGCTCGACGCGCACACGACCGCCTGGGTCGAGGTCGTCAACCGCTCGGGCGCGGCCTATCTGACGCCCGCGGTCATCGACGGACGCTGGACGGCGCGTGTGTCGATCGGGGCGCTTGCGACGGAAGCGGCGGACGTGGACGCCGTCTGGGCGATCATGCGCGAGGCGGCGGAGGCCTCATGGGCGATGCGAGCGGCAGGATGAGGCGCTCTCTCGTTCACACCCTCGCCAGCATCGCGATGTAAAACCCGTCCGTGCCGGTTGTGCGCGGGGTAAGCCGAAGGCCCGGGCCGAAGGGCGAAGCGCGCCCCGCGAGCGCCGGCAGTCCCGCCGCGCGCGCCTGCGTCGCGGCGTCCACCGGCAGCATGTCGGTGTGGCGCTCGAGGAAGGCGGCGACCCGATCCTCGTTCTCAGGCCGCAGGACCGAGCAGGTGATATAGACGATACGTCCGCCGGGCTTCACGAAACACATCGCGTTTTCAAGCGTCTCGTCCTGATCCTTGATGCGCTGCTCAAGCGCCCCCGGCCGGATGCGCCATTTGGCGTCCGGGTTGCGCCGCCACCCGCCCGAGCCGGTGCAGGGCGCGTCGATGAGGACGAGGTCTGAGCGCCCTTCGAGGTCGGCGAGCACGTCGGCCTTGCCGCGCGGGCTGCGCACCTGGACGTTGCGCGCGGCCGATCGCGCGAGCCGCTCGTAGATCGCCGTAAGGCGGCGCCCGTCCGGGTCGGTCGCGTAGATCTGTCCGCGATTGTCCATCGACGCCGCGAGCGCGAGCGTCTTGCCGCCCGCGCCCGCGCACAGGTCGAGGACCTGCATGCCGGGCTTCGCCCCGGCGAGCAGCGCCGCGATCTGAGAGCCCTCGTCCTGCACCTCGACGAGGCCCTTGACGTAGGCCGGCTCCGCCGCGAGCGCGACGGCGCGCCCGTTGGGCCGGAGCGGCACGCGCAGGCCCATGGGCGAGAACGGCGTCGGCGCCGGCGATAGATGAGCGAGCGCCGCCAAGGCTTTCTCTCGCGTCGTTTTCAAGAGATTGACGCGCAGATCGACCGGCGCCCGCTCGGCGAGCGCCCTCCCCTCCTCGGCCGCATCCGCGCCGAAGGCGGCCTCGAACTCAGGCGCGAGCCAATCCGGGTAATCGCCCGCCACATGCGCCGGCGCGCCCGCGAGATCCGTATGGGTGAGGCGCCCGCGCTCGACGTCCGTGAGGCGCGACGGCGCGTGGCGTTCGCCTGAGAACAAGGCCTCGATCGTCGAAAGGTCGAGCCCGCGCGTCTGCTTCAGCGCGCCTATGATTTCGGCGCGCGGGCTGGATTCGCCCATGATCCAGGCCGACGAGCTTTTCCGCCTGAGCGCGTCGTAGACGAGGCTTGAAATCGCGGCGCGGTCGCCGGAGCCGGCGAAGCGATGGGCGAGGCCCCAATCCTTCATCGCGTCGGCCGCCGGCCGGCGTCGGCTCTCGATGTCGGCCAGTGCCTCGATGGCGGCGGCGACGCGGGCGGCGGGGATCATGCGAGCCTCTGCGCTACGGCCTCAAAAAGGCCGCGGCGGCAGTCGAGTAGCAAGCAAAGCCGCGGGCGCCAAGCCTCAGACCGAGGCCGGCGCTCTCTGCGGCGCCTCAGTGGGACTTGCCAAAGCCGCGCCACTCGTCGACGGTCCAGTCGGCGACCCGTGACGCCGCGCGGCTCAACCAGCGCTCGGGAAGCTTGCTGAGCTCGCCCATGATCGCGTCGCGCTCGTCGCCCGCTTTCGCGACATGAAGACTCGCCAGCTCCATCCCCATTGCTCCGAGCAGCGCGCGCCGGTGGCGACCGGAGAGCTTCGGCTCCAACTCGCCGAACTCAAGCTTGCGGTAATTGGGCGCCAGCCTACGGATGACGAACGGAACTGTCGCGCTGTCGTCGTAGCGAAGCGCCGGATCGGGCGACCGTGCGGGCCCGTGCGCCATGCTCTGGGCAAGGCCCGCCTCACGGCCGTCCCTCCAGCAGGAGGGGAGCGCCGCCTTGATCTCCGCGGCGAACGGGCCGCTGTTCACAACGCCGCTCGCAGTGAACCGCGGCCGGCGGAGGCTGCCGACTCCCGCCTGGCGACGGGCCACGAGCACGTCGCTTGTCCTGCCGAAGGCGGTCAAGAGCGGGGTCTCGAGCGCAGCGGGGTCGCAATCGGCCGCTTTGGCCTTGTCGAGTTTCTTCCAGAACTTCTGGCGTTCGTCATCGTTCGAGATGAAAGCGTCTCGAAGCCATAAGAAATCGGTTTTCCGCTCGATCACAATCGCGCGCGGGTCGCTAAGGCCAGACAGATAGCCTTCGAGAACCGCTCCGGCGACCTCTGAGGCGTCGGCGGCTTCGACCGCCGCCAGCACGCTCGCCGCCAGCCGGACGAGGTCGAGCGGCCACAGCAATCGCGCCGCCTCGTCGAAGTCGTTCACGCCCCAGACGAGCCGCGTCTGGGCGTCCCGCCAAAGGCCGAAATTGCCGGCGTGAGCGTCCCCGACCGAAGGAGCCGGCGTTTTGTCCATGAGCTCGGGACAAAGCGACGCCGCCTTCTCGGCCCAGCGGAAGGGCGCCAAGCATCGCGGGCAAGCGGACGTCGGTCCAGGCCTTCCGACATCAGGGCGGCGGGGCGCCGGAAAGGTCGGATTCAGAATTGGGTCCTGGTCTGCGACTGCCAGAGCTGGCGCCGGCGAGATTCTTCGCGCGCTTTCCTCCCTCGGCGGGGCGGCTCGCGCGCCGGCATGACAAGCGGGCGCGATTCGGTTAGGGTATCGTTTTATTAGCGAACAGGGATTTCTTCTTCAGCCAATTTGCGAGGGGTCGACCAAGTCGGACGCCATTGGACCCACCAGCGATCAACAGACGCCCCGAGACAGCGCCGTCAATGCCGCCGGGTCAGCGAAAGCGCCGGCTGCCGCTGAGAATATAGTCCCGCTCGTGGCGGGAACCGACGCAGCCGCCGCGCGCGCAGCGGTTGCCAGCGCAAGGCGAGCAACCGGAGGACGCCGGCGCCCAGGACGCCGACGCCGCCAAACCCGCCACGCAACTTCAAAGCGCAGGCGTGCCGGCTAGTCTCATCAAATCGGACGCGCGCGTTGACCGGGGGTCTCTGGAGACTGTGGTGGACCGCGCGTTGGCGAAGGCTAGAGAGCTCCTGAAGTACTATCCATGGAATGCCAGCAAGATGGGCAAAGTGTCGCGCCGATTGAGGCGCGCCGCGGTGATTCTCGGCGTCCTGGGTGGGCTCTGTCCACTGCTTCCGGCCGGTCTGGTTGAGGAGCTCCCGGGAGACTTGAAGGCGATGATTTCGCCGCTGGGTTTCGTCCTCTTTGGGCTCGCGGCTGGGGCGATCCTGCTGGACCAGGCGTTCGGCTACTCCTCAGCATGGATGCGAAGCAGACTTACGGAAGCCGAGCTGAGCAAGCTCATTTGGTCGTTCGAAATCGAAGTCCGCGGAGCGCTAAACTGCGCCGCCGACACGTTGTCCGGCGACGACGCCAAGGCCATTCTCGGTCGGGTTTCGCAATTTGCCGCCGCCTGTCAGGACACTATCGTCCGGGAGACCCAAACCTGGATCGCCGAGAACAAGGCGGGCCTTCTGCAAATCGAACAAATCACCAGGTCTTCTGGACGGCCCGGCGCCGATCAGGGCGGATCGAGGCGGGGTTGAATGGTCGCAGGCGCGTTCTCAACCGGGCGATAGGCGGTCAAGGCGCGGTTCGCGGCTGAAAACGGCGCCTCTACGCCCCCGTCGGGTGATAGTTCGGGCTCTCGCGGGTGATGGCGACGTCGTGGACGTGGCTCTCGCGAAGCCCCGCGCTCGTGATGCGCACGAACCGCGCCTTCTCCTGCAACTCCGGGATCGTCGCGGCGCCCACGTAGCCCATCGCCGCGCGCAAGCCTCCCGCAAGCTGGTGGACGATCGCGCCGACCGGCCCGCGATAGGGCACCTGCCCTTCCACCCCCTCAGGCACGAGCTTCACCTGGTCCCTGACGTCCTGCTGGAAGTAGCGGTCGGCCGACCCCTGCGCCATCGCCGCGAGCGAGCCCATGCCGCGATAGCTCTTGTAGGACCGGCCCTGGTAGAGGAACACCTCGCCCGGACTCTCCTCGGCGCCGGCGAAGAGCGAGCCGATCATGGCGCAATCCGCGCCGGCCGCGATGGCCTTGGCGAGGTCGCCGGAATACTTGATCCCGCCGTCCGCGATGACCGGCGCCCCCGCCGCCCGCCCCGCCTCGGCCGCCTCGAGAATGGCGGTGAGCTGCGGCACGCCGACCCCCGCCACAATGCGGGTCGTGCAGATCGAGCCCGGCCCGATGCCGACCTTGATCGCGTCCGCCCCGGCGTCGATGAGGGCCTGCGCGCCCTCGCGGGTGGCGACATTGCCGGCGATGACCGCAACCTTGTTGGTCGCGCGCTGGATGCGCCGCACCTGCGCCAGCACCTGTTCGGAATGGCCGTGCGCTGTGTCGACCACGAGGCAGTCCACGCCAGCCGCCATGAGCAGCTCGGCGCGCTCGAAGCCCTTGTCGCCGACGGTGGTGGCGGCGGCGACGCGCAGGCGCCCGTCCGCGTCCTTGGCGGCGTTCGGATGGGCGGTCGCCTTCTCGATGTCCTTGACCGTGATGAGGCCGACGCATTTTCCCGCCTCGTCAACGACGACAAGTTTCTCGATCCGGTGCTGGTGGAGAAGCCGGCGCGCCTCGTCGTGGCCGACCCCCTCGCGCACAGTCACCACCCTGCGCGTCATGAGCTCGGACACCGGCTGGCGCAGATCGTCGGCGAAGCGCACGTCGCGGTTGGTGACGATGCCGACGAGCTTGCCGGGCTTGCCGTCGAGGTCGCGCTCGACCACTGGAACACCCGAGATCGAGGCGCGGCGCATGAGGTCGAGCGCGTCGGCGAGCGTGGCGTCGGGAAAAATGGTGATCGGATCGACCACCATCCCGCTCTCGAAGCGCTTGACCTTGCGCACCTCCTCGGCCTGGTCGGTTGGATCGAGATTGCGGTGGACAACGCCGATTCCGCCGGCTTGCGCCATGGCGATCGCAAGCCGCGCCTCGGTCACGGTGTCCATCGCCGCGGAAATGATCGGCAGGTTGAGCCGGATCTCGCGCGTGAGTCGCGTTGCGATGTTGGCGGCGCTGGGAGCGACCGCGCTCAAGCCGGGCCGAAGCAGCACGTCATCGAAGGCGAGCCCTTCGGAAAAGGCTTCCGTTTCGATCATCGCCATGGACAAATCCTTCGCGCGAGCAGCGGTCGCGGCGCCGCATGGCGCGGCTGCCTAACATGGCGGGCGCGAAGCGCCTAGCGCCAGGAGCGGCGGCGTTCCGTGAGGTACAGCTAAGCTGCTGCCGTATAGCCGATGCTCTCGCGCCGCCTGAGGCGCGCCGCATCAAGGAGCATCTGGGCGGCCCAGCGATAGACGTTGCGCTGCCGCACGAGCTCGCGCATCTCGCGCATGCGTTCGCGCTGGACGCTCGCGTCCATTCGCAGCGCCGCATCGATCGTCTCGGACATGCCATGCGTGTCGTAGGGATTGACGATGAGCGCCTCCGACAGCTCGCGCGAGGCGCCGGCGAAGCTCGACAGCACCAGCACGCCCTGCTCGTCGTCGCGGGAAGCGACGAATTCCTTGGCGACGAGATTCATGCCGTCGTGCAGGCTCGACACCACGCAGAGGTCCGCGGCTCGAAACAGTTCGAAGACCTCGCTCGGCTCGTGATGACGGATTTGCAGCAAAATCGGCTTGTACGAACCGTGACCCCAACGGGCGTTGATCGCCTCCGCTTCCCGGATGGCCTCGGCCTGCAGTCCCTTGTACGTGTTGAGCTTGCTGCGGGTCGGCGCGGCCGCCTGAATGAACACGAGCTTTCCGCGCCACTCCGGGTGATGCTCCAGGAGCGCGTCAACCGCCCGCATTCTGTCCAATATGCCCTTGGTGTAGTCGAAGCGCTCGACCCCCACCGCGATGCGCGCGTCGGCGGGCAGCGAGAAGCGGGTCTTGACCGCCTCTCGGCATTCTTTCGGCGGCGCCTGCCGCTCCAGGGCCGCTGGGGGCCACTCGATGGATATCGGGTACGGTCGGATGAGAGTCTCGTGACCGGCGAGCGTGACCGAGCTTCGTTCGCGATCGATCCGGCTCTCCATGAACCGATCGACAGCTTCGATGAAATTGTTGCAGTGGAACTGGGTGTGAAAACCGAGGATCGAGCTGCCGAGCAGGCCGTCGATGATCTGCTCCCGCCAGGGGCAGATACCGAACGTCTCGGGGTTGGGCCAGGGGATGTGCCAGAATGCGATGATGGTGGCGCGTGGCAGCCGGCTGCGCAGCATGCGCGGCAGCATGGCGAATTGATAGTCCTGCACGAGGACGATCGGATCGTCCCGGTCGGCCTCCTCCACGACGACATCGGCGAAGCGCCGATTGACGGCGGCGTAGTACCCCCAGTCCTTTTCCCGGAACGTTGGCCGCACGAAGGCGATGTGGCAAAGCGGCCAAAGCCCTTCGTTGGCGAGACCGTAGTAATAGCCGTCCTGCTCCGCGTCGGTGAGCCAGACCCTGCGCAAGGCGTAAGCCGGGTTTGCGGGAGGCACGGCGACGCGGTCGCGCTTGTCGACTGTGTCGCGGTCGGCCGAGCCGGAGCCATGCGCGACCCAGACGCCGCCGCAGGCGCGCATGACCGGCTCGAGCGCAGAAACGAGTCCGCTTGCCGGAGTCTGCAGGACCACGCGGCCGTCGACCCGGTTGTGGATGTACGGCTCCCGATTCGAGACGACGATGACCTGCGCGCCGGGCAACTCCTGGTCGAGAAGCTGATGCAGCGTCTTCGGCGACCACTCCACATGAATTCCGTCCGTATATCGGCGCTCCAGCCGAAGTTCGGAAAGCATGGCCTCGATGTCGCGACCGATCGGCAGCTCCGCCTGCCGCGCGCCGGAATAGCCGGCCCGTCCTGGCCCGAAATTGGCGATCGCCGCGCGTAAAGACTGGGTCCAGCCGCGCAGCAACGCGAGCACGATCGCCGTCGCCAGCAATCCGAGGCCGGCTGCGACGCCGACGAGCGCGAGCGCCATATAGAATTCGGCCTCGCGCGTTCGCTTCTCGACGAACGAAAGGTCGTGCACGACCAGGAGCGACCCTTCGTCCTCCTTCGTCGACAGGGGAAAGACGGCCAGTGAAATCGGCGCCCCGTGGCCGCGAATGACCTCGAAGGTGTCCACCTTAGGCAGCGGGGGCGGCGGGCAATGCGCGTCGTCGGGCATCGACTTGGTCGCGTACAGCAACTGCCCTTTCGGGTTGCAGTAACCCAAGGCAAGCAGCCGCTCGTCCTCCGCAAGCTGCTCGAAAAACGGTTGAAGATCGGCCTCGGGCTTGGCCGCCAGACCGAGCATGACGCGCTCCCCGACCGACCGGAACACGAGACGAGCCCTGAGCTCGACGTCACGTTGCGACCACTGGTCCACGATGACGGAGGCCATCTGCGTCATCGCGACGATGATCACCGCAAGCGCGGCAAGCGCAAGGATGGCGTAGCGCGCCGACGGTCTGCCCAAGAGCTTCGACGCCGCGGATCTCAGGCTCGCCGGCAGCCGCGCGACGGCGTCGCGGTAGAGCTGGGTTGTTCTCATCGGCCCTCGTCGGGCTCAGGCCGAACCCAGACTGCCGAGCGAAGCCGGTCCGCGACGCTTTTGGTTCGCGGAGTTCGCGTCGGCCAAGGCCACATTTCGTCGAGCGCGATCAAAGGCGCCGCCCCCATAGAATGCGCGGACGTTCGTCCGCTTCCCAGTATGCGCCGACGATCGGGGGACGCCCCGATTTCGACCCGCTGCTTCTCCCGCGCTGGGGTTTCCCCGCCAGCCGGATTCCCTAGTTCGAGGAGGACTTCGCCGAATTGATGGCGCCGCAATTCGGCTGCTCCGGGGGTTCGTTTCGCGAACTGCGCCGCCGCCTTCCTGAACGATAGCACACAACCCCTGCTCGACCCGCGGGCGAACTGAGGCTGAGGTGGCGGCTTTTTCGCCTCGAACCCAAATTCCGACCGCCCGCTTTTGCGGATCTTGCTGGCCTGAGCGAAAGCCGCAGCACGTGGAGCAGCCGAGAGGTGGTGTCGCGCGGCGTCAAGAAGCGACCGAGCGGCATGCAAAGCGAGGCATTCCCCAGGCTAGAAAACGAAAGCGCGGCGGAATCATCGCCGCGCTTTCGAGGTCGCCGAATCGCGCGCGCCGATCTTGGGCGCGCGGCGGCTTCTCAATTAGTGAGGCAGCTTGTCGGCGAGAACTTCCATTCGCTGAATTTCCGGCGTCTTGACGAACAGTTCCGGCGCCTTCGACCGGATTTGCGTCGCGAGTTTGCCCTGGAGATGGGCTTCTCGGCCCCGCTCGTTGGCGAATGCGTCGAATTTGCCGAAGGTCCTCGGCCCCATCCGGATCGCGAACCAAGCTGTTGTATCCGGCTCGTCACGGACCATGCTCGGTGCGTTGGATAGGAGGGTCGCGACCTCCTGCTCCTTTCCGGGCTTGGCTTCGAGTTGAACATAGAGCGCATGCTGAGTCATATGGATCTCCTCACGTTCGCCCCCAGATTCGTAGATACAAGAGGAAATTGCCGATATGATGACGCGCCTGACAATCATCCGCTTTGATTCCGGAAGGTTGAATCCTTCTGTCAACCTGTCACAACGGCGCCACGCTGAGGTCAATACGATGGCTTCACTAGGGCCTTGTCGAAACCATGTTAGGCCAAGCTGTTGCTGGGGAGGCTTTTTGCTTGCACGGCCCACCCAACGGAAACGCTACCTTGCGCGCGAACAGCGGGTCAGCCGTCGTCGAGGCCCTATCGCCGAGCACGGCAGCCGACGACCATTGAATCAAGCTCGACTGCTTTTTCTCACCCGCAAGCGTCGAGCACTATCTCATTCTCAACCCCGACCGCAGGGTCATGATCTGGCACAAGCGCGGGGAGGCCGGCGCGATCGAAACACGCATTCCGCGCGAGGGCGCCGTCCGGCTCGACCCGCCGCGGATCGAGGCGGAGGTGGTGGCGTTTTTCCCGGGGGAATAGCCCCTTCAAATGCACCGTCCGCCGTCCACCTCGAGCACCACGCCGGTCAGGAACGCGGCCTCGTCGCTCGCGAGATAAAGCGCGGCCGCCCCGATGTCGTAGGGCGTTGAGAACCGCCCGAGCGGCACCGTCGCCTTGAAGGCCGCGCGCTTTTCCGGGGTGTCCTCGCCCATGAACATGGCGAGGAGCGGCGTTTCGCCGGCCACCGGCGCCAGCGCGCAGACCCTGATCTTGTCGGGCGCAAGCTCGACCGCCATGGATTTCGTCATCACGTGCACCGCGCCCTTTGAGGCGTTGTAGACGGTGAGCCCGGGGCGCGGGCGCAAGCCAGCGGTCGAGCCGACGTTGACAATGACGCCGCCGCCCTTCTCCCGCATGTGGGGCACGAAGGCCTGCGCGGTGAGGAAAATCGACTTCACGTTGACCGCGAAGATGCGGTCGAACTCCGCCTCGTCGACCTCCATGAGCGGCTTGTTGCGGTGCGTGGTGCCCGCGTTATTGACGACGATGTCCACCCGTCCGAAGGCGTCGATGGCGGCCTTGGCCGCCTGCTCAACGTCGTCGCGGTTTGAGACGTCGCCACGCAGGGCGATCGCGCTGTCGCCGAAGCGCTTGGCGGCCGCGTCGGCGACCTCGGCCTTCAGATCGAGGCAAGCGACGCGCGCGCCCTCGCGGACGAAAATCTCGGCGATGCCGTAACCGAACCCCTGCCCCGCCCCGGTGACGAGCGCGGTCTTGCCCTTGAGGCGCATTGTCGTTCTCTTCCGCCCGAAGTTTCAGCTCGCCTTCCGCCGCTCCTCGACGAGCGCGTCATCGATCGCTTTGGCCCGAATCGCAGCGGGGCGCGCGCTGATGAGCGTCCAGTAGCGTTCGAAAGCGGGGCGCTTGTCGATGTCCCCGAAGCCCATGCCCCAGCCGATATGCGAGCCGACATAGACGTCGGCGGCGGTGAAGCGATCGCCGGCGATATAGTCGGTCCGGTAAAGCTCGCCTTCGATCGCCGCCAGCGTTCGCTCGAGATTGCCGTAGCCGACCATTCCCTCGCGTTCGACCGGGACTTCGAAACCGAGCGCCTTGTCGGTGACGGCCGCCTCCAAGGGTCCCGCTCCGAAGAAGAACCAGCGGTAGTACGGACCTCGCTCGCGGGAGCCCGGCGGCGGCGCGAGTCCGACGTCGGGGAAGGCGTCCGCAAGATAGAGGCAGATGGCGGCGGCTTCCGTGATCACCGTGTCCCCGTGCTGCAGCGCCGGCACCTTGCCCATCGGATTGATCGTCAGATAGTCCGGCGCCTTCATTGAGTGCCCGAACTCGAGGATTTTCGTCTGGTACGGCCGCCCGATCTCCTCCAGCATCCAGCGGACGATGCGCGACCGCGACATCGGATGGGCGTAAAAGACCAGTTCGTCGCTCATGCCTCGATCTTCCTTCCTCGCTCACGCAATCCGATGCGCTTCCACCCCGGCTTATGGTAAATCAAATCCAAGCTGCCGCCGCTAGGCCTTGCCGACCGCCACAGGTCTCCCATGCGCATCGAAACCGACGTCAAACTGGATTTCAAGGACGTTCTCATCCGCCCGAAGCGCTCGACGCTCAATACCCGCAGCGCCGTCGATGTCACGCGGGTCTTCCGATTCCTGCATACGGGCGGCGAGTGGAAGGGCTTTCCCATCATCGCCGCCAATATGGACGTGACAGGAACGATGGCGATGGCGCGCGCGCTTGGCCGGCACAGGGCGCTGACCGCGCTCCACAAGCATTATCCCGAAGCCGAGCTCGTCAAGTTCTTCTCGGGGTCGGACGGCGCTCACGCCTTCTACTCCCTCGGCACGACGGCGGCCGACCTCAAGAAACTTGCCGCTGTCGCCAAGGCCGCCCGCATCGGCTTCATCTGCCTCGACGTCGCCAACGGCTACGCCGAGAAGTTCCTCGACGTCGTAAGGCGCGTGCGCGACGACCATCCGGAGGCGGTCATCATGGCCGGCAATGTCGTGACCGGCGACATGACCGAGGCTTTGATCCTGGCCGGCGCCGACATCGTCAAGATCGGCATCGGCCCCGGCTCCGTCTGCACCACCCGCCGCGTCACCGGCGTCGGCTACCCGCAGCTATCCGCAATCATCGAATGCGCCGATGCCGCCCACGGGCTCAAGGGCCAAGTTTGCGCGGACGGCGGCTGCACGGTTCCCGGCGACATCGCGAAAGCCTTCGGGGCGGGGGCCGATTTCGTCATGCTGGGCGGCATGCTGGCCGGACACGACGAATGCGACGGCGAAGTCCGCTACGAGGAGCGCGACGGCGAGAAGGTCCCGGTCGGCATGACGTTTTACGGTATGTCCTCGGAGACCGCGATGCAGAAGCACTCGGGTGGGGTCGCCCACTATCGGGCGGCGGAAGGCAAGACCGTCGAGATCCCGTACCGCGGCCCGGTCGACAACACGATGGGCGAGATCATGGGCGGCGTCCGCTCCATGATGACCTACATCGGCGCCGCCCGCCTCAAGGAGGTGTCGAAGCGCACGACCTTCGTGCGGGTCAGCGCCCAGAGCAACGAGGTTTTCGGCGGCTAGGCAGCGCCCATCCCTCAGGGCGCCGCGAGCCGGTCGGCGAACTCCGCGATCGTCCTCGCGTAAACCTCAGCCGAGTTCCATTCGAGCAGGACGGAAAAATTCGGCTGGCCCGGGTCCCATGCGGCTCCGCGCTGCCAGCCCTTCTGGCTCAAGAAATTGGCGGTCGAGGCGAGCGCGTCCGCCGAGTTTCGCATGAGGTCCCCGCCACGGCCGCCGTTCGACGACACCCCGTATTTGAGATAGGCGGACGGCATGAACTGCGTCTGGCCGAGTTCGCCCGCCCAGGCGCCGCGCATTTGCTCGGGCCGCAGCAGCCCGCGCTCAACGATCATCAGAGCGTCAATCAGCTCCGCTTTGTAGAGATTTCCGCGCCGGCAGTCGTAGGCCAGGGTCGCGAGCGCGCTGAAGGTCGGATACGTGCCGAGGCCCGCGCCAAAATCCGTCTCAAGCCCCCAGATCGCCACCAGCACCGGGCCCGGCACCCCGAATTGCTGCTCGATCCGTTCGAGCGGCTCGGCGTAAGCCAGGAGCATCGTCTTTCCTTTCTTGACCCTGCTGGGCGTGATGTGGCTCGCCGCAAACGCGGCGTAGTTCCCCTGGAGCGCCCTCTGACCGCGATCGTGAGCGAGCACGGACGGATCGAAAGTGGCGGTCGCGAATGCCGCATCCACGACCTCCGGGGATACCCCGTCGTTGATCGCGACCTGCTTGAAGTCTTCAAGCCAGGCGCGAAAACCTTCCGGCGTGTTGCCGCACTGCACAGCCTCCGCCGGCGCGCAAAACGCCGTCGCGGCGGCCGCCAAGGCCGCGATCTTGATCCATCTCGCCCGCATGGTCTCAGCCTTCATCGATGCCAATTCGGCGACGGCTAACTGCGAAACGGGGCCGAACCTTGGCCGGGCGGAGTCATGGTTAGCGTGACGTTAATCTAGCGGGCGAGCGATTCCTCAGTAGAGCTGCGCCAGCCCGGCGCGAATGGGGTCGGGCACGTTGGGCTGCTTCGAGATCTTCAGCAGGAAATCGGGGTCGTCGGCTACGGTGAGGGGGTCCAGCGCCATGGGCTGGAGAATCGTCGAGAGCGGCGCTGCGGCAGCGCGCGCCGATACGCGGTGCGGCCCGGTGAAGTCGCGCGGGCCGTTGAAAGGCAGCCGAGGGCGCAGGTCGACCCCGGTGGCTTGGATCTCGTCGAGCGCGAGCGACCAAATCACCGGCTGCGGAGCGTCAAGCGCCGCGCGCGCGGCCTTTTTCGGCTTTGGTTTCTCCAGGTCGCGCGCCAGTTTGGGTAAATCACGAAAAGCCTTGCTCAGGGTGCTTCGGGCCCTGCGTAGCGAAACGCTGGACACATCGGGATCGGCGGTGGCCTGTTTGAGGAACAACCGCCGCTGCTGACCCCCTACAGTCAGCTTTTCGCCTTCCGACCCGAAGGCGTCCATCAAGTCGGGCGCGCCGTAGCGCGCGACGCCGTTGATCATCACCAGCCGGATCGAGGTCTCCTTCGCCTTGACGAGCCCCTCATACGGATCGTCCTCTTTCCCGTCGATCACGACCATGTCGGCGCGCTTGCCGGGCTCCAGAGCGCCGAGCGCGTTCTGCCACCCGATGATGGCGGCGGCGTCGCGTGTCGCCATCGCGACCAGGTCACGCGCGTTGAACAGGCCCCCCAGAGCGTGCTGCGAGTAGAGCCACGCCACCTTCAGTTCGCCAAGCAGGTTCTTGCTGCCGGACGGCGACCAATCGCTGCCCAACCCGATGCGAACCCCGGCTCGCTTGGCCGCATCCACGCGGGCGGTCGCCCCGTAGAACAGCAGGTTGCTGAGGGGCGACCAAACCATCGAGCCCCCATTCGCGGCGAGCACCTCGAAATCCTCGGGCAGTAAGCCGGCCGAATGGATGCCCGCAAAATGGTCGCTGATTGCCCATTGGTCCGGCGCCACATTGAGCGCGAGGAAATGCCGGCGGGCCACCGAGTCCGATTGATCTGGCTTGGTCACCCCCTCGCTCAGATGCAGCAGGAGACAACCACGCTCCTTCTTCAGCCGGGCCAGAAAGGCGCGCGCGTCCTTTGCGTCCACGTCGGCAATGCGCCCCTCCGCCTCGAGCAGGTTTGGATCGTCGGTTTGCTCAACGTTCCGCACGATACCGCGGTAGAAGCGCTGAACGCCCGCGTTGCTGGCGAGCATGATCCCCTGGCTGGTCGTCACTCCCCCGAGCAGGCACTTGCACTCGACGTAGCGAACCAGGGGCGCCAGCAGCATGGACTTGCCTTGTGCATCCCGATATTCACCCACGACTGTCATCGGACCGCTGATGAGCTTGCGGTAGTCTGGGTGGTCCGGCCACTGGCCGCGGTGCTGGAAAAGCTTGGGCACCGGGCTCCACAGAGGCAGCGCATTGTAGCTGAGGTGGTTGTGCAGCTCGATCAGCCCGGGGAAGAGCGTGCCGCCGGTGTCCACCAGACCAACCCCATCGAAGCCAGTGGGAGGCACCATGGCGCGGTCCTGCACAGCGACTATGGAGCCGCGTTCGACGTAAATGATAGCGTCATTCTTGACCGTGAACGCCTCATCCATGAGCACCGCGCGTCCGGCCAGCGCCAACTTCGGGCCGTCAAGAGGGTCGATCGGCCCTCGCTTCTTCGCGGCCAGCGCCTGTGCGCCTCGCTGCGCGGGCGGGCCTCCGGCGAGCGGATACCAGCGGCGCTGGAACTCGGTCATGAGAGCACCCCCTTTGGGACCGTGATCGTTATATTGCGCCGCTTGGCGAGGTCATCGCCGCCCACGCGCGCCGCCCAGCCGTCTTGCTCATGCATCCATCCCGGCAAGCCGGCGGGGAAATCGGACCCGGGAATCTCCACTCTGTCGCCGTCGACCCAGCTGTCGCCATAGAGGACCAGCGGCGTGGGCGCGTCGGGATGTTGCACGTGAGGCGACAAGGCTTGCAAGGCCGCGTTCCAGTTCCGGAGCAGCTTCTTCGTTGCTGCGGCAAGTTTCGTCTTGTCGCCCTTGGACGAGCTTTCCGGCTGGGTCGGGTGCGTCACCGCTTGGTAGGCGACATTTACGGACGGGGCGTCCGGCGTCGCTGTCCAGAACCGCCAAGCCTCGTCCGCCGCTTGCCCCAGCGCAACCACGGCTTCGACTTTGCTTCCGACGAGCAGCGCTTTCAGCCAACGGTTCCGGTACTCGACTAGGTTCGGGTCCTTTCGAGTCTTTGCCTTGACGCTGCCGTAGACGCTGTACAAATACGTATTGATAGCCACGTAGCTGCGGGTGACCCCAAGCTTGCCTAAGAAGCCCTGCACCCGGCGCCCGGCTTCACCAACCAAAATACGCCGCACGACGGACTCGTGCTGCGCGGGGTCTTGACCGATTACCAGCACCCGCACCGAGCCGTCGAGCCGGCCGCGATGAAAGATCGGCCCCCACTCGAGGCGAAATTGATCTGATGGATAGACGTTTGCGTCGGGGTATTTGGCGCACAAAGCCAGAAACGGTTCGGCGACGTATCCTGGATCGAATGGATGGGGCATGCGCGGGCTCGTCTCGGGAGCCAGCATACACCATAGTGAGTTACGGTGTTCCAATTTCAATAATGGATGTCGGTGGCAGAGGCGATCTGTCCGGCTTTCGTGGCTACGATATGTCTGGCCCGGTTTGGCTCCTTTTGGGTTGAGGCGCGGGCCCGCAGCGAGCCCTTCGTGGACGCCATCGACTCTTACGCCTTGAAAAGGCGCGGCATTTGCGCGCTGGTGGGTCGCATACCCTCATGTTAGAAGCCTGGCCATGACCTCTGCTGTGTCCGCCAGGGGCGGCGCGCCCGAGCGCTTGGCCGGCGCGACGCGCGCCGAAATGGTCCGCGCCGTCCTTGAACTCGACGTCCCGGAGCGGGAGCGCAATATGCGCGTCTCCCAGCTCTGGCACTGGATCTATCATCGCGGCGCGCGCGAATTTTCGGCGATGCGCAACATGGCCCGCCCGCTGCTCGAAAAGCTCGCGGAGCGGCACACGCTCGCGCGGCCCGAAATCGCCGCCGAGCAGGTTTCGGCGGACGGCACACGCAAATGGCTCCTCAGGATGCCGCCCGCTTACACCGGCGACAAGGGTGCGGAGATCGAATGCGTCTACATCCCGGAATCGGACAGGGGCACACTCTGCGTATCCGCCCAGGTCGGCTGCACGCTCAACTGCTCCTTCTGCCACACCGGGACGATGCCGCTCGTGCGCAATCTGACCACGGCGGAAATCGTGGGGCAGGTCCTGCTGGCCCGCGATCGACTAGGCGACTTCCCCGGCGGCGCCCCGCCGGCCGACGGCCTTGTTCCGTCCGGAGAAGGCGTGCGGGCGGTCTCGAACGTCGTCTTCATGGGCATGGGCGAGCCGCTCTACAATTTTGAGGCCGTGCGCGACGCGATCGCCGTTTTGACCGACGGCGAGGGGCTCTCGCTGTCGAAGCGGCGCATCACTGTCTCAACCTCGGGGGTCGTCCCCGAAATGGCCCGGCTCGGCGCCGAGTGCGGAACGATGCTCGCGGTCTCGCTGCACGCGGCGAACAACGCGCTGCGCGATAAGCTCGTGCCGCTCAACCGCAAGTACCCGATCGAAGAGCTTCTCGAGGCCTGCCGGGAGTATCCGGGCGCGTCGAACGCCCGCCGCATCACGTTCGAATACGTGATGCTGAAAGGCGTCAACGACTTGCCGGCCGAAGCCAAGGCGCTCGTTAGACTGCTCAAGGGCATTCCGGCCAAGATCAACCTCATCCCCTTCAATCCCTGGCCCGGCAGTCCCTACGAATGCTCGGACTGGGGAACGATCGAGCGCTTCTCCGAGATCGTGTTGAGCGCCGGTTACGCGAGCCCGGTGCGCACCCCGAGGGGCCGAGACATCCTCGCCGCCTGCGGCCAGCTGAAAAGCCAAAGCGAGAAATTGAGGGCGCGGGCGCGGTTGATGCTCGAAGAGAGCCTCGTCGCGGCGCAAGACTGAACGGCGGAAAGGGCTGGCTGCGCGGGTCCGGCGCCAGATGACCCTGCCTCGCACCTTACATTATGGCCAAGCGGCGGTTTTAGGCCGGCAGGTTCTTGACAGACAGGTGACAAACTCGATTTTCGGGCGCATCCTCAGCGGGTCAGGGAGGACACGCCGATGACCCGAGTCGTCAATAAACCACTGTTGCTTGGTTCGATTTGCGCTGCAGCCGTCGTAATGGCGGGAACGGCCGGCGCCCAGGAAATCAAAGCCATCTCCGTCTCAACGCCAAAGGCGGCCGCCGTGACGCCGGTGACGCAGAAGGAGCTGGACAACGCCGCCAGCGACGGAAACAACTTCCTTCACACCAACGGCAACTACGACCAGACCCGCTACTACCCGAATAGCCAAATCAATCGCGGCAACGTAGCGCGCCTGCATCCGGCTTGGATCTTCCAGACGGAGGTGAAGGAGTCGCTTGAGACCTCGCCGATCGTCGTCAGCGGCGTGATGTACGTCACCACCTCGTTCAGCCACGTCTATGCGCTGGACGCAAAGACTGGCCAAGAAATCTGGCACTTCAAGCCGAAGCTCGGCCCCGTCACGACGTTCTGCTGCGGCCCGAACAACCGCGGCGTCGCGGTCTACAACGACAAAGTCTACGTCGCAACGCTCGACGCCAAGCTCGTCGCGCTCGACGCCAAGACCGGCTCGGTCGTCTGGGAGCAGCAGGTCGGCGACCCAGAAAAGGGCTACAGCGAGACGATGGCCCCGACCGCGGTCAAGGGCAAGATCCTCGTCGGCACCAACGGCGGCGAATATGGCATTCGTGGTTTCGTGAAGGCCTACGACGCTAACGACGGCAAGCTGCTTTGGACCTTCGACACCATTCCGGAGAACTCGGTCGGCGTCTGGGCGACCAAAGACGCCACCGGGCGCGACGAACACCGTGACATCGAGGCGGAAAAGGCGGCGCTCGCCAAGGATGGCGACCCCTACAAGACGCTCGGCGGCGGCGTGTGGCAGAACCCCTCGGTCGACGAGGCGGCGAACCGCATCTATTTCGTTGTCGGCAATCCCTCGCCTGACCTCGACGGAGCCATCCGCCCCGGCGACAATCTCTACACGGATTCGCTTGTCTCGGTGGATCTCGCCACCGGCAAGTACGTTTGCCACTTCCAATACATACCGCATGATGTCTGGGACCTCGATGCGGTGAGCCCAACTGTGCTCGTCAATGCGGCCGACAAGTCCGGCAAGATGATCCCGGCCGTTCTGCATGCGGGCAAGGTCGGATACATCTTCGTGCATGACCGCAAGGACTGCAGCCTCATCCGCTTCTCCGAGCCGATGGTGTCGCAGAAGGACCGGTGGACGCTGCCGACGCCAACCCAGCCGCTCGACCCCAAGTCGGCCCGCATGTTCCCGGGGGCCAACGGCGGGGTGGAGTGGTCGCCAATCGCGACGGACCCGACGCATAACATGGCCTACGCGATCAATCTCGAGCAGGAGATGACGTATACGGTAGCGAGCACGCCCTATCCGGATGGCAAGCTCTGGCTTGGCGGCGCCTTCACCAACATCCCCGGCGGCGCCCAGACCGGCAACATCACTGCCGTCAACTACAATAACGGCAAGGTTGTTTGGCAGGTGTTGACGCCTGAGCCCATGATCGGCGGCATTCTCGCAACCGCCGGCGGCCTCGTCTTCGCGGGCGAAGGCAACGGCTGGTTCCGGGCCTACAATTCGTTGAACGGCAAGGCGCTGTGGTCGTTCCAGGCGGGCGCCGGCGTGAACGCGCCGCCCTCCTCCTACACGGTCGGCGGCAAGCAGTACATTGTCGTCGGCGCGGGCGGGAATACGCAGCTCGACTTCAAGCGCGGCGACAGCATCATCGCCTTCACGGTCGACTAATTCGTTGGCGTCAGGCATAAGGCTGCTCCGCGCACGGCCGGAGCGGCCTTTTTCTCGCCTGCGCCTTAGCGCCTTGGGTGTCAACACGCAGTCTTCAGGGGAACCTACGGTGTATCGCTTTGCGCTCGCGGTCGCCTTGGCCGCCTGCTCAACCCCGGCCATTGCCGAAACGATCGAGGAAAAGGCCGCAACCTGCGGCGCCTGTCACGGCCTCAAGGGCATTCCTGAGGACAAATCCGTTCCGATTATCTGGGGCCAGAACGCCGGCTACCTCTATCTGCAAGTTCGCGACTTCCAGAAGGGCGCGCGCAAGGACGAACACATGTCGGCGGTCGCGAAGAACGTCGTCAAGGACGATGCGCTCAAGCTCGCAGAGTATTTCGCTGCGAAGCCCTGGCCGCGCACGGACGCGCCCTCAGCGTCAAAGGAGGACACCGCCGTTGCGGTCGGAGTCATCAAGTCGGTTGTCTGCACTTCATGCCATCTCGACCAGTTTCAGGGAGACTCGTCGGTGCCGCGCCTCGCCGGGCAGGAGCATGACTATCTTCTGAAGACCTTGCTTGATTTCCGCGACCGCAAGCGCGCCAATAACCCAGGCATGTCCGGTCTCATCAACACCGTGACGCCCGAGCACATCGAGGCGATCGCGAGTTACCTCGCGGGCCTCGACATCGAGGTCAGTCCTTCAGCATCGCGGTGAATTGATCACCGCTCCTCGCCTTGGCGATGTCCGCCGCGGTCAGGCCCCGATCGTCTTTGAGGTCGCGTCGGGCCCCGCGGCTGATCAGGAGCCGCAATGTCGCCTCGACGTCCTGGACGCCCGCGCTCGCATCGTGGCCGGCGGCCCACATGAGCGCGGTGAGGCCGTGGCCGTAGCGCCGGTTGACGTCGACCCCGGCCTTGAGGAGCAACGCGACGATCGGCGCGTTGGCGCGGCCGGCCGCGTAGACCATCGCGCCCTTGCCGTCTTCATCGACGGCGTTCGGGTCGGCGCCGTGCTGTATGAAGAGTTCCGCCGTGTCCGTCGCGCCGTTGTAGGCTGCAGCGGAAAGCGGCGTGAGGGCGCTGCGGCCGGGAGTGTTCGGGTCGGCGCCGTGATCGAGAAGGACATGCACGGCCTCCGGTCGATCGGCCTCGGCCGCCAGGAAGAGCGGCGTCGAGCCCTGGACGGAGCGGGCGTTGACGTTCGCGCCTTTCTCGATCAGCAGCGTGACGAGCTTCGTCTTTCCCGCCTGCGCCGCCCGCATGAGCGCGGTCTCACCTTCGCGATCCTTCGCGTCGATCGCGGCGCCGCGCTCAAGGAGCGCATTCGCCTCTTTTTCGCAGCCGAGCCGGGCAGAAGAAAACAGCAGGCTTGTCGCCTGGAACGAATCGCCCTCTGTCAGCGCCGCAACTTTGCGCGAGATGTCAGGACACGGATCGTGGGCAAGAGCGGCGTCGGCGGCGAAGATAAGGGCAAGTAAGGAGAAGGCGGCCACTCGCAACAAGCGTTCCTCCCGAAGACCGTTTGAAACGGCTCGTTACGCCAGCGGCCCGGCCGGCCGCAAGACGCCGACTTCGAAGCCGTTCCAGTTCCTGAGCGTGGGCGCGACGAACGGATCGAGCTCCGCATCTTGGCTCGCGTCGAATTCTCCGAAGCGGCGAAGCAGAGCGGCTAGCATGACCCCGGCGGCGCGCCCGGCGCCGTCCTCCGCCTTAACCGCGAGCCCGACGCCTTTTTCCGGCAAGGCCGCGCAGAGGACTCCTTCCGCCCCGGATTTGACGAAAGCGCGTGAGCCGAGAATGGTCATGACCTCCGTGTCGAACCTGCCCGCCCCGCCGACCATGTCGGGATGCGCCGCGACGGTTTTGCGAATCCGCGCCGCGGCCAGCGCACGAGACTCTGACAGGCCTTCCCCTGTCCCAAAGCGCGCAAACCCATGCGCGAGCGCCCGCAGCGGAATCGCGTATGTCGGGATTGAGCAGCCGTCCACGCCGCGATTCTCTTCGCCAACCTTCGCGCCCGTCATATCGGCCAACGCCGCCGCTACTTCTCGTTGGACGGGATGGTTAGGGGCAATGTAGCGCATCGAATCGATGCCTTGCGCGCAGGCCAGGCAGATGAAGCCAGCGTGCTTGCCGGAGCAATTGTTATGCAGCTGGCTTGGGCTAGCTCCGTTCCTGGCAAGGGCGCGTGCGGCCGCATCGCTTGCCGGCCAGTGGACACCGCACTCGAGCGCGCTTTCGTCGCGGCCTGCTTTTTTCAGCATCGCGCTCGCCGTCGCGACATGCTTCTCCTCGCCCGAATGCGAGGCGCATGCGAGCGCGATTTCCGCTCCGCTGAGCCGCAGGCGGTCGGCGGCCCCGCTCTCTACGAGCGGCAGCGCTTGCAGCGCCTTGACCGCAGAGCGCGGGTAGATCGGACGCTCGACATCGCCGAAGGCGAACACGACGCGGCCGGCGGAGTCCACGACCGCGCCCGCACCGCTGTGAAAGGACTCGATCCGTCCGCCCCGCAGCGCCTCAGCGACGACGGGGTTGCTCATGTCTTCTCCTTAATGGCGACCTAACGGCGCATGGGCGCCGTAGGCTCACGCGGCTAAGCTGCTAGATGACGCACAAAGTTCGGCGGCGGCAAGGGCGAAACGAGGCCATCGATGCGCGTTCGAGACGTTATGACCTACGGCGCGATCGGCGTGCCCGAAACCGCGAGCCTCGCGGAAGCGATCGAGACGATGCTGCGCGCGCATGTCAGCGCCGTCTTTGTGTTGGACGCGGAGCGCGCCCTCGTCGGCGTCCTGAGCGAGGGCGACCTTCTGCGCCGCAGCGAACTCGGGACGGAGAAAGAGCGGCCGCATTGGCTCGAATATCTCTTGAGCGGAGGCCGGCTGGCCCAGTCCTACGCGCACGCGCACGGCCGCAAAGTCGGCGAGATCATGACGCGGAAGGTTGCGATGATCGCCGAGGACGCGGACTTAAGCGAGGCGGTGGACCTGATGATGAAGCGCAACGTCAAGCGCCTGCCGGTGCTGCGCGGGGATGCAGTCGTGGGGGTCGTGTCGCGCTCGGATCTGCTGAAAGGCCTGCTCGCCGCCCTGCCCAAAGCGGACCGCGCGCATCCGGATGCGGAAATCAAGGCGGCCATCCAGGCCGAACTCGACAAGCTTGGGTGGGCGCCGCGCGCCAGCGTCAACGTCGCCGTCATAAACGGCGTCGTCACCTTCGGCGGGTCGATCACCGACGAGCGCCTGCGCGACGGCCTCAAGGTCGTGGCGGAAAACACCCCCGGCGTGGTCGCGGTGCGCGACCACATGGCCTGGATCGAGCCGAACTCGGGGCTTTACGTGCCGGCGCGGGACGACGCGCCGCCGGAGGCTTAAGGCCGCCGGTAGCCGCCGTGAGCGCCGCCCGCCCGATAGCCTGCGCCGCGGTACACGCCGCCGCCGTGAACGCCGCCCCGGTAGCCATGCCAGCCGCGGTGGTAGTAGCCGCCGTGGTGGTAGCCGCCGCGATAGTAACCGCCGCGGGCGTAGACGCCGTGGCGATAGGGATAGTAGGTGCCTCGCCGGTAATACCCGGGGTAGCGGTAGCCGCCGCCGTAATAGACGCCGCCGTAAGTCGGCCAATAGCCGCCGTACCAATCGTCGCCATAGACGGGCGCGGTGACGCCATAGCCATAGCCGTAACCGTACGGCGAGCAGCCCGCCAATGAGGCGGCGAGCCCCGCCGCGAGTGAGACAATGAGAATCCTCTTCCGCAACATGATCCACCCCTGCTGTCCGCCCCGCCCCTGAAGAGCGGATCTAACCTACAAAGGCAGCCGGGCAAGAAGAGGGCAAGTTCCTCGCCCTCAGGCGGGCTACCCCGCCTCGCGCAAGTCCGGCGGGATCGCCTCGTCGACGAAGCTCGCGATCGCCCCGTCCGCGCCCATCGCGGTTTGCGCGTTGGAGCCGAGGCGGCGCACCGAGACCGTGTTCTCGGCCGCCTCCTTGCGGCCGACCGCTATCAGAATCGGGACCTTCGCCAGCGAGTGCTCGCGCACCTTGTAGTTGATCTTCTCGTTCCTGAGGTCGGATTCGACCCTGAGCCCCCGCCGCTTCGCCTTGGCCGCGAAGTCGACTGCGAAGGCGTCGGCGTCGCTGGTGATGGTGCAGACAACGAGCTGGACGGGCGCGAGCCACAGCGGCAGATGGCCCGCGTAATGCTCGAGCAGGATGCCGATGAACCGCTCCATCGAGCCGCAGATCGCACGGTGGATCATGACCGGGGTGGTCTTCTCGCTGCTGGCGGCGATGTAGAAGGCGCCGAAGCGCTCGGGCAGGTTGAAGTCCACCTGCGTCGTGCCGCACTGCCAGTCGCGGCCGATGGCGTCGCGCAGCACATATTCGAACTTTGGCCCGTAGAACGCGCCCTCGCCCGGGTTCAGGCTGGTCGTGACGACATTGCCGTGCCGGGCCTTGATCTCGTCGAGGACGCGGCTCATCACGGCTTCCGCGTGGTCCCACATCGCGTCGGTCCCGACGCGTTTGTCGGGTCGGGTCGAGAGCTTCACCGTGATCTTGTCGAAGCCGAAATGGCCGTAGACGGACAGGATCAGCTCATTGATCTTATGGCATTCCTCGGCAAGCTGCGCCTCGGTGCAGAAGATATGCGCGTCGTCCTGGGTGAAAGCGCGCACGCGCATGAGCCCGTGCAGCGCGCCCGACGGTTCATAGCGGTTGACCGCGCCGAACTCGGCGAGCCGCACCGGCAGTTCGCGGTAGCTGCGCAGGCCATGCTTGAAGATCTGGACGTGGCCGGGGCAGTTCATCGGTTTGAGCGCATAGACGCGCTCGTCCTCGGCCTCCGCGTCGTCGCCGGCAGGCCGGCACATGAACATGCTCTCCCGGTACCACTCCCAGTGGCCGGAAATCTCCCACAGATGCTTGTCCAGGACCTGCGGGGCGTTGACCTCGTCGTAATCCCCGGACAGCCGCCGACGCATGTAGGCGACCAGCGCCTGGAAGATCGTCCAGCCATTGGGATGCCAGAAGATCGAGCCCGGCCCCTCCTCCTGGACGTGGAAGAGGTCCATCTCGCGCGCCAGGCGCCGATGGTCGCGGCGCTCGGCTTCCTCGAGCTGCTTGAGATAGGCGTCGAGCTCTTCACGTCTGGCGAAGGCGGTCGCGTAGATGCGCGACAGCATGGGTCTGTTCGAATCGCCCCGCCAGTAGGCGCCCGCGACCTTCATGAGCTTGAAGGCCTCGCCGACCTTGCCGGTCGAGGTCATGTGCGGCCCGCGGCAGAGGTCGGTCCACTCTCCCTGGCTGTAGAGCTTGACCTCCTCCTGCGCCGGGATGGCGTCGATGAGCTCGACCTTGAACGCCTCGCCCTTCTTCTCAAAGAAGCTCTTCGCCTCGTCGCGCGACAGGACGGTTTTGGTGAACGGCTTGTCGCGCGCGATGATCTCGCGCATCCGCTTCTCGATGGCCGGGAAGTCCTCGGGCGTGAACGGCTCGTTGCGGAAGAAGTCGTAGTAGAAGCCGTTCTCGATCACCGGGCCGATGGTGACCTGCGCGCCCGGCCAAAGCGACTGAACCGCTTCGGCGAGCACATGCGCCGCGTCGTGGCGGATGAGCGGAAGCGCCCGCGGGTCGTCGCGCGAGATGAATTCGAGGGCGGCGTCCTCGTCGATCGGGTCGACGAGGTCGACGAGCCGCCCGTCCCGCACCGCCGCGACGCTGCGCTTGGCGAGTGAGGGCGAAATGGACTTGGCGATGTCGAGGCCGGTGATCCCCGGCTCGAAGGCGCGCGCGGCGCCGTCGGGGAAGGTGACGTTGATCATGGCTCCTCATGCTCACTCGCCGAAACCGGCCGGCGTAAGCGGTGCTCGCGCGAAGCCTATAGACGAAAGGCGGCGCCGGGGGCAATGGCCCGTGCGGGCGACGCAGGAAGCCGGAAGGGCGTCAAGAACGCGAGCGAATTGACTAAAAGCAGCTGTGCAATACTAATGGACGTCGAAAAACGTCGAAAAATGTACAATAAATGTCAATCATATGTCGATAGATGTCAAAAAACGTCAATAAATGTCAGAAAATGTACAAAATCGGCTTCCGAATCGAGCCTTTTCAAAGCCTTACGGCGAAATCGGCCGGAAAAAATCCGATACGCCAGCCGCCGGCCCGTCCCCGGCCGGCGAGCTCTCCGCCCACGCCTCCTTAAGCCGCGCGGCCTCGCTCTTCCTGTCCTCCTCCTCCTGAAGAGCCGCGGCCATGCGGTTGATCTTGGCGAGCAGCTTCTCGCGCATGTTCGCGTCGTAGACCTGGGCCGCGCGCGCCGCCGGCTGGTAGCGGTCGTAGCAGTCGAGGATCTTGAGGAGCGGCGCGACCGCCTTGAGGTCGCCCTTCGCCACCGCCTCGGCGGCGAGCTGCATGGCGGGAGCAAGGCGGGTGAGCTGCAGGAGCGCGTGGTCGGTCTTCTCGTCGATCTCGCGCTTTCTGAGGCGCTTTCCGACGATCCGGCGCACCTGCCGCTCCGACAGGCGCTCGACCGCCGCGATCGTCTCGTAAGCCCACCCCTCCCGCAAGCGCTCGAAAATGCGCTCCCGCCGGGTTTGCCGCCCGAAGACGGTGAGGCGAGGCCGTGTGGGCGTCGGGTCGTGCATGTCCATTTCGCTTGTTCCTTGCCGACCGCGGGCCGCTTGTTCGGTAAATCTGAATGATAGCATTATTTTTGGTAATTGGGAAGTCTTTGCCGTGGGCGCTTGTTCAACATGGCGTCCGGCGCCCTTGCGTCCGGCCCGTTTTGCCCGGCCGAACGGCTTCTCGGACCGTTGATTGCGGGTTATGGCCTCAGCAGTCGAGAGGGAGACGGCATGGCCGAGGAGACACTGACCCGCCGGGTGGTGGTCGAAGGCTTCGTCCAGGGCGTCGGCTACCGCGATTTCACCCGTCGCGCGGCCATAAGGCTTGGGCTCTCCGGCTGGGTCCGTAACCGTCCGGACGGAACCGTCGAGGCGCTCGTTTCAGGCGCCCCGGCCGACGTCGAGGCGATGCTGGCCGAAATGCGCCGTGGGCCGAGGGGCGCAGAAGTGATCCGTCTCGAGCTCGTCGAGCCAGGCGAGCCGGAGGCCGCCAAGCCGGGCGCGTTCATCGTCCGCCCGACCTCCTGACCCTATTCGGCGAGCCGCACCCTTCCGCGCCGGCTCTTGCCGTCACGGATTCTTTCGAATCAGCAGCTTACGACCCGGTTTAACGTCGGCCCGCGAATCCGGTTGTTTGGCGGCGGGGGTTGAGCGCCGGCTACTTGCTGGCCTTGCCCTCCTCCTCACGCTCGTCCTCGCTCCGCTCCGGTTCAGCGGCGGTCCGTTCGTCCGGCGCGCCGGCGGAGGTCGGGGTGCTGGCGGGAGGGTCGCTGGCCGGGAACGATTCCTCGATCGCCTCGTCGAGCTGACTTTCATCATGTATCATAGCATCTTGTAGCTGTTTCCTCGTGTTTTTGTTCATAACCCTGCCATCCTTGCTCCGGCATGGGCTTCAATGTAGAGGCCGGACCAAGCGGAAGTGAGGCGCGCCGGCGCAACTGGCGGGCGGACACCGACATCGATTGGCTGAGTCGGCAAGCCGGGTCTCGTCATCGCCTCGGACGCCTGCGCCCCTACGGCTTCCCCAGCCACGCCGCGATCCGCTCATAGACATCGCGGCGGCTGAGCAGGTCGAGGTGCCCCGTCTCGCGAGCGATCCATTGCCGGCCCTCGGAAAATTTGAGCGTCCGCGCGGAATCCTTGTGGCGGCCGAGGGCGCTCATGACGGGGACGAGGCCGTCGCCGAGGAGGCGGTCCTTGACGTCGCCGGGAGAGGCGGCGGTGGTGGCGGCGATGGCGTAGCAGGCGACGCCTTGAGGCAGGGGAGCGGGGCAGCGCGGGTCGGGTTCGCGGGCGAAGCGGTCGCGGCCCTGCCAATCCTCGTCCAGAAGCGCGCCGTAGCGTAGGTCGGTGACGCCGGCGCTGCGCATTTTTCCGAGCCGCGCGAAGGCGGCGGCGTAGGGAGTCCTGCCGACGACGACGTCGACCCAATTGCCGATGCGCTCAAGCGGCGCGCCGTAGTGCGGCGTCCCGAGAAAGACAAGCTTGTTCAGCTTTTGCCGCCAGGCATGGCCCGCCGCTTCGCCATAAATGCACGCGGAGCGCGCGACGAGACCGCCCATGCTGTGGCCGACGATGACGAAATTCTCGATGTTCACCGGCCATGCGGCGACGAGCGCCTCCAGCGCCTCGGCGAAGGCGCGGCCGTTGACCGAGATGTGCAAGCCGGAATTGTAGGAGAGATAGACCGCCGTAAAGCCGAGTTCGTGCGCCAGCGCCGCGCCATGGTCGTGGTTCTGCCGCATCCATTGCAGGTCGCTCATGCAGAGCCCGTGCGCGAGCACGGCGAGCTTGCTCGTCGCGTCGGGGAACGCCGCGGCGAGCGCCCCTCTTTCGAGCGTGAGCGGCCGTCCGTAGCGGCGAAACCGCATTTTGAGCGCCAGCGGATTGCCGGTTTCGGCGAGATGGTCGCCCACGACGCCGTTCAGCGCCGCGATCGCCGCCTCCCGCCCGCGCGAGACCGGCCGGTCGTCCGCCTTGGCGTCGAAAAGCGCCGCCGCGCCGCCGATCCCCTTCGCGGTCAACCGGATCGAGTCGCGGACGCCGCGATAGACAAGCCGCGTGACGCCGCCTGTCAGCCCCTGCGCGAGCGGGGCGAGCCCCGGCGTATCGAGGACGGAAGCATGCATATGCTCGACGACGCCGGTCA
>DATJXI010000044.1:0-3085 GCA_035500275.1 Roseiarcus sp. | reverse complement strand
TCGTGAAGAACATGTTGAACGCCTTCGCGTCCGGATCCATGCCCGATTCAATCATGTGCTGACGGTAGTTCGCGCCCTGGCAGTAGACGCGGCAAGGCGTCGTCACCGGCGAGAGGATTTTGAGGGAGTCGAGCGGAACTGTGACCCCCTTCTCCCGCGCCGCGCGCCAGTCGGCTCCGCCTCGCTCGATCAGAGCCGCCGTTGTCGGATAATCCCCCGCCAGGGGCGACACGCCGGACCCGGAGACGACGCCCCAACGCGCCGCGCCGCCGATGTCAAAACGAACCAGATTCGTCGCCATACCTTTTCCTCCTCTTAAATATGATCTGTCGCGGTCGCCGAGTCTGCGCCGCGCGCCGCAGCAGCCGCGTCGCTTGCGCGCTGCAGAGCGCGATCCGCTTCCTCGGCGCCGACGCCGAGCGCGCGCAGAATCCCCTTGACGACGTCCGGCACGTCAGGAGGCGACAATCGCGCTTCGCTCGCTGAGCGAACAGCCTGAAGAACGACGCCAAACACCAGGTCGAAGCCGACTTCGATCGAAAAGGAGGCCAAGCGCCCCTCGCTCTGAGCGATCCGCAAGATCGCAATCAAGCGCTCTCGGGCTGCGCTCAGGACGGCGGGAAAAGCGTACACGCCGCGAACGATCAGGGCGCCCCAGGCCGGGTTGCGCTGAGCTTCGCCGATGAAGACGGCGCAGCCGGCTGCGATGCGAGCGACCGGGTCGGCGACAGAAAGCCGGTTCGACCCGACGAAATCCTCGAAAGCCGCCGCCAGGTCAGCTCCAACCGCGGCGCGGAGCTCATCGAGAGTCCGGAAGTGAGAATAGAACGTGCCCTTCGCCACCCGCGCGTGGCGGGTCACGTCTTCGACGGTGACCGAGGCGATTGGCCGGCTCGTGAAGAGGAAGCGGGCAGCGTCAAGGATCTGCGCGTGGCGCCGGGCGCGCCGCTCACGACCGATTTCCGCGCGCCGTATCAGGTCCACCCTTGCCAATTTGGCTCTCTCTTTCGTGTGGACGCATTTTTCATATTGACCATATAGTCGACATGACGTATAAGCACAAGATGAATTTTCGCAGCCGGGATCGGCGGAGGGTTCGGAGGAAGCGCTGATGACTCAAAATTCTGGATTGGGCGCCACATTCGTCGCGGAATACGACGTCGCGATCGTCGGGGCCGGGCCGATCGGGCTGATGACGGCGAACCTGCTCGGATTGGCTGGCCTTCGGGTCGCCGTCTTCGAGCGCAATTTCGGGCTCGTAGGGCTGCCTCGCGCCATCGCTTACGATGCAGAAACGCTGCGTCTGTTCGCTCAGGTCGGCCTCTTCGACGCGATTGCGCCGGGCCTGGTGCGGGATCCGCAGGTCCGCCATATCAATGCGCGGGGCAAGGCGCTGATGACGGGCCAATTTCCGCACGGCCTTTACGGCCATTCGCCGCTCGGCACCTTCTATCAGCCGGATTTCGAAAAGGTCCTGCTCAACGGACTGTCGCGCTTCGGCGGAGTGAGCGTCGCCTTCGAGCATGCCGTCGGCGGGGTCGAGCAGGACGAACGCGGCGTGACGATGACAATTGCCACCCCCCGTGGCGAGATCAAAGCACGGGCTGCGTTCCTCGTCGCGTGCGACGGGGGAACGAGCGGCATTCGTGAAGGGCTCGGCGTCAAGCTTGTGGGATCGACCTATGCAGAACGCTGGCTCGTCGTCGATGCGATCGTCAGGAACCATAGCGTCAGGGGCATCACCTTCACCTGCGACCCCAGCCGCCCGACCGTCGAACTGCCCGCGGTTGGCGATCGGGTTCGTTGGGAATTCATGCAACTGCGCGGCGAGAGCGAGGAATATCTCAAGAGCGACGACGTTGTCCGCGCGCTGGTGAAGCAGAGGGCGGGGATCGACAACTTCGAAATCGAGCGCAAGGCTGTCTACACTTTCCATGCTCGCGTCGCCGATCGGTGGCGCGTGGGACGCGTGTTTCTGGCGGGCGACGCCGCGCACCTCATGCCGCCCTTCGCGGGGCAGGGGATGAACGGCGGCATGAAGGATGCGGTCAATCTCGCGTGGAAGCTCGTCGCCGTTCTGCGGAAAGAGGCGTCAGAGGACATTCTCGACACCTATGACGTCGAGCGCGCGCCGATCGTGCGCCGAATGGTCGAGGTCTCGCGCCGGCTCGGTTCGGTGATTATGCCCACGAGCCGGATCGCCGCCGCCGCGCGCGACTCGGTCTTCGCGTGCCTGAACCTGTCAAGCCGCTTCCGCGCCTTCATTGCCCGCGGGGGTGTCCTGCCCCCGCCTGCGATCCATCGCAGCGCGCTCACCGCGAGCGGAAGGGATCCGTTGATTGGCCAGATGGCGCCTCAGCCCACGGTCAAGTCCTCGCATGGCGAAGCGTCGCTCGACCGGTTCCTCGATTGCCATCAATGGCTCGCACTCGGATTTGAGACCGATCCCGTCGACATGCTGTCCCGTCGCGACCTCGTGATCCTCGAGGCGCTGAACGCCCGCTTCGTTTGCCTGAACGGGTCGGCCAGGAACCCCAAAACCTTGTCCCTGCAATCCGACGACGCGAGCTTTGTCGCATGGGTCAGGCAGCATGGCGTTCGCGGCGTCCTTGTCCGTCCTGACCGCTTCATCGCCGCAAGGCTGAACGCGGACGCCGATCTCCCGGTTCTGAACTCTTTCGCCGTCGCTCCCGCCGCGGCTCTTCCACGCGCGGCCTGAACGCCGATACTCAAGGAGAAGTCCATGTTGCATTCGCCCATCCAGGCCGGTCCAGGGAGCGTGGAGTTGCCGCGCTCGCTCGCGCCGATCATCAAAGCCGACTCGCTGCTCTACGTTCATTTCGAGCGTCCAGATCTCGACAAGGCCGAGAGATATCTCACAGACTTTGGGCTGCGCGTCGCCTCGCGCAGCGAGGATGAGATTCTCTTTCGCGGAACCAGTTCGCGGCCCTTCATCTATCGCGTGACCCGCGGTCCGAAGGCGCGCTTCCTGGGTCTCGGACTGTCCGCGCCCACAGCCGGGGATCTCAACGCGCTTGCCAAAGCGCGTGGGTCCTCTGTTGAGCCGTTCAAGGGACCCGGCGGC
>DATJXI010000043.1:0-6700 GCA_035500275.1 Roseiarcus sp. | reverse complement strand
GAAAGTTGGGCGGCGTTCGTCTGCGGCGAACGTGACCGCCGCGACCGGACCGCGTGAGTCGTGGACGGGCACCGTGAACCCGCAGCGGATCCCGAACGCCGCCGCTTCGTCGAGCAGCGCGCATTGTGGCTTCGACAGACTCTTCGCCTCGAATTCGCGGCCCCACTCGAACGGTTCTGTGGTCTTCAGCGCGTCGATAATGACCGGGTCAACCCGCTCATAGTGTTCCCGCAGGTAATGATCGGTCCACTCCACCGGGTAGTTCGAGATGAGTTCGGGCGCGTCGCCCCGTCTCGGCGGCATGGAAAGATATGCGAAGCAGCTCAGATCGAGCGCAGCGCCCGCATCAGCGAGAACTCTTCGGAGCCGCTCGGCGTCGCCGCCGGCGGCAAGGCCATCTATAAACGCTTGGAACACTCGATGCATGCGTCAGTCACGACTCAATTCATCTGTTGCCCTCAGTTCCTCCCCTCAAATCTGAACGCGGATGGCTCTCAGGCCATGGTCCAAGTTGGGCGGTCACAGGGTCGAACGCTTCCAAGCAAGATCGCCTCATCGCTCGGCTGCGGACGCTCTCGCGATGATCGGTGTGGCCTCGAGGAACGCAGGCGACATGGCCCTCGACGCTTTACCGCAAGCGAACCGCCGGTTGGCCGCGCGCTCGGCAATCAGATTAGCCGCAATCGCTCGGCAATGCGCGAGGCATCCCGTACATTTCTCAGCAAATCATGGGTGCCCGCCGCTACGCCACGGTATCCGGCGATTTCCCATCAATCGCTTCCATTGCGCTTCCATTAAGCGTCGATGGCCACCTTGGAAGCAAATCGGGAGGCTCGATGGCTCCCGATAAGACAATGATATATTTTAGGAAATTTGGAGCGGGCGAAGGGATTCGAACCCTCGACCCCAACCTTGGCAAGGTTGTGCTCTACCCCTGAGCTACACCCGCGTCCGCCGTCCGCAAGCGCTTGCGGACCCACGGGGCTTATCGCGCATGGCGCCCGGGAATGCAACACCCTTGTTTTGCGCTCGCCCCGCCAAATATGTCCCTATCCGGCTCTCCGCCCGAACGAGCCCACACGAGGCCGTGATTTGCCGCCCGGCTTTTCTCGTGTCAATTGAAGACTTGCCCGAGTTGATGGATGAATGAGGTCTTCAAGCCGGACGTCGTCGAGCGGACCCGAACCCAGCCGCCGGGCGCCCCGCGTCCGCCCCAGGCGCCGCCGGCGCCGGCAAAACCCCGGCGCAGGCTTGCCGGGCGGATCCTGCTCGTCCTCGTGCTGGCCATTGCGGGATTTTTCGCCTTCGAGAAATTCGAGACCGGCACTCCCCCGACGAACCGCGAGCCCAAAGGCGAGCGTTCCACGCCGCCGCAGACCATCCGGGTCGCGCCCGTCGCTCTCGGCGACATGCCGATCACCATTGACGCGCTTGGCGCTGTCGTCCCCTTCGAGACCGTGACCATCAAGACGCAGATCGCGGGCAAGCTCACCGAGGTTGGCTTCACCGAGGGTCAGATGGTCAGACAAGGCGATTTCATCGCCCAGATCGACCCGCAGCCCTATCGGGCGGCGCTGGCAGCGGCGCAGGCGCAGCTGGCCAAGGACCAGGCGCTGCTCGCCCAGGCGCAGAACAACCTCGCCCGCTACCAGGCGCTCGCCAAGCAGGACTCCATCGCCCGCCAGCAGGTCACCGACCAGGAGGCGCTCGTGGCCCAGGACAAAGCCGCGATCGCCGCTGACGAGGCGCAGGTCGAGACCGCCCAGATCAACCTCAACTATACGCGCATCGTCTCGCCGATCACCGGCCGCGCCGGCTTGAGGCTCGTCGATGCGGGCAACTACCTGCAGCCTTCCGACTCCGGCGGCATCGTCGTGATCGCCAAAATGGACCCGATCAGCGTCGTCTTTTCAACCCCCGAGGACAATCTGCCGCGCATCGCGGCGCGGCTAGAATCGGGCGCGAAGATGCCGGTCACGGTCTTCAACCGCGCCAACACCAACCGGATCGCGACCGGGACGCTCACGACCTACGACAGCCAGATCGACGTGACGACCGGCACGATCAAGATGCGGGCGACATTCGACAACCCGGAGGGCGTCCTCTTCCCGCAGCAATTCGTCAACGTGCGCCTGCTCGTGGACACGATGGCGAACGTGGTCCTCGCGCCGAACCCCGCCGTCCAGGTCGGGCCGTCCGGCGATTTCGTCTACGTGCTCAACGACGATTCGACCGTCTCGAAGCGCGACGTGGTCACCGGCCCGGGCGACGGAGCGCATACGACGATAACGAAGGGCCTCGCCGCCGGCGACAAGGTGGTCATCGACGGCGTCGATCGGCTGCGCGACGGCGCCAAGGTGAGGCTGGCCGACGCCGCGGCCGCCGAGGGCGCGGACAAGCAGGGGACCGGCGCGGGAGCCGGAGGGCAAGGCCGCCATCGTCGGGGCGGCCCGAACGGCGAAACGGCGCAGTGAGGGTCGGCGCAAGAGCTAACTCGTGAACCCCTCCCGCCTCTTCATCGACCGGCCGGTCGCGACCAGCCTCATCATGATTGCGATCCTGCTCGTCGGGCTTGCGGCCTATCGCTTCCTGCCGCTCTCCGCGCTGCCCGAGGTCGACTATCCGACGATCCAGGTGCAGACCTTCTATCCCGGCGCGAGCCCCGAGGTGATGACCTCGGCGGTGACCGCTCCGCTCGAGCGCCAGTTGGGGCAGATGCCGGGCCTCAATCAGATGATGTCGCAAAGCTCGGCGGGCGCCTCCATCATCACGTTGCGCTTCGGACTCGACCTCGCGCTCGACGTCGCCGAGCAGGAGGTGCAGGCGGCGATCAACGCCGCGAACAACCTGCTGCCGTCCGACCTGCCGGCGCCGCCGATCTATTTCAAGGTCAATCCCGCCGACGCGCCGATCCTCACGCTCGGCGTCTCGTCAGATGCGATGAAGCTGACCGAGGTCGAGAACCTTGTCGAGACCCGCCTTGCGCCGAAGCTTTCGCAATTGCCCGGTGTCGGCCTCGTCTCGATCTCCGGTGGCAACCGGCCGGCGGTGCGCATCCACGCCAATCCGCTGGCGCTCGCCGCCTATGGCGTCAATCTCGACGATCTGCGCACGACGATCAGCAATCTCAACGTCAATACGCCGAAGGGCAATTTCGACGGGCCGGCGCAGTCCTCGACCATCAACGCAAACGACCAGATCCACGACCCGAAGGACTATCTCAAATCCGTCGTCGCCTACCGCAACGGCGCGCCGATCCGCCTCTCGGATGTCGCGACCGTCGAGATCGGCCCCGAGAACGCCCGCCTCTCGGCCTGGATGAATGAAACCCCGGCGCTCATCGTCAATATCCAGCGCCAACCGGGCGCGAATGTCATCGAGGTGGTCGACCGAATCAAGGCGGTGCTGCCGAACTTAAGCCAGAGCCTGCCGGCGGGCGTGACGGTGAAGCCGCTCACCGACCGCACGACGACGATCCGCGCCTCCGTGCGCGACGTCGAGTTCGAGCTTGCGCTCGCCGTCGGCCTCGTGGTGATGGTGATCTTCCTCTTCCTGCGCAACATCCCCGCGACGATCATCCCGAGCCTTTCGGTCCCGCTGTCGCTCGTCGGCGCGCTCGCGATCATGTACGAGTTCGGCTTCAGCCTCGACAATCTGTCGCTGATGGCGCTGACGATCGCGACCGGCTTCGTGGTGGACGACGCGATCGTCGTCATCGAGAACATCGCCCGCTATCTCGAAGAGGGCGACAGCCCCTACGACGCGGCGGTCAAAGGCTCGAAGCAGATCGGCTTCACGATCATCTCGCTCACCGTCTCGCTCATCGCGGTTTTGATCCCGCTCCTCTTTATGGGTGATGTGGTCGGGCGGCTCTTCCACGAATTCGCGATCACGCTTGCCGCCAGCATCGTGATCTCGGCCTTCGTGTCGCTGACGCTCGTGCCGATGCTGTGCGCAAAGCTCCTGCGCCCGAAAGGAGGCGGGGAGGCGAGCGGCGGCCGCTTCTTCCGCGCGCTGACGCGCCTCTACGCCGCGACGCTGGAAGTCGTCCTGAACCACCAGCCATTGACCCTCCTCGTCGCGCTCGGGACGTTCGCACTCACGGCTTATCTCTATGCGACGATCCCGAAGGGCTTCTTCCCGATCCAGGACACGGGCGTCATCCAAGGCGTGACGCAGGCCGCCGAGCACATTTCCTTCGACGAGATGGCCGCCCATCAGCAGGCGCTCGCCAGGGTGATCCTTAGGGACAAGGACGTCGACAGCCTGTCCTCCTTCATCGGAGTCGACGGCGCCAATGTGACGCTCAATTGCGGCCGCTTCCTCGTCAATCTCAGGCCGCACGACAAGCGCAAGACGAGCGCGAGCGAGATCATCCGCCGCCTGCAAAAGGAAGCGGCGGCGGTTCCCGGCATCTCGCTCTTCATGCAGCCGGTGCAGGACCTCACGATCGACACAGCCGTGAGCGCCACGCAATATCAGTTCACCCTCGAAAACCAGGACCTCGCGACGCTCGAGGCGTGGGCGCCGAAGGTGCTGGAGCGCCTCGCCAAGGTTCATGCCATCGTCGACATTGCGAGCGACCTGCAGCCGGACGGACGGTCGGTGATGGTCAACCTCGACCGCGCGCACGCGGCCCGCTTCGGCGTCACGCCGGCGATCGTGGACAACGCCCTTTTCGACGCCTACGGCCAGCGCATCATCTCGACCATCTTCACCGAGACCAACCAGTACCGCGTTATTCTCGACATCGATCCGAAGATGGCGCGCTCGCTCGATTCGCTGAACTCCCTCTATCTCCCTTCGGCGGCTTCGACTTCGGGGCAGACGCCCCTGAGCTCGCTCGCCAAATTCGTCGTCAAGACGTCACCCTTGCAGATTTCGCACCTGAAGCAGTTTCCGGTGACGACCATCTCATTCAATCTCGCGCCGGGGGCTTCGCTGGGGCAGGCGATCAACGAGATCGACGCGGCGCTATCCGACATGGGCCTGCCGCCGAGCTTCGCGATCGCATATCAGGGCGCGGCGCAAGCGTTCCAGGCGGCGCTGTCGAACGAGCTCTTCCTGCTCGGGGCGGCGATTGCGGCGATGTACATCGTGCTCGGCGTGCTCTACGAGAGCTTCATCCATCCCGTCACCATCCTGACGACGCTGCCCTCGGCCGGCATTGGCGCCCTTCTGGCGCTAAACGCCGCCGGCGCGGGCCTCGACATTATCGGCGTTATCGGCATCGTCCTGCTCATTGGCATCGTGAAGAAGAACGCGATCATGATGATCGACTTCGCGCTCGAGGCGCAGCGCAACGAGGGCATGACGGCGCGCGAGGCGATCACCCACGCCTGCCTGCTCAGGCTTCGGCCGATCCTCATGACGACGGTCGCGGCGATTTTTGCCGCTTTGCCGCTGATGCTGGGGTCGGGCGTCGGCTCGGAGCTGCGCCACCCGCTTGGCCTCGCCATCGTCGGCGGGCTCATCGTGAGCCAGGCGCTGACGCTCTACACGACGCCGGTCATCTATCTCTTCTTCGAGCGCCTCGGCGAGCGCTTCGGGATGGGCGCAACCGACACGGGGCTCGCGTCGGAGGCCCCGTGAACAACCGTTTCTCCGAGCTTTTTGTCAGGCGGCCCGTCGCGACGACGCTGCTCACCATCGGCGTCATCTTCGCTGGGCTCCTCGGCTATTCGCAATTGCCGGTGGCGCCGCTGCCGCGCGTCGATTTTCCGATGATCTCGGTGCGCGTCAGCATGCCGGGCGCAAGCCCGGACACGATGGCGACGTCCGTCATCGCGCCGCTCGAAAAGCATCTCGGCCAGATCGCCGACGTCAACGAGATGACGTCGCAAAGCATGCAGGGCTCGGGCTTCATCACATTGCAGTTCGGCCTCGACCGCGACATCGACGGCGCCGCGCGCGACGTGCAGGCGGCGATCGTCGCGGCGCGCGCCGACCTGCCGACGAGCCTGAGGCAGAATCCGAGCTATCACAAAATCAATCCCGCCGACGCGCCGATCATGGTCCTCGCCGTGACCTCCTCGACGCACACGGCCGGCCAGCTCTACGACCTCGCATCCAACATCCTACAGCAGCGGCTGTCGCAGCTGCCGGGCATCGGCGAGGTGGACATTTCCGGCTCGGCCTTGCCGGCCGTGCGCGTCGAGATCAATCCGACCGCAATCTTTCGGTATGGAATCAGCCTCGAAGACATCCGCGCGGCGCTGGCCTCAGCCAACGCCAACAGTCCCAAGGGCGCGATCGAGGACGGCGTCGCTCACTACCAGCTTTACGCCAACGACCAGGCGTCGAAAGCGGCGCAGTACCGCGATCTCGTCATCGCCTACCGCAACGGCGCGGAAGTGAGGCTGTCCGATGTCGCGGAGGTCGTCGATTCGGTCGAGGACCTGCGCAACGCTGGCCTCGTCAACGGGCAGCCGGGCGTGGTCGTGGTGCTGTCGCGCCAGCCCGGCGCGAACATCATCGACGCTGTTGACAACGTGCGAAAGGAATTGCCGCGGCTCATCGCTGCTTTGCCCGGCGACGTCAACCTCAAGGTGGCCGTGGACAGGTCGAAGACAATCCGCCAGTCGTTGGCGGATACGCAGAAGACGCTCGTCGTTGCGGTTGCGCTCGTCATCCTCGTCGTCTTCGCCTTCCTGCGCAGCGTGCGGGCGGCCGCCATTCCGAGCGTCGCCGTGCCGACCTC
>DATJXI010000042.1:0-9716 GCA_035500275.1 Roseiarcus sp. | reverse complement strand
GCCCGGAACACGCGGTCGGGAACAGCCTTTCCTACGTCGACCTGTCGCTGTTCCAGATTTGGGCCGGGATGGCCTACGCTTTCCCAGGCGCGTTCGCGGGCGCCGTCAAGCTCTATCCGAAGCTTGCGGCGCTTGCGGCGTCGGTCCACGAGCGGCCGAACGTCAAGCGTTATCTTGCGTCGCCCCGCCGCATTCCGTTCAACGAATCCGGGATTTTCCGCCACTATCCGGAACAGGATCAATCCCCGCCGAAATCAGCCTGAGCCGGCTCCATTTGCGGCGCCTTCGCAGCCATTCCGCGAGAAATGAACCAATTACATCGACTTGCGACCATATTTTCATCCGAGGCGTCAGGCCCGATTTCTCCCCTTCGGGTCCGACTCCGTCCACCGGCCGGCCTCAAGTTTGGCTGAGCATCCGGTTGGTGGGGCCGAGGGCGGTCATCAGCTTGACCTCCGCTCCCCGAAATATCCCCAACCGCGCCATGCCGGTCAGGCCGGAACCGACATCCAGGTTGAGACGGAAGCGGGCGATCTGAAGCTCAGGCTTCGCATTGGGCGAAGCGTCGTTCGGCGTGTGGCCATGCACGACGAAGAACCCGCTGAAGCCTTCCGGGCCGGGCTGATGCTCGAGAAACGGCCATCGCACCCAGGCCCAGTGCCGCTCCTCGTCGAGCGTCGCCAAAGGCGCGTTCCACGGCGCCGCAAGGAAGGCCAAGAGGTCCATGCGCGGATTGACCCCGGCGTGGACGAACAAAACGTCCTTCGAGCGCCAGTGGGATTTCAGAGACTCGAGCCAATCCCGAACGCGCTCGGGCAGGGCGACTCGAATCACCGTCAGCAACTCCTCGGGACCGGGGGGCGGGGTGTCGAAATGGGCGAACTGCCGCACAACGGCGCCCCCTCCGTTCATGAGCCACGTCTCAAGCGCGTCGAGCGCGTCGTCCCAAGGCGATTTCGGGTCGAGCGCCAGACGCATCATCGCCTCGTGGTTGCCCATGAGGTAGACCGACTCGTCCGCGCCGATCTGCTCCGCCGCCGCCATAGCGAGGTCGACTGCCCCAAGGCTATCGGGCCCGCGATCCACGAGGTCTCCGAGGAAGAGAACTACGCGCCGATCCCGGCGGCGCGGCTCGAGCGCCGCCTCGTCGAGGAGCGCGCGCAGGAGGTCCGGCCGCCCATGGATGTCGCCGACCGCAAAAATCTCAACCTCCGGCGCGACCTCGCGCGGCAGAAGAAAGGAACGTCGTTCGACGACGGCGGCCATTTGCGCCCCTCCTTGGGGCCGTCCCAGCATTGCACGAGGGCAAGCCGGCGCGCTAGAAATCCATCCCGTGTTCCTGACCTTCTTCGCCAATCTGAGACAAGCGCAGGTCCCCGTCACGCCGCGGGAATATCTCGACCTCATGCGGGCGCTGGAAGTCGATCTGGCGGGCGCGTCCGTCGATGAATTCTATCGCCTCGCGCGGGCGCTCTTGGTGAAAGACGAGCGCAATCTCGATCGCTTCGACATCGTCTTCGCAAGCACCTTCAGGGGCGCGCTCACCGTAGCGGCGGCCGTCGAGGCGAAAGAGCTGCCGGAGGAATGGCTGCGTCGGCTCGCCGAGCGCTACCTCACCCCCGAGGAGCGGGCCCAAATCGAGAAGCTCGGCTTCGACAAGCTGATGGACACGTTGCGGCAGCGACTGGCGCAGCAGAGTGGCCGGCACCAGGGCGGGTCGAAATGGATCGGAACCGCCGGCAAGTCGCCGTTCGGGGCCTATGGCGACCATCCCGAGGCCGTCCGCATCGGCCAGGAGAGGAGCCGCCGCGGCAGCGCGGTCAAGGTTTGGGATAAGCGCGAGTTCAAGGATTTTGACGCGGACGCGGAACTGGGACCTCGCAACATCAAGATCGCGCTCCGGCGGCTGCGAAAGTTCGCGCGCGAGGGCGCGGAGGACGAACTCGACCTCGACGGGACCATCCGCTCGACCGCCGACAAGGGCTACATTGACGTAAAGATGCGCCCTGAGCGGCGCAACGCGGTCAAAGTCCTCCTCTTTCTCGATGTCGGCGGCTCGATGGACTGGCACGTCGAGGCCGCCGAGCAGCTCTTTTCAGCGGCGCAGAGTCAGTTCAAGCGGCTCGAGCATTTCTACTTCCATAACTGCCTTTACGAGAGCGTGTGGAAGAGCAACCGCAGGCGCTCCGGGGAGCGCATCGCGACGCGCGACCTGATCAATTCGTATGGGCGCGACTATCGCGTCGTCTTCGTGGGCGACGCGTCCATGAGTCCCTACGAGATCATATCGCCCGGCGGCTCGGTCGAGCACGTCAATCCCGAGCCGGGGCGGGTCTGGCTCGAGCGCGCGATCCTGGCCTGGCCGCGCACGGCCTGGATCAATCCGACCCCCGAGCGCCACTGGGCCTATTCGCAATCGACGGCGATGATCGCCGCCATTTTCCAGCAGCGCATGTTCGCGCTGACGCCAGCGGGCGTGGAAGCCGCGATGCGGGCGCTCGCGGCGTAACGCCTGCTATTCCCGGACGACCAGCACCGAACATTGCGCATGGCGCACGATCGTCTTGGCGTTCGAGCCGAGCAGATAGTCGCTCATCACCGGTCGGTGCGAGCCGACGACGATGAGGTCGGCGTTCCAATCGGAGGCTTCCTGCAAGAGCTCATGGTAGATGCCCCCGGCCCGCACCGCCCCGCTCTTCCGCTCCGCCGGCAAATCGACTGTCGCGAGCATGGCGTCGAGCGCGTCGTTCGCGCGTTTGAGTTGCTCCGCGTCGAAATCGGCGGGCACGTATTCCATGAACGTCGCCGGCACCACGGGCTGAATGTTCACCAGGCGCAGGTCCCCGCCTCCGAATTTCGTGAGTTCGAGGGCCTGCGGCAGTCCCTTCGGCGCGCCCGAGGGCTCCGCGAGATCGACCGCCAGGATGATGCGCTTGTACATGGCAGACTCCTCCCGTTGAGCGACCGGCTGCGGCCCGAACGCGCTCGCCAAAGTGAGCCGGAACTGAGGCGAAGGCAAGCGCCCAGCGGCAAAATGCAGCGCGCCTTTCCGGCGCCTTCGCCGGCTCACAACCCCACGCGCGAGCTTCAACGATTGTCATTGTTCCTTCGTTGGGGGGTCGCTATAAGGCCCGCCAAATTCGCAAATAGGGACAGGAATAAATCGCATGAACGACGTGGCCGTTGACAGCTACAAGCCCTCGGACGGCGAACCGTTCATGAATGAGCGCCAGCGTGAGTACTTCAGACGGAAGCTGATCGCCTGGCGCGAATCGATTCTGGTGGAGAGCCGAGACACGCTGGCTATTCTCCAGTTGGAAAGCGAGAATCACCCAGACATCGCGGATCGGGCCTCCTCGGAAACAGACCGCGCCATCGAATTGCGCGCGCGCGACCGGCAGCGCAAGCTCATCTCGAAGATCGAGGCGGCGCTCGCGCGCATCGACGACGGCTCCTACGGCTATTGCGTGGAGACAGGGGAGCCGATCTCGCTTCGCCGCCTCGACGCGCGCCCAATCGCCACGCTTTCGGTTGAGGCGCAGGAGCGACATGAGCGGCGCGAGAAAATCTACCGTGACGAGTAGGACGCGCAAAGACGCGGTTAGGCCGCAATCATTTCAGCTTTTCCCGCCCGAGAAGCCGCGCCATCTCCGCCTCCAGCGAATCGAGCCCCGCCAGAGGATCCTCTGACGCCGACTTCTGCGACGGCGGCGGGGAATGCGCTCCCGCCGCCGGCCTTTCCGGCGGAGGCGGCTCGATGAACTGGACGCGCTTCATCTCGGCTTTTGCAATTGAGGGCGCGTGCGCGGCCGGAGACGCCATCGTCGCCGAAATTTCCACGGCCGGGGCCGAGGCGTGCTGATCCGAATCGGATTGGGGCGCCGGCGAATCGGTCTTGATCGGCTTCGGGCCAGGAGCGGCTTCCGGCGGCAAAGGGGCGGCCGCCGCCGGTTGAGAGGCTGAAGCCGGCGCTGGCTTCGTCTTGTCCGGCGCCGAGGCGGAAGGAACGGACGCCGACGGCGCCTTTTCCGGACGCGGCGGCGCCTTTTCCGGACGCGGCGGCGCCGGCGGGCTCTTTTCAGGCTCGACCGCTGGCGTAGAGGTTGTTTTTTCGGATGACGATCCGGAGGCGCGCGTAAGATTGGAGCGGCCCAAGGGCGCGATCGGCGGCGGCATGACTTGTCCTGCCGGCGCGCGCCTCGGCTGCGAAGCGCTCGTCAGGGGCGGCGCCGTCTTGGGCGCCTCCGGCTGCGGCGCCGACCTCACGGCGGCGGCGGGCGCTGGCCCCTGCCTCGGCTCCGGCGCGACCGCAGAAGCCTTGACGGAGGCGGCCTCCGCGGCTGGGCGCGGCGGCGCGGCGGCGGGCGCTTTCGCGGGCGGGGGAGCGGGCGGCGGGGCTGAAGGCGCCGCCGGCTCGGCGCGCCGCGTCGGGGCGGGCTGCGCGGCGACGGTGTTCTCCCGGGGGGGCGCGAAAGCGCGGCTGATCTGCGACTCCACAAGGACGTCGTTTGGCCCGCCGATCATGATGAGGTGCTCGACATTGTCGCGGCGCACCAGCACGAGCTGGCGCTGCCCGTCGAGGCTGAACGCGTCGACGAGCCCCAGGCGCGGCTGGCGGGTCCGCCCCGCCGGGACACGGAGCCGATGGGCGAACCCCAGCCGGTAGACCAACGCCAGGATCACAAGGGCCGCGATGCCGCAAGCCGCAAGCAGCCCGATCTGAGCCATGCGATTGTCGCCGAACGGAAGATCATTCAACCACTGCATGCTTTTTCCAACTTCAGCCACGACGAAATATGACTTCGCGCTTCCTCGCCGACCGCCTGCGCGTCGCCGACAGATGAGTGCGCGTGCGATGAGTTACGGACCCCCGGCGCCGCCCGCAAGGCCGGCGCAACGGCTGACGTCGATGACGAGGGCAGGTCAAGGGGCGACATCCTTAACAAAACACGATCCCGTTGAAAACTGTGGCTCTCGCCTCATTTCAGCCAGGGTTCCCCGGCTCGCCGCAGAGACATTCGACGAACCGCGTGGTAGCAGAAAGCAATGGTGTTTGACTCGGCAAAGGCAATTGTCCTCGGGGTTTGATCGTTCGATGAAATTGACGGCGCCTTCTCCCGCGGCGGACCGGATCGAGCGGACGGCGAACCCAATCGTCCTGGCGATTTTGGCGCTCGCTCTCGCGACCGCCATCCTCGTGATCTGGCTTGCCCCGAACGTCGCGTCGGCGACCGTCGTGTCGTCGATCATCGTCGCCTTGGCCGTTTGCGGGCTGGCTGCGCTGATCCTTCTCGCGTTCGGCCTCCTGCAGCTCAGCAGTCGCGCGGCCCGATTCGACACGACCCGCGCCATCGCCGATTCGAACCCCGACGGCCTTATCGTCACCGACTCCGAGTCGCGCATCCTTTACGCTAACGACGCCTACCGCGCCTTGTCTGGCGGACCCGCGGGGGAAGAGTTGCGGACCGTGGAGCGCCTCTTCACCGGGTCGCCCGACGTGTCGGAGTCCGTCTATCGGCTGTCGCAGGCGGCGAAGTCAGGCAGTCGCGCGAGCGAGGAGTTGCGCCTCGCCCCGCCGCCGAACGGCCAGGGGGACGTCGCGTGGTATCGCATCCGGGTTCGCCCCCTTGAGGGCATGTTGCGCGGCCGGGCCACCTTATGGACGGTTTCGGACGAGACGCGCGAGCACGATCGGCACGAAACCTTTTTCCAGGATCTACAGCACGCGATCGACTATCTTGACCACGCTCCCGCCGGCTTTTTCTCTTGCGAGCCGGACGGCGCAATCGTGCATATGAATGCGACCCTGGCCGGCTGGCTGGACTACGACCTCGCCCAGTTCGGGCTCGGCCAGCTCAAGGTCGACGACATCATCGCCGGCGCGGGCGGCGCCATGCTGACGACGTTGGCCGGCCGGCCCGGCGAGGTTGCGGTCAGGCAATTCGACGTCGATCTCAAGCTGCGGAACGGGCGGGTGATGCCGGTGCGCATTTTCCACAAGGTTGCTTTTTCCGGGCAAGGCGCTCCGGGGCCGTCTCGCTCGTTGGTCATCAACCGGTCGCCGGGCGAGATGAAGGGGGAGGAAGACTTGCGCGCCGCCGAGGTTCGCTTCGCTCGCATCTTCAATTCGACGCCGGTCGCAATCGCCGCGGTGGACGCGGCGGGGCGCCTTCTGCGCCCAAACGCCGCTTTCGCCCGGCTTGCGCCCGAGGCCTTGAAGGTCCATGCCCAGCCTTCTCTCTTCAATATCGTCGCGGAGCGCGACCACGCCGCCCTCAAGACGGCGCTCGCGGCGGCGGCCGAGGGGAAGGGCGAGATCGCGCCGCTCGACGTCTCGCTCGAAGGAGCAAGCCAAGCGCGCTCCGCGAGGTTTTTCGTTTCGGCAGCCGACCCCAAGAGCGACGAAGGGGCGAGCGCCATCGTCTTCGCGCTCGACACGACCGAGCAGCGAACGCTTCAGGAGAACCTCGCTCAAAGCCAGAAGATGCAGGCGATCGGCCAGCTTGCCGGCGGCGTCGCGCACGACTTCAACAATGTGCTCACCGCCATCATCGGCTATTCGGATCTCCTGCTCGCCAATCACCGCCCAACCGACCCGTCCTTTCAGGACATCATGCAGATCAAGCAGAACGCCAATCGGGCGGCCGGGCTGGTGCGGCAATTGCTCGCCTTCTCGCGCCGGCAGACGCTCCGCCCGGAGACGCTGCAGCTCAACGACGTGCTCTCGGAGCTGCAGATGCTCCTGCGTCGGCTCGTCGGCGAGACGATCCAGCTCGACGTCGTTCACGGCCGCGATCTGTGGCTGGTGAAAGCCGACCTCAACCAGTTCGAGCAGGTGATCGTCAACCTCGTCGTCAACGCGCGCGACGCGATGAAGGACGGCGGCAAGATCACTCTGAGAACGCGCAACTTTCCCGCCGGCGAATGCGCGAACCTCAAGGACATGGCGGTCGCCCCGACCGACTACGTGCTCGTCGAGGTCGAGGACACCGGGCACGGCATCCCGGCCGACGTGCGCGACAAGATCTTCGAGCCGTTCTTCACCACCAAGGAGGTCGGCAAGGGCACCGGGCTCGGCCTCTCGATGGTCTACGGCATTGTCAAACAGACGGGAGGCTATGTCTTCTGCGACAGCGAGCCCGGCAAGGGCGCGACGTTCCGCATCCTCTTGCCGCGCCTCGTCGAGAGTGAAGCCGAAGAGCCCGCTAAGAAAGAAGCCGCCAAGCCGGCGGCGGACCTCACCGGCCGCGGGGCTATCCTCCTTGTCGAGGACGAGGAGGCGGTGCGCGCCTTCGCCTCCCGCGCGCTGACCTCGCGCGGCTATACGGTGCTGGTGGCCGAATCGGGCCTTGACGCGCTGAGGGTCGCCGAAGAGGCGAGCGAGCCGATCGATCTTATTGTCTCGGACGTCATCATGCCGGAGATGGACGGGCCGACAATGCTGGCCGAGCTCAGGCGCCGCGGCGTGAACGCCAAGGCCGTCTTCGTCTCCGGCTACGCCGACGACGCCTTCTCGCGCAACCTGCCGGAGCCGCAGGACTTTGTCTTCCTGCCGAAGCCCTTTACGCTGAAGCAGCTGATCGAGACGGTCAAGGCTGCCACAAGCCAAGACGCGTGATCGATCGGCTCGCTGCAGGGAGCGGCCCGAACATGCGCTTTGAAGGAACGGCCACTTACGTCGCGGGCGAGGAGCTCAAGACCGCCGTCAACGCGGCGATCGCGCTCGAGCGGCCGCTGCTCGTCAAGGGCGAGCCGGGAACGGGCAAGACGCTGCTCGCGCAGGAGATCGCCTCAGTCATCGGCGCGCCATTCATCGCCTGGCACATCAAGTCGACGACCCGGGCGCAGCAGGGCCTCTACGAATACGACGCCGTCTCGCGGTTGAGAGACTCGCAGCTCGGCGACCCGCGCGTCTCCGACATCTCGAACTACATCCGGCGCGGAAAGCTATGGGAGGCCTTCGTCTCGCCGACCCGGCCGGTGCTGCTGATCGATGAGATCGACAAGGCCGACATCGAGTTTCCGAACGACCTTCTGCTTGAGCTCGACCAGATGGAGTTCCATGTCTACGAGACGGGTGAGACGGTTCGGGCGAATCTGCGGCCGATCGTGCTCATCACGTCCAACAACGAGAAGGAGCTGCCGGACGCTTTCCTGCGCCGCTGCTTTTTCCATTACATCCGCTTTCCCGATGCGGAGATGATGCGCGCGATCGTCGCGTCGCATTATCCGCGAATCAAGCCGCGGCTGGTCGAGGAGGCGCTGCGCTCGTTCTTCTCACTTCGCGAGACGCCGGGGCTGAAAAAGAAGCCGACCACGTCGGAGCTGCTGGACTGGCTGAAGCTGCTCCTGAACGAGGACATTTCGCCCGAAACGCTGCGCGAGAAGGACGCGAAGAAGCTCATCCCGCCGCTGCACGGCGCGCTGCTCAAGAACGAGCAGGACGTGCACCTGTTCGAGAAGCTCGCGTTTTTGAGCCGGCGGGAGCGGTAGCGGAGGCTCCGTCATTTTGCCCTCCGCCGGTGGTAGCAGCCAGGCCATGCCGGAAAGAGTGCTCATCTCGGGCGCTGGCGTCGCAGGGCCGACGCTCGCCTACTGGCTCGACGCCGCTGGATACGAGACGACCATCGTCGAACGCGCGCCGGCGCTTCGGACCGGCGGCTATGTCATCGACTTTTGGGGCCTGGGCTACGACATCGCGGAAAGGATGGGGCTCGCGGACGGCCTCGAGGCGGTCGGCTATCATATCCGGGAGCTTCGCATTGTCGGCGACCTGGGTGAAAAAGTTGCGAGTTTCGGCGTGGAGGGGCTGCGCTCGCTCGCCGGGGGCCGTTTCATCACCATCCCGCGCAGCGGCCTTTCCCGGCTTCTGTTCGAAAAGGCGGACGGGCGGACGGAAGTTCTGTTCGGCGATCAGGTCGCGGCGCTTCACGACGAGGGGGACAACGTGCGTGTCGAGTTCGAGTGCGCGGCTCCCCGGAGCTTCGATCTCGTCATCGGCGCGGACGGCCTGCACTCCAATGTCCGAAGGCTCGTCTTCGGCCCGGAGGACAAGTTCGAGACCGACCTCGGCTACTCCATCGCGGCTTTCGAGACGCAGGGCTATCGGACTCGCGACGAAGACGTCTACGTCCTGTACAATCAGCCCGGGATCATGCTCGGGCGCGTCACTCTGCGGGACGACCGCACGCTGTTTCTCTTCATCTTCGCGAACGAAGAGGAAGCTGCGTCGAAAGCGCAGGACACGCGGGCGGAGAAGGCCTTGCTGCGCGAGAGATATGGCGGCGCCGCGTGGGAGTGCGCGGAGATCCTGGCGCGGCTTGACGATGCGACGGACCTTTACTTCGACCGGGTGAGCCAGATCCGGATGGAGACGTGGTCGAAGGGCCGCGTGGCGCTGGTCGGGGACGCAGCGTTCTGCGTGTCGCTTGCGGCGGGGCAGGGCTCGGCGCTCGCGATGACGGCGGCCTATGCGCTCGCCGGAGAGCTGTTGAAAGCAGAGGGCGGATACGATGTAGCCTTCCGCGCCTATGAGGCGCTACTGCGCGGCTACATCGCTTCGAAGCAGAAGGGCGCTGAAAGATTCTCCGGCGCTTTCGCGCCGCGGACCAGGTGGGGCCTTACGGTCCGCAACCTGATCGTGAACGCGCTCGCGGCGCCGGGTCTTGCGCGTTTCATCGTCGGTCGGGAGCTCGTCGACAGGCTGGCGCTGCCCG
>DATJXI010000041.1:0-4703 GCA_035500275.1 Roseiarcus sp. | reverse complement strand
GACCGAAGACGCGCGAAGGACGCTCGACATCGCCTCGGTCATCGGCCGCGAGTTCGATGTCGAAACGCTCGAAGCGGTCTGCGGCGCGCCGCGCGGCGAATTGATCGGAAGCCTCGATGAGGCCGCCTCGCTCGAGCTTTTGAGCGAGGTCCGGGGAGCGCACGGGCGCTACAGCTTCCGCCACGCGCTCATCCGCCAGGCGCTCTATGACGGGCTGAGCCGCGGCTCGCGGCGCGATTTGCACCACGCCGTCGCGGAGGCCATCCGCAGCTTGAACACCATGCTCGAACCGTCGGCCGTGATCGCCTATCACTACTGTCAGGCGACCTCGCCCGACGACGCGGATCTTACCATCGACTATTCGCGCAAAGCCGCGCACGAGGCCCAGGCGCAGCTCGCCTTCGAAGAGGCGGGCAGTCACCTCAAGAACGCCATCGACGCGCTTCAGCTGAAGCGCGGGCGCGACGAGGCGCTGCGCGCGGAATTGCTGTGCGAGCTCGGGGAAGCGCAGGTGAAGGCCGGTGATTTCGCGGCCGCGCGGAAGACGTGCCTGCACGCAGCCGAAATTGCCCGCAGCACCGCTCACTCGATGTGTTTCGCGCGCGCCGTGGTCACGGCCGGCCGGGGCGTCAGCAATTCCGGCGTCACCGACCAGGAACTTGTCGGACTGCTCAACGAGGCGCTGGAGAGGCTTGGGCAAGAGGACAGCCCGCTTCGGGCCCAGGCGCTCTCTCGATTGGGCGTCGAGCTCTATTGGTCGGAGCGCGAGCGGGCGGTGGCGCTTTGCCAGCAGGCGGTCGAGATGGCGCGACGCGTGAACGATCCGCACACGACGATCGTGTCGCTCTGGGGACGCCATCTGGCGTTGCGCAATCCCGACAGTCTGGAGCAGCGGCTCGCCGACGGACGCGAAGTCATCGAGCTCGCCGAGCGCGCCGGCGAGCGGGACTTCGCACTCGAAGCGCGCTACTTCCGCATCGCCGACCTAGTTGAGGCCGGCGACATCGACGCGCTCGATTCAGGTTTGCGCGAGTATCTTGCCGCGGAGGCTCAGCTGCGCGACCGTTTCAAGCGCGGGCTTCTCCTCCAGTCCATGCGCGCGCTCATGGACGGGCGCCTTCAGGAAGCGGCGACGCTGGCGCAGCAGGCGTTCATGGCCGGTCAACAAAGCGGACGACCGCTCGCGCTCAACGCCTTCCTCATCCAGCACGGCAACACGATGCGCGAGCTTGGTCGAATCGGCGAGCTTGAAAAGCCGCTGCGCGCCTTCGTCACCCAGAATCCGCTGATCGTGTTCGCGCGCTGCGCGCTGCAGTTGGCGCTGATCGAAACGGGGCAGGTGGAAGAGGCGCGCGTTGAGTTCTTGAAGATGGCGGAAGACGGTTTCCGGATTGTGCCGCACGACTGGAACTGGCTGCCGTCGATGTTCGTGCTCTCGGAGATCTGCGCGGCGATCGGCGAGACCACGCACGCCGAGACGCTCTACCGGCTGCTTGCCCCGTACGCCTCGCGCAACGCCGTGCTTGGCTACGTTTACACCTACGGGTCGGTCGCCTATGCGCTCGGCAAGCTGGCGGCGCTCCTCGAGAGATTCGATGAAGCGGAATCCCATTTCGAGGCGGCGCTCGCAGGCAACCGGAAAATGCGGACGGCGCTGTGGGCTGCGCACACCGAGTTTGAACTGGGGGGCATGCTCTTGGCCCGGGGCAAGGACGCCGACCAGGAAAGGGCGCAAGCTCTCATCGAATCGGCGCGTCGCGCGAGCCAGTCGCTGGGTCTTGTTCGTCTCGCGAACAAGCTGAGCGCTCTTTCCCCCGGCGGCAGCGGCGATCAGACAGAGGAGGCGCTGTCTCCGGCGGCGCCGGCGAGCGGCGCGGGCGCCCTCGAGGCGCTTGCCGAATCCGCCATCGCTCAGGCGCGCGACATGACCGCGCTCGCCTCGCTCGTGGGCACGGTCACGATCCTGTTTTCGGACCTCGAAGACTCATCGTCCTTGTACGAGAAGTTCGGGGACCTGCGGGCGCACGAAATTGTGCGGGCGCACAACGAGATGTTCCGCCGCCAGGTGGCGGCGTTCCGAGGCCATGAAGTGAAAGCGCTCGGCGACGGGTTCATGGTGGCCTTTTCCAGCGCGCGGCGGGCGGCCCACTGCGCCATCGCCGTGCAACGCGCTTTCGCCTCCTATTCCCGCAGCCATCCCGAAATGCCGCTGCGGGTCCGTATGGGACTGCACGTCGGGGAAGCGATCAACGAGTCCTCCGACCTATTCGGGAAGGCGGTCATTCTCGCATCGCGCATCGCAGGGCTCGCCGCGGGAGGGCAAATTCTGGTCTCCTCGATGCTCCACGACCTCGCCGCGAATGCAGGCGATCTGCGTTTCAACCCGCTGGGGGAAAGGCAGCTCAAGGGGTTTGGCGGCGCGCACAGCGTCTATGAGCTCATCTGGCAGAATTGACGTCTGGCGCGATTGACGACGTCGGCCTCTCGCGATGTCGTCCGCGACTTAACGTCGCGGGCTTGGGGAGGCGTTCGAGACCCCGTCCCCAAAAACAGCATCGGCCCCGACGCCTGTGGCGGAGCGGGGCCCTGTTTCGTCCTTTGCGAAACGATCTGTGATGCTGCAGATGACCTGCTCGGCAACAACAACACTTGGCCTTCGCGTGGCCTTGCCGGCGGCGTGATTTAGATTGTCGGAGCGCCTTTCCGCTCTGGCATGTGGAGCGGCTTTGACGCTTTGACCCCACTCAACTTTGGGGTCATGCACCCTTGCCCGGTGGAGTCATTCCCACCTCGACTTCCTACCGCCGCTTCGCGAGGGCGGCCTCCGCGTCGCCGATTGGAACGCGCGTCCCTCATGACGACTGTGTGACATTCTCCACCAGAATCGCCTGATGTCAAATGAATTTTGAGTTGCCCACAACTGAAGACGATGCGGCGAAAAGCGGCGCCTAAGGGCCCGCCGCCTCGACAGCGGCGATCGCCGTCATGTTGACGATTCCGCGTGCGGTGACGCTCGTCGTCAGCACATGCGCGGGCTTCGCCGGACCGATGAGAATCGGTCCTATCGGCAACGCGTCGGCGATGACGCGCGTCATTTGAAACGCGGTGCTGCCGGCGTCGAGATTGGGGAAGATGAGGACATTCGCCGGTCCCGTTATTCGGGAGTGAGAAATGACGCGCCCGCGCGCGATGAGCGAGAGCGCCGAGTCGGCCTGCATCTCGCCGTCGACGTCGAGATCCGGCTCCCGCTCTTCGATGAGCGCGAGCGCCTCGCGCATCTTCACCGCCGAGGGCGTATCGGCCGAGCCGAAGTCGGAATGCGAGATGAGCGCGATCTTGGGTTCGATGCCGAAGCGGCGCACGTGATGGGCGCAGGCGATGGCGGTGTCGGCGACCTCCTCGACGCTGGGGTCGTAGCGCACGTGCGTGTCGGCGAGGAAATAGACGCCGGACGAGGCGATGACGAGCGACAGCGCCGACAAATCTTTCGCGCCCGGCGCGAGCCCGACAATGTCCTTGATGTGTTTCAAGCGCGAGGCGAACCGCCCCTCAAGGCCGCAGATGAGCGCGTCCGCATCCCCCTTATGCAGCGCAAGCGCGCCGATGACGGTGGGGGACGTGCGCACGACCGTGCGGGCCACGTCCGGCGTCACCCCCTTGCGGCCCGCGACCTTGAGGTAGGTCGCCACATAGTCGCGGTAGCGCGGATCGTCCTGCGGATCGACGACCTCGAAGTCGACGCCGGGCCTGACTGTCAGGCCGAAGCGCTTGATGCGGTCGCGGATCACGTCGGGGCGGCCGATCAACACCGGGCTCGCGATGCCTTCTTCGAGCACGACTTGTGTCGCGCGCAAGACCCGCTCGTCCTCTCCCTCGGAATAGATGACCCGCTTCATCGCGGCGCGCGCCTTGGCGAACAGAGGCTTCATGATGAAGCCGGAGCGGAATACGAAGCCGTTCAGGCGGTCGGCATAGGCGTCGAAGTCGGCGATCGGCCGGCGCGCGACGCCGCTCTCCATCGCCGCGCGCGCGACCGCGGGCGCGATGCGCAGCATGAGGCGCGGGTCGAACGGGCTCGGAATAAGCGACGTCTTGCCGAACAAAGCCCACTGCCCGCCATAGGCGCGCGCGACGACGTCGGACGGCGTCTCGCGCGCGAGCGACGCGATCGCGGCGACAGCGGCCTTCTTCATCTCTTCGTTGATCTCGCTCGCCCCGGCGTCGAGCGCGCCGCGAAAGATGTACGGAAAACAGAGGACGTTATTGACCTGGTTCGGATAGTCGGAGCGGCCGGTGCAGATCATCGCGTCCGGCCGGGCTTCGAGCGCAAGCTCCGGCATGATCTCGGGGGTCGGATTGGCGAGCGCCATGACCAGCGGATTGGGGGCCATGCGCTTTAGCATCTCGGGCTTGAGCGCACCGCCGGCCGAGAGGCCGATGAACACGTCCGCCCCGTCGATGACGTCGCCGAGCGTGCGCGCGCTCGTTTTGCGGGCGTAGACCGCCTTCCATCGGTCCATCAGTTTTTCGCGGCCTTCGTAGACGACGCCCTCGATGTCGCAGACGAGAATGTTCTCGCGGCTCGCGCCCATCGAGGCAAGGAGATTGAGGGAAGCGAGCGCAGCCGCGCCGGCGCCGGAGCAGACAATCTTGACCTCGCCCAGCTTCTTGCCCGCGAGTTCGAGCGCGTTGGTCACCGCCGC
>DATJXI010000040.1:0-2033 GCA_035500275.1 Roseiarcus sp. | reverse complement strand
GCGTCTCTCCCGCTATTTCCTGCCGATTCTGAAGGAGACGCCCAAAGAGGCGGAGATCGTCTCGCACCGGCTGATGCTGCGCGCCGGCATGATCCGCCAGGAGGCGGCCGGCATCTACGCTTGGCTGCCGCTCGGCGTGCGCGTTTTGCACAAGATCTGCGCCGTCGTGCGCGAGGAGCAGAATCGCGCCGGCGCGCTCGAAGTGCTCATGCCGACGATCCAGCCGGCGGAGCTCTGGCGCGAATCCGGCCGCTACGACGACTACGGCAAGGAGATGCTGCGCATCCGTGACCGACACGAGCGCGACATGCTCTACGGACCGACCAACGAGGAGATGATCACCGAAATCTTCCGCGCCTCGGTCAGGTCGTACAAGGACCTGCCGCTGAATCTGTATCACCTCCAGTGGAAGTTCCGCGACGAGGTGCGGCCGCGCTTCGGCGTCATGCGTTCGCGCGAGTTTCTGATGAAGGACGCCTATTCCTTCGATCTCGACTACGACGGCGCGCGCCACTCCTATAACCGGATGTTCACCGCCTATCTGCGCACGTTCAAACGCCTGGGCTTGACCGCGATCCCGATGGCCGCCGAGTCGGGCCCGATCGGCGGCGACCTGTCCCACGAGTTCATCATCCTCGCGCACACGGGGGAGAGCGAGGTTTTCTGCCATCGCGATTACCTCGCCTTCGAGACGCCGCCCGCGGATATCGCCTTCGACGACGCCAAGACGATGCAGGCCGTGTTCGACAAGTGGACCTCGCTCTACGCCGCGACGTCGGAGAAGCATGATCCGGCCGCGTTCGAAAAGCTGGCCAAGGAGGACAGGATCTCGGCGCGCGGCATCGAGGTTGGCCATATTTTCTACTTCGGCACGAAATACTCCCTGCCGATGAACGCGGTCGTGAACGGGCCGGACGGCAGGGAGCATGCTGTGCATATGGGCTCTTACGGCATCGGGCCGAGCCGGCTCGCGGCCGCGCTGATCGAGGCCAACCACGACGACGCGGGCATCATCTGGCCCGAGGTCGTCGCGCCGTTCCGGGTCGGGCTCATCAACCTCAAGGTCGGGGACGCGGAATGCGACGGCGCCTGCGCGCGCCTCTACGACGCACTTGAGCGGGCGGGGGTCGACGTCCTCTACGACGACCGCGACGAGCGCCCCGGCGCGAAATTCGCGACCATGGACCTCATCGGCGCGCCGCATCACATCATCGTCGGGCCGAAGGGACTTGCGGAGGGCAAGGTCGAGATGAAGGAGCGCCGAAGCGGCGCGCGCGAACTGATGAGCGTCGAGGCCGCGATCGCCCGGCTCGGCGGGGCAGCATGACCGCGACCATCGCCGCCGTCGAAGCCGCCGCCCCTGCGAAAGCCACGCGTCCATTCTCGCGCTTCGAGTGGATGATCGCGTTCCGCTACTTGCGCGCGCGCAACCGGCAAAAATCGATCTCGGTCATCGCGGGCTTCTCCTTCCTTGGGATCGTGCTCGGCGTCGCCGCCCTCATCGTCGTCATGGCGGTGATGAACGGTTTCCGCCACGACCTCATGGAGAAGATGATCGGCCTTAACGGCCACATGTTCCTGCAGGGAGTCGAGACGCCGCTCACCGACTACGAGGCGGTGACCGAGCGGGTGAGCAAGGTGCCGGGCGTCACGCTGGCGCTGCCGCTGGTCGAGGGCCAAGCGTTCGCGACCTCGCCGTACGGCTCGGCGGGCGCGCTCGTGCGCGGCATCCGCGGACAGGACCTCGAGCGTTTGCCGGGCATCGCCGGGCACATCCGCCAAGGGTCGCTCGACGGTTTCGACGAGGGGCGGGGGGTCGCGGTCGGCGCGAAGCTCGCCGAGCGGCTGAGTTTGCGCGTCGGCGACAAAGTGACGATCATCGCGCCGCATGGGGCTGAGACGCCGTTCGGCGTGACGCCGCGCATGAAGACCTATCCCGTGGCGGCGATCTTCCAGATCGGCATGGCGACCTTCGACAACACCTTCATCTTCATGCCGCTTGCCGAGGCGCAGACCTTCTTCAACTACGAGGG
>DATJXI010000039.1:0-15039 GCA_035500275.1 Roseiarcus sp. | reverse complement strand
GTGGGATCGGATCAAAGACATTCTGCCGGGCCCGTGAAGGCCATGTGGGCGGCACGGCGGCGGACCATCGCCTGTTCGTCGAAGCCGTTCTCTTCCGGTTTCGCGCCGGCATCCCTTGGCGCGATCTGCCCGAGCGTTTTGGCGGCTGGACGATCGTCTATCCGCGCTTCAACCGATGGGCCAAGAGCGGCGTTTTCGAGCGGGTTTTCAGGCTCTTGGCCAGCGATTTGCGATGGAAAGCGACCGTCTTTTCTGACTAGACTCTATATTTGGCAAAAGACCTAGTTTGGCGAAAGAAAGCGTGCTTTCTTTTCTGGATGGGGGCTCGCAGATGTCCAATTAAGATCGGATGCGCGTTAGGAGGGAGCAGATCTCGGTTGTTGAGCTTCGATGAGCGGTAGGGGCGCACAAGGAGACCTGAGCCTTTCACAGGCCACCGGAAAACGGGTAGGGGGCACTACGATGAGTAAATTGACCTGTATCAATGCGGGTTAGCGAACAATGTTTATTTTGTCGGACACTGGGAGGCAGCGGGACTCGACACATTGAACCTCTCCCATAGTCGCGTAGCCTGCTGCTTAAGGGATGTCGGAATTGAAGTAAAGAGAGTAAATTGAAAAAGATATATCTGGTTGGAATCGCCACAATCCTTCTCAAGGCTAGCAGCGCAATTGCCTGCGATGACAGTGCGGCTGAAGCAATGTGGACAATGGCGACCTCTATAATGTGTCCTGTTCGGCCCACTGTTGGAGCCACAGGTTATGCTCTTTGGATGCAGATTAGAAATTGTCAACTAAACCGTTTCAATCTCATGAGAAAGGCGTTAAAGATGGCCTGCCACTTTACGTGCTCTCAAGAGATGAGAACACTCTTCTTATGCAAGGTTGATGACGAGGTTTTTCCAAGATGTGAAGAACTTTGCAACGGAATATCCGATACTGCTTGTCAAAAACAAGCATACGCCCAAGGGAGGTGTTTTTATTAAACACCAATATACAGCGGCGCATTGCTGCCCTAGAGGCGCTTCTCACTGGGAGAGGGCAAGACACATGCCAAGGGGCGAGATCTGTGGGCAAAAATTGCCCTATAGCGATTTGTTAAATGCCGCTCGGAAGAGGAGCGGCCCCACCAAAGCAGATGGCGCTTCGGCAAAACGCCGATGCAGACGTTCCTTGATGCCAAGCTGCTGGCCAAGGAGAAATTGATCGCCGCTTGACCACGAAAAACAGGCGGAACCGATCCATCTGCGGACGCCGTCCGTCGGATCAAGTCCCAACTACTATACTTTTTGACAGTTTTTGACGCCTATCCTCTTGGATAGCAAACGATCGGGACCAAAAGCGCCCCGAAGGCGGGGGTGCTCTCGGATTCTCCTATCGCCGCGGAGCCGCCGACCCTTCCCCTCGCGCCTCATGTCGTCTATTGCGCCGCACAACGCGCCCGTCCCTGCCCTGGCCAGTCCGTTCTCCATGAAGCTCCGCAACGTCGCCATCATCGCCCACGTCGACCACGGGAAGACGACTCTCGTCGACCGGCTCCTCCAGCAATCCGGCGCCTTCCGCGACAACCAGCGGGTGGCCGAGCGGGTGATGGATTCGAACGACCTCGAGCGCGAGCGCGGCATCACCATTCTCGCCAAGGCGACCTCGGTTGTCTGGAAGGACGTGCGCATCAACATCGTGGACACGCCCGGCCACGCCGACTTCGGCGGCGAGGTCGAGCGCATCCTCTCGATGGTGGACGGGGCGATCGTGCTCGTTGACGCCGCCGAAGGCCCGATGCCGCAAACGAAGTTCGTCGTCGGCAAGGCGCTGAAGATCGGCCTCAAACCCATCGTCTGTGTGAACAAGGTCGACAAGCCGGACGCTCGGCCGAGCGAGGTCGTCAACGAGGTGTTCGACCTCTTCGCGGCGCTCGACGCGACCGACGAGCAACTCGACTTTCCCATCATCTACGGCTCGGCCAAGCAGGGCTGGATGGCCGCCTCGCCGGACGGCCCCAAGGAGAACATGGCGCCGCTTTTTGAGCTGGTCTTGAAGCACGTCGAGCCGCCCAGGGTCGGCGCCGGCGGCTTTCGCATGCTCGGCACGCTGCTCGAGGCCAACCCCTATCTCGGGCGCATCATTACGGGGCGCGTCTTCTCGGGCTCGATCAGGACCAATGTGCCCGCCAAGGTGCTCGACCGCGACGGCGACCTTGTCGAGACCGGCCGCGTGTCGAAGATCCTCGCCTTCCGCGGCATCGACCGGGCGCCCATCGACGAGGCGGGCGCGGGCGACATCGTCGCCATCGCGGGGCTCGAGAAGTTCAACGTCGCCGACACCCTCTGCAGCCCGGAGGAGGTCGAGCCGCTGCACGCACAAGCCATCGACCCGCCGACGCTCTCGATGACCTTTTCCGTCAACGACAGCCCGCTGGCGGGAACCGAGGGCGACAAGGTGACGAGCCGCGTCATCCGCGACCGGCTTCACAAGGAGGCGGAGGGCAACGTCGCCCTGCGGGTCGAACCCGCGCCGAACTCGGACTCCTACATCGTCTCGGGGCGTGGCGAACTGCAGCTCGCCATCCTCATCGAGACGATGCGGCGGGAAGGATTCGAACTCGGCGTGTCGCGGCCGAAAGTGCTCTTCCGCAAGAACGAGGCCGGCGAGGCGCTGGAGCCGATCGAGGAAGTCGTCATCGACGTCGACGACGAGCATTCGGGCGTCGTCGTTCAGAAGATGAGCGAGCGCAAAGGCGAGATGGTCGAGATGCGGCCCTCGGGCGGCGGGCGCTTGCGGCTTGTCTTCCTCGCGCCGACGCGGGGCCTCATCGGCTACCTCGGCGAACTCTTGACCGACACGCGCGGGACGGCGGTGATGAACCGGCTCTTCCACAACTGGGGGCACTGGAAGGGAGACATTCCCGGTCGGCGGAACGGCGTCCTCATCTCCAACGATGCGGGCGAGACCGTGGCTTACGCGATGTGGAACCTCGAGGACCGCGGCCCGATGATGATCGAGCCGGGCGCCAAGGTTTACCAGGGCATGATCGTCGGCCAGCACACGCGCGACAACGACCTCGAAGTCAATGTGCTCAAGGGCAAGAAGCTCACCAACATCCGCACGCACTCGAAGGACGAGGCGGTCCGCTTGACCCCGCCGATCCAGATGACGCTTGAAAAGGCGCTCGCCTACATCGCCGACGACGAGCTTGTCGAGGTGACGCCGAAGTCGATTCGGCTGCGCAAGAAGCTCCTCGATCCGAACGACCGCAAGCGGGCCGAGCGGACGCGGGCGGTCGAGGGCGCGGCGTAGCGGCGGATCCGTCGTCGAACCGAAAGGCCTTGTTTCCTTCGCAATATTCGCGCGGCCGGCTGAGCGCTTCGCCAGCCGCTTGTGGCGGCGCCGCCAGGAGGGACCTCCCGCTCATGGTCTCGGGCGGAAGCGCCCGCTCGGCCGACGTTCCGTTCCGCAAAGAAGTAAGGTTAAGCGAAAGTAAAGCAACCTATTCTCAAGATTAAGAAATTTTTGCCTCCGAGGCGAAAGCCTGACGGATAAAATTTGACAGATTTCGTTTCGCCCTCGCCAAGGGGAAGGAGGCGATCCTGCCGCCATCGAAAACGAGGCGGGCGGCATGCTGGGTCGGATCTCCATTCTCGCGGCGGCGATGGCTTTGGGGCTCGTCGGCAACGGCTTTGTCGAAGCGTCCGAACAGGCGCTGCCGCGCGCCTCCTGGGCCCCGGTCGGAAACGAGACCGCGATCCCATACGGCTGGGTCGATTTCTGCAACCGGCATCCGGAGGAATGTGCGCTCGGCAAGCTCGCGCCCGTCGACGTGCGCCTGACCAAGCCGGTCTGGAAGGCCCTCAACGAGGTGAACGCCTTCGCCAACACGACGATCGAGCCCATGAGCAACCTCGACCACTGGGGCACCACCCTCGACCACTGGGACTATCCGGTGGACGGCAAGGGCGACTGCAAGGTCTATGCTTTGTTCAAGCGCAAGCTCCTCATCGAGCGCGGCTTTCCGCGCCAGGCGCTGCTCATGACGATCGTGCGCGACGTCAACGGCGACGGCCACGCGGTCCTCACCGTCAAGACCGACCGCGGCGACTTCGTGCTCGACAACCTTTCCGACGACATCCGTCCTTGGAACGCCACCGGCTATCAGTTCTACAAGCGCCAGGCGCAGGACGATCCGAATGTCTGGCTGAGCCTGGGCGGGACGAAAGGCGAAGCGCCGTCGCGCGCGGCGACGAATTAGACCGTCCGCGGGAGAAGGTCTGACGCGCGGCGCAAAAAGCCGCGTATTTTCGCATTTTGTCGCCTTCGAAAGAGCGGAAAAGACGCGAAAAAAAGCGGAAAACTTGCGCCGGTTTTGAGCCTTTTCAGTTGGTTACGCGCGGGTTCGGGCAAAAAAATACCTTCGCCTCCGCCCGCCGCTTGAGCCCCATCTTGGGGACCCTCCGCCCGCGCCTCCCGCCCACGCCCGTCGCCAAACGGAATTGCGCAGCCATCTTTTGTTGAATGGCCGCACCTCGTTCCCTCCGAAAAAAAGAAGGTATAGTGCGGTATTTTCAAAAAATCAAGAAAATTTCGATTCTTCCTTTTCGACATGCTGCGCGCCTACCGGCCTGCGGGCTCGACCGGAAGTCGAACGTGCGCGGGGCCGGGTCGATCGGTTGGAATCTAGCCTGGACGGTGGCCCGGTTCCGCCAGTTAAGACGGCCCGAATCGACCCTGAACGGGCCTTCAAGATCGGCCCTATGAACGGGCGGAAAGCGCGAGAAAGCGGACTTGGCTGAAGGCGTAGGTTGCGCCAGCAGCGGTCGTCCCCGAAACAAGGTGCGACCGGGTCAGTTCGACCCGGGTGGACCGATGCAAACTCATCCGCAAACTCTACGCGGGGGTCTTCTCTCAGTCGGTGCCCGTTCAGGCCCCGCCGTTCTGCGAGTGCGGCGTGCCGAGGTATGGGAACTCTTTCAAGGTATCGGTGTGGGGCTTGAGACCCGACGGCGGACATTCGTTCTTGGTCAGGAACGCAAGGCGGTAGTTGATAACGTCGTCGGTGAACACCCGGCCGTTGGGATAGGTTGCGGGTTTCGACGGGTCGAAGCTCAGCACGTCGGGCAACGTCCGCTCCTCGTCGATCGCGGCGATTGCCTCCTCGCGGGTATAGTTGCCGGTGTGCCCCATGAGATGAATGAACTGTTCGAGCCATCGGTTGCGGTCGTTGACCGGCTCGCTGGCGTTATATTCCTCCTTGGTGTCGTCGGTGTTGAAGAAGCTGGCGACGCTCGGGTGGCCAGCGCGATCGACATGAAGGAGCTTGCCGTCGCGCCTCAGGCTGCACCGCCCCCACACATGGATCTCGGGCCTGGGATTGAGTTCGCTCGTCGGCAGCTCGACCGCAGTCGAAAATACGTTGGCCATCGTGTTCGAGTCGACGCCCGTCCATGGCGACTTGCCGCCGAGGTGCGGTTCGGTGAAGTTCCGCTTGCCCCTGATGTCAAACAGGTTCTTGATTCCGTCGAAGTCGAAAAAGAACGCGTCGCTGCGGCTGCCGGCGAAGAAAGCAAAGGGACCGGAGCGGACGATGTTCGGCGTCGGTCCGAAGGAGCACTCCGCGTCGGACACAACCTTCGTCCCGTTCGCTTCGACGGAGCGCGAGTCGGAGCCTTTCGCCATATGCACGCTGAATGTCTGCCGGCCGTTTTCAGGCTTCGAGAACGTGTAGGAGAACGCAATGTCGGTGAGGTAGTCGCCGTCGGTGTCGATGTTGACGCGGTAGATCGCGTCGGGATGGAGCGCGTCTGCATTGGGGTTTGCATTGAGGATTATGACGGTCCTGTTTCCGTCGATCGGCGATTGGAACGCATAAAGGTCGCAGAGGTCGAGTCGCTGATCGCCGAGCGGCGGGCCGAGACTCAGTCCAGTGAAATGGTTTGACATGGCGCTCTCCTCCTTGTCCGAAACTCCGACGCGGGTTTCGCACAGCTTTGATTATACAGCCAATCTCGAACTCGCGATGACAGGTCAGGCGGAAGTTGGTCCAGACCTTCTGGGGCCGGAACGCCACGGTTCGAGCAGAATTACTCGGCCGGCAACACGGCGTCGACGCCCTTCTTCTTCACCATGACCACGACGAACTTTGCCGGCTTCGTCGTGCTCGCGTTGCGCCCGACCGTGTGCACATCGTTAGGGCTTTCGTAGAAGGTCTGTCCTGGCGACAGGGTGACTTCCTCGCCGCCCCTGACCTGCTCGATGATCATCCCTTCTAGCACATAGACGAAGGCATAGGCATCGTGCCGATGGATGTGCTCCACAGCTCCGGGCGGGTACTCCACGGTGAGCATCAGCATCTCCTTTCCGGGCATGTCAGAGAGATCCTTCTGCATGACGGGGACGACAACTGGCTGCGGCGCGGTCTGCGCGAGAGCTCCCCCGCAGGGCGCGGCGGCGACAAGCAGCGAACACAGGATGCGTTTCATGGCGCGCTCCTTCGGTTGGCGGATTCGGGATCACGCCGCCGCTGCGAGCGGCGCAGCCATTCGTCGAGGCCGATGCGGCCGAGGCGCGCCTCGCTGAGCGGCACGAGCGAGCGATCCTCGACCCGGCCGCCCCAGTACGGGGCCGCAGGGTCGCTCACGACTTTCCGCGGGTCGCCGACCGATCTTAGATAGCGGGCGACGATTTCGTTGAATGGAGCTCGTTCCGGGCCGGCGATTTCGATGATGCCGTTTTGCGGCGCCGCGAGCGCTGCTTCGGCGACGAAAGCAGCGACGTCATCGGCCGCGATCGGTTGGAACAGGACGGGCGGAATCGTGACTGTGTCGCCATGGCGCTTGAATCGGCAATGCCGCGGAGAAATTCCATGAATTGGGTCGCGCGGACAATGGTGTAGGGGACGCCGGCGGCTTGGATCAGTTTCTCTTGCGCGACCTTGGCGCGGAAATAGCCATTGTCGGTGCGGTCGATCGCCACGATCGACAGTGCGACATGATGCCGGACGCCGGCTTCCGCCTCCGCCGGAAGAAGGTGACGCTCCGAAGCCTCGAAGAATTCGAGCACCGCCTTGTCTTCGAATGAGGGCGAATTGGCGAGGTCGATCACGACCTGCGCGCCAGCCAAAGCCTGTTTGAGGCCCTCGCCGGTGATGGTGTTGACGCCGGTTTTTGGCGAGGCGGCGACGACCTCGTGGCCGCGCTGGCGCAAAATGGCGACGGTCTTCGAGCCGATCAGGCCGGTGCCGCCAATGACGACGATCTTCATGGGTACGACCTCCGTTGCCGGTGACGGAAGGCCCAAATCGGTCGAATGGGCCTCCTCACATGCAGACGAGCTTGGGCTTTGGTCCGCTCGATTGCTCTTTTTATGACCGGAGCAGCGCGAGCAGCGCACGGTGACATGGCGCTCTCCTCCTGTCCGAGACACCGACCCAAGTCTCGCGCGACATGGCCTCCGGGCGAACGACCGATCTTTATCCCACAACACTCTTCTCCTTCCCAGCAAAACCGTGATGAAGGGAGTGCCTGCACTCATTTCAAACCTTGATCGCTTGGCAAGCCCTCGCCGGGCCGGCGACAGCCGGTCAAGGCCGCAGCCGCGAAGCGGTGGCGCGGAACGCGCCAGCCTTGACGGGATGGCGACGGTCCGGCCTGCTCGCGCCAAAGCGGTCATGGCTCAGCTTGCCTTGCGCGACAGCGTGAGCGGCAGGTCCAGCTCGACGCGATCGTGCACGACCCTTGGCGTGATCCGGCCCCGCTCGCCGCGTTCGAGGCGGACGAGGCCGTAGCCTTCCATCGTCCGCAGCGTGCGCGACAGGTTCGACTTCGCCTTGCCGGTGATGCGCGCCAGCTCATCGAGCGAGCCGGGCGCCTTCTCCGCGATGACACGCAACAGCTCGCGGTTGCCGGCCGACAGGACCTTGGCAAACGACTCGGTCGAAGTGAACCAGACCTTTGGCTCGTCGGCCGCCACGCGACGCTCGCCGCGCGCCACGGCCATGGTCCGCGCCTTCATTTCCTCGTAGCTGGCGATGCCGACCTTCAAGGTGGTCATGGGATCATTCCTCTCTCCCGCAGCACCGCGTCCACCATCGTCCGGAAGTCGGCGAGCAACGTCGCCGCGTCCCGGTACTCGTAGGGCCGGATGCTCCGCAGCCGGTGGCGATGGTCCTGCGGGGCGCCGCGCTTCCGGCGTCCGACAGGATGAGCGTTGTCGAAGCCGACCAGCCGCTCACCCTCCGGCCCGTGCAGCGTGAGCGAGTAGTCGATGACATGCGGCTTCTCCGGCGACACCGACACACGCGTGACCACGAACCGGACCCAATGGCCGCCCTCCGGGTCCACCACGAGAACCTGCCCGTCGAGGTCGAGAAGCACATCGAGGGTCGGGTCACGCGGCTCCATCACGGCACATAGTTATCATACTGAAGCAACCCCGGCAAGCGAGTCGGGCCAGCCGAGATGGCGGATGGCGGTAGAGGCACTGAATTCCTTGAAGAAAGCGCCTTTACCGCCATCGCTCCCGTTCGGAGCGGATGGCAAGAGTCCCGCTTAGGGCGGCAGCCTCTTTTGCGCTCGCAATGGATTGGCAGCTTTGGCCCCAGACACCGGTCCTTCCCGAGGCGACCCCTGTGGGCTCACTCTCCGCCCTTTCGAGACGTCCGCGGTGGCTTACGCCTGCTCGCCGCCCGGCTTCGCAGCGGATTTGGAAAGGGCCTCGAGCGCGGCGATCGCCGCCGGCGGCAGAGCCCATGCGCGCGCCGCCGCGAGAATGTCGGCGATATAGTCGGGGCGCGCGGTTCCCGGCCCGGCGTTGGCGCCGAAATAAACGAGCGCCCGCCTCGGCCCCCTTGCCGTCAGGACCGGCTGGACGGACTTCGCGTAGAACCCCTGCGGCACGCCCTCATAGCGGTCGAGCGCCCGCACGTCGGCGAGCGCGAGGTCCCAGAGGATTCCATGCACGGTCGCGCGCGGGTCGCGCACGGCGGTCAGCCAGCCCTCGCGCATGACCGCGACGCGATGGCGTTCGAGGCGTGCGGGCCCAAGCGCCTTCGATTTCGGACAGCGCCGGGCCATGCCGTCGGCGCTCATGTTGGAGCCGTAAGCGAAGTAGAGCGGCATCGCGCTCATCCGCTCAGCCGCTCGACCTTGTGCACCACGGCCTTGCTGCGCAATTCGGACAGGACCGCGTTGAGATGCTGGATGTCGCGCACCTGCACGTCGATCCGCATTTCGCGGAAGTCGGCGCCTCTCGCCGAGGACGAGATCGCGTCGATGTTCGCCCCATTTTCGCCGATGGTCGTGGCGATGGCGCCGAGCGCACCCGGCTCGTTCAGCATCGTGACCACGATCTGGGTCGAGTAGAGCGCCTTCTGCGCGTTCTCGGGGTCCCAGCGCACGTCGAGCCAGAGTTCGGGGTGGTCGTTATAGGCCGCGAGCGCCGGCGAGTGGATCGGATAGATGGTGATGCCCTCCTCGCCGCGAATGCCCACGATGCGCTCGCCGGGCACGGCGCCGCCGTTCGGCGCGAAGCGCACCGCCGTCTCGAGGTCGATGCCGCGGACGGGAAGCACTGAGGCGGGGTCGGAATTGCCCGGCACGCGGAAGACGAGGTCGGCCGCCTTCGGCAGGCCGAACCAGCCGCTTTCGTTCTGCGGCACGGCGGGCCCCGATTTGCGTTCCTCCTTGAAGTCGGGGTGGACGGCGCGGACGACGTCGGCCGAAAAGATTTCGCCCCGCCCGACGCCGATGAACACGTCATCGATCGAGGCGCGCGCGAGGCGCGGCAGCGCGGCCTTGAGCTTGGAGTCCGAGAACTTCTTGCCGGCGCGCTCGAACGCCCGCTCGACGATCTGCCGCCCGAGCCCGCCGAATTGCGACTTGGCCGCCTCGCGCGTCGCGCGGCGGATGGCGGCCCGCGCCCTCCCCGTCACGACGACGCCGTCCCAGGCGGCGGGTGGCGCATGGCGCTCCGAGCGGATGATGAGCACTTCGTCGCCGTTCTGCAGCACCGAGATGAGCGGGGCGATGCGGCCGTTGATCTTCGCGCCGACGGCCGAATTTCCGATGTCGGTATGCACCGCATAGGCGAAGTCGATGGCGGTCGCGCCGCGCGGCAGCGCGATGAGCCGACCCTTGGGCGTGAAGCAGAACACCTGGTCGTGGAAGAGTTCGAGCTTGGTGTGCTCGACGAACTTCTCCGAATCGTCGCTCGCCAGCGCCTCGATGGTCTGCCTCAAGCCCCGATAGGCGCGCGTCTCGCTGACCGCCGGCGCCTCCGCGTCCGTGCGGCCGTCCTTGTAGATGGCGTGCGCGGCGATGCCGTATTCGGCGACCTCGTGCATCTCGTGGGTGCGGATCTGCAGTTCGACGCGCTGGCTGCCCGGGCCGATGACGGTCGTGTGGATCGAGCGATAGTCGTTCTGTTTCGGCGTCGAGATATAGTCCTTGAAGCGGCCGGGGACGCTCGGCCATGTTGTATGGGCGACGCCGACGGCGGCATAGCAGTCGGCGACCGTGTCCACCAGGATGCGGAACCCGTAGATGTCGGAGAGCTGCTCGAAGGCGATCGAGCGCCGCTCCATCTTCTTCCAGATCGAATAGGGCTGCTTCTGCCGCCCCTGCACCTCGACTTTGATGCCGCGCCGGGCGAACTGGTCTCTCAGTTCCGAGGCGATGCGGGCGATGATCGCGCCGTTATTCGCCTTCAGCGATTCGAGGCGCGAGACGATGAGCGCGTAGGCGTCCGGCATGAGGCAGCGGAACGCGAGATCCTCGAGCTCGCTGCGCATGCTCTGCATGCCCATGCGCCCCGCGAGCGGAGCGTAGATGTCGAGCGTGTCCTGGGCGATCCGCGCGCGCTTCGATTCCGGCATAAAGTCGAGCGTGCGCATGTTGTGCAGGCGGTCGGCGAGCTTGACGAGCAGCACGCGCGCGTCGTCCGCGATGGCGAGCAGGAGCTTGCGGAAGTTCTCGGCCTGCTGCGCGTGCTTGGTGACGAAGTCGAGCTTGCCGAGCTTGGTGAGGCCGTCTACGAGGCCGCCGATCTCCTCGCCGAACGCCTTGTTGACGTCCTCGCGCGTAACCGCGGTGTCCTCGATCGTGTCATGCAGCATAGCCGCGACGATGGTCGCGTTGTCCACCTTAAGGTCGGTGAGGATCGCGGCGACCTCAAGCGGGTGCGAGAAATACGGGTCGCCCGAGGCGCGCTTCTGGCTGCCGTGCGCCTTCATAGCGAAGACATAGGCCCGGTTGAGCAGGTCCTCGTCCGCGTTCGGATTGTAGCGGCGGACCCGCTCGACAAGCTCGTATTGCCGCATCATTGCAGCATCGTCTCATTCGTCTCCCGCCGACGGAGCCGCCGTCCCGCCTCTCGTAAAGGTGATGGCGTTTCGGCTTTATTGCAAAGGCGCGAAAACGCCGCAGCGAGCGCTCCAGCGCGCTCAAGCCAGTGACGATCATCGGCCCCCGCTCGCGCCTTCGCAAGCGCAAAATCAGGGCGCCGGAGCTATGACGGAAGCCGAGGCGAAGACGCTTAAGCGTCATTTGGGGCGGGCGCAGCGCATTTCCAGAAGGCGGCGCGCCGGCGGATGGTGCGACCTTTCACCCAGAAATCTCCGCTCGCAACAAAAAAACCCCGGAGCTTTCGCTCCGGGGGCCGCTTTCGTCTGATCGGGAGGCGATCAGAAGTAACGGGTGATGCGGAATCGGCCGGCGAAGCCGTTCGAGTTGCCTTTCCAGGAGTCCGGAACGTACGCGCCGCTGTTGTAGACGGTCCCAATGAAGCCGCTCGGCTTGTCCTGGGTCGTGCCCTGGTACATAAGCTCCAGGTCGAAGTTGAGGTTCGTAACCGGGTTCCAGCCGAGGTCCGCGCCGACGAGCCATGTCGTCGCCTTCTTCGACAGGGCGCCGGAGCCGAACTGGCCCAGGCCGCAGCCGAAGCCGTAGAGGGTGCAGCCGCCGCCCATGTTGTTCCAGTTGAGCTGGCCGACCGAGCCTTCGAGGTCCACATAGAACTGCGGCGTGAAGTGGTGCTCGAGCAAGGCGGAGACCGACCACGCCCGCGGGTTCGACCACTGGTTGGTGATCGGGTTGTAGAACGCGTCGGCGAGGTACATTGGCTGTCCGTTGCCGTTGACCTGGCCGTTCTCACCCCACATCATGCCTGGAATACCCGAGTACCACACCGCGTTCTGGGTGTAGGCGCCGGTGACGAGGAAGATGTCGCCTGGGTAGAAAAAGCCCCACCCTTGCAGGTTGAACTTCACGCCGGCGTCGATGCCCCAGCCAACCTTGCCTTCCTTCGCGTTACACTCCGCGTAATAGAGGGTGCCGCACCCGAAAGACCCGTAGTAGTTGTAATCCCTGACGTTGACGTTGTGGATCACGCCCGAGACCTGCGCCTCGCCCCATCCCTGCTTGACGTGCAGCGCGCCGACGACGTCGGGCCAGCGCTGGCCGCCGAAGGTGATCGAGCCGGGGTTCGAGCCTGCCGCGCCGGTCATGTTGGTGCCGCCGCCCGAGCCGCCGACGGCGCCCTGGCTTTCCGCCGACAGCGTCGCCGTGAAGCCGCCGCCAAACGCGGCGGTGTAGGCCATCAGGATTGGCTCGTTGTAGCCCTTGCGATCAGGGGAGGCGAAGTTCGCCCAGTTGTCGCCGCCGCCGACGAACGAGAAGAACGACTGCGCCTTACCGGCGGTGATGCCGGCCCAGGTCACGTAGGCCTGGTTGACGTATACGTCTCCGCCAATGTGGTCGAACCCGTTGCCGGTGTCGCCATTGAAGTCCATGTGGCCGATGAGCGGGCCCCAGGGAGTGTTGGAGGCGAAGTCGAAGGCGAGGTTGGCGCGCGACGACCAGCCGATCGCGTCACGGTTGAAGATCGCATTTCGCTGGTTCGGGAGGATGGCTTGGTTCGCGGGCGTTGCCGGAAGCCCCGGAAAGATAACGGGATCGCCTAGTGCGTGATACACCGCGCCCGGCGTTCCGGCCGTTACGATATTCCCGCCGACGTAATACCCCGGAAGCCCGTAGTAGATCGGCGCCGCATGGTCGCCGCCCTCGACCAGGATGCGTTGGTCCGCGCGACCAACCGCATACGGGTCGACTGCCGCGGCGAATGCGGAAAGGATCGATCCGCCCCAGTTATACTGGTTCGACAGGTTGCCGCCCTCGAACTGGGCCGTGATGTAGCCGGATATCTTCACGCAGGTGTCGGATCCGGGCATGATCCAGCCGGTGATGCCGCCGACGTTGCAGATTCTCACATATTCAGCCACGGGCGCCGCCTTGTGGGTCGGCAAGTCGGCTGCCTGCGCGCCCGCCACGGCGACAATGCCAGCCGCCGATCCGAGCAGGAGGCTCTTGATGAGCGTCATTTTTTTGACCTCCAGTTGACGTTATGGGCGTTGGTTTTCTTCACGCTTCGGCTTCCGGACCCGCTTCGCGAACCCCGCAACCTGAGGCGATCAGCCCCCTCTTCCCGATTTACCCCGGATGTCGGCGCTTCGCCTCAACCCGTCCGCGACCGGGAATGTCCCGTTCACGCCCCACAAAATACCCACATCTCCGGCAGGCTCAACTGATATTCGTCCAGAATTTGCCTTCAAAACGCCTTTCCTGGGTCGATGTTGCATAAAGGTCACGAAAACCGCGGGGACGGCGGCGCTTCCGGCGTTCCTGTCATTTTAACAATGTCTTAACTTGTGGGCGATGCGACGTTTTTGGGCCTCGCCGGTCGTTCGCACGGCCCGCCAACCAGCGTTTCGGGGCGGAGCTTCCTCAGCGGCGTCAGGTCGAGCTACCCGCGCGGCGGGAGAGCGGCCGCGCCTCGATGACGACGAAGGCCTGCGCGATCGGGTGCTCGTCAGTGAGCGTCACGTGAATGAAGGCCTCGGCGTCCGGAGGCAGGATCGCCTTCAACCGCTCCGCGGCGCCGCCGGTCAGCTTCATGGTCGGCTGGCCGGAGGGAAGATTGACGACCCCCATGTCGCGCCAAAAAACGCCGCGCTTGAAGCCCGTCCCGAGCGCCTTGGCGCAGGCCTCCTTGGCCGCGAAGCGCTTGGCGTAGGAGGCGGCGCGCCCTGCCCTGCCCTCCGACCGGCGCTGCTCGATCTCGGTGAAACATCGGGCGACGAACCGGTCGCCGTATCGCTCGAGCGTCTGCTCGATCCTTCGGATGTCGCAAAGATCGCTGCCGACGCCGACGATCATCGCCGGCCTTCCACGACGGACCGCCCCTCGTCCATCGCAGCCCGCATCGTGCGCACGCTCTCGGCCAACCCGACGAAAATGGCCTCGCCGACGAGAAAATGTCCGATGTTGAGTTCGACCACCTCAGGCAGGGCGGAAATGGCGCGGGCGGAGCCATAATCGAGGCCGTGGCCGGCGTGGCATTCGAGCCCCAGCGCAACGGTTTGCGCCGCCGCAACCCGGAGGCGGCCGAATTCGTAGTCCGCCCGCTCGCGGTCGCCGCGCGCAATCGCGTCGCACCAGGCGCCGGTGTGCAATTCGACGACCGGCGCGCCGAGGTCGGCGCTGGCCTTCAGCGCTTCCGGCGCAGGTTCGACGAACATCGAGACGCGAATTCCCGCCCGGCCAAGCTCGGCGACAAAGGGTTTCAGGGCCCGAAATCCGTTGACGACGTCGAGGCCGCCCTCGGTCGTCCGCTCGGTGCGCTTCTCGGGCACGAGGCAGGCGGCGCGCGGGCGAATGCGCAAGGCGATGTCGAGCATCGCCTCCGTCGCGGCCATCTCGAAATTGAGCGGCTTCGAGATCGTCTCCTTGAGGCGGCGCATGTCCGCGTCCTGGATGTGGCGCCGGTCCTCACGCAAGTGGGCCGTGACGCCGTCGGCGCCGGCCTCGATGGCGATGAGGGCCGCGCGCACCGGATCGGGCAGCGCCCCGCCGCGCGCGTTGCGCACGGTCGCGACATGGTCGACGTTGACGCCGAGGCGAAGCGCAGTCATCGCAGCGGTCTCCTCATTGGTTCGAACGGGCGGCGCCTCGGTCGAACCGGACCGGCGACGGCCAACATTGTCATGCCCGCGAAC
>DATJXI010000038.1:0-2460 GCA_035500275.1 Roseiarcus sp. | reverse complement strand
AGCTCGGCGGCCCGCCTTATGTCGTCGTGGTAGTAGGAATTGCCGCCGTCGATGAGGACGTCGCCCGCTTCGAGCAGCGGCGCCGCCTCGGCCAGCACCTTGTCCACCACGGCCGCCGGCAGCATAAGCCAGACGGCGCGTGGCTTGGCGAGCTTCGCTGCGAGATCCTTGAGGCTGTCCGCGCCCTTGGCGCCGACCGCGACGAGCGCCTTCACGGCGGTCGGGTGGGCGTCGTAGACGACGAGGTCATGGCCCGCCTTCATCAACCGCTCGGTCATGTTCGCGCCCATGCGCCCCAAGCCGACCATGCCGAGCTGCATTTCGTCCCTCTCCTCTTCCTCGCCGCCGCCCAGGGGCGAAACGCGACAGAATGGCGCCTGGCGCATGAACCTTTGAAGAAGGCTTTGCTCCGCGGGCGCCGCCCTGGTCAGCCTTACGGGCTCATCGGCGGCGTCTCAGCCAGCGCGTCGGCCTTAAAAGGCGCAGTCGTTCTGCGGCGGGCGCCGCGCCGAGCTTCGCCTTGTTCAATCCTCCCCCAAAGCCGGACCGAGGTTATCGCAGGAAGACGCGCCAAAAGCGAGAGGCGCGGCGCCGGCCTCAGATGTGATACATGGCCAACGTTTCCGCCGGCTCGGTCATCGCCCGCAATTCCGCCAGCGTCCGGCGGTCGAGGACGTCCGCGATGGCGTTGCGCGCCTCCACCATGATGAGCCGGACCGGGCAGCTCTTGAGGTCGCCGCAATCCGTGCAGGGGCGGTAGGCGGTGACCGAGGCGCACGGGATGGGCGCGAGCGGCCCGTCGAGGGCGCGGACGATCGCCCCGACCGAAATCGCATGGGCGGGCTCGGCGAGCGCGTAGCCGCCGCCCTTGCCCTTCTTGGCGGAGACGAAGCCGGCGACGCGCAGCTCGGCCAGGATGTGGTCAAGAAATTTCTTCGAGATGGAATTCCTCTCGGCGATGTCGGCGGCCTGGGCGAACGCGCCCGGCTCGAGGCCGGCCAGATGCACCATCGCCTTGAGGCCGTATTTGCCTTTTTTGGTCAGCACGTTTGTCGCTTGATGCCCCCGCCCCGCTCGCTCGGACATGAAACCGGCGGACGGGCAAAGTCCAGCGCGTTCGCCAAGCCCGCCGAGGATGGATCTTAGTTGACAAAACTTATAGACTAATATACCGAGCCGGACCGGACGTCGAGCGTTTCGTTTCCGTCGCGTTCGTGGCTTTGGCCGCTCTTGCATCCGGAGGCCGAGATGTCCTTCCCCGATACGGCCGTCATCGTTCTCGCCGGCATCACGCTGGTCGCCGCCTTCGTCAACGGCGCGCTCGGCTATGGCTTCTCCTCGCTCACCGTCCCGGTCGCGCTCGTCTTCACCACGAACCGGGTCCTCAACCCGGCGCTCGTCGTAGTCGAGGTGTTCATCAATCTCTACGTGCTGTTCATCAACCGAGCGGGCGTGAGCAACGTCTGGAGGCGCGTCCTTCCCATTCTTATTGGACTTCTGCCGGGCATCGCGGTCGGCAGCTTCTTTTTGGCCTCGCTCAATCCGGGCTGGATCAAATTCTTCACCTACGCCGCGCTTTTGCCGCTCATCCTCATCCAGGCCTCAGGCCTGCGCAGGCCGATCAGTCGGGAGCGGCTCTTCGGCCTTCCCTTTGGCCTGGGGCTCGGCTTCCTCTATTCGGTGACGACGGTGTCCGGCCCGCCGATGGCGATCCTGTTCAACAACCAGGGTCTTGTGAAGACGGACTTCCGCGCCGGCTTGAGCATCATCCGCGTCGCGGAATCCTCGCTCACCGCGATCGCTTACTATCATCTCGGCCTCTTCACGGCCGAGAGCCGGGGCACGCTGCTCGCGATCATCCCCAGCGTGCTGGTCGGCATCCCGCTCGGCGCCTATTTCATCCGCCGCCTCGACGCCGAGACCTTCCGCCGCATCTGCATGAGCTTCGACGCGTGGGTCGTCGGCTTCGGCCTGTCGCGGGTCTTGACCGAGCTCAAGCTCGCCGACGCCCCTTGGGCCTACGCGGTCATGGCGGCCGCCGTCCTCATCGACGCCTGGCTTCTCGCCGTGTTTTTCAAAAGGCGCCGGCCGGCGGACGCGCCCATAGAGGCTCGCACGCCCGCGCTGGCGCGACGCGCCCCCTCCACCGCGCCTTCGGCGTGAGCAACCGGGAACATAGGTAACAGAATCTGACCGACGACGTGGGTGACACGATTCTCGTTCCGTTCCGGCCTGTCGTTGCTGCTGGGGAGGCTGTGGATGTGGGCGACGCGCAGTGTTGTCCGCAAAGTCCACGGCCGGCAGGTTTGGGTTTGCGCGAGCGGTCGCCGCCATCGACGATGACGCCGAGCGCGACGGGACCGAAGCTGACCGTCCAGCCGGCGGCGTCCTCGGCGAGGCCGACCGGCTCGCCGGCGCGCGCGCAATTGCGCGCAATTGATGGAGACGGGCTTGCCCCGC
>DATJXI010000037.1:0-9507 GCA_035500275.1 Roseiarcus sp. | reverse complement strand
TTCGCGCGCCGCCGCCCGGTCGATGCGAACGTCGAGCACGACCCGGTCGGTTTCCTGGTCGTTGAGCGCGAAATGCTTGATTGTGGAGATGAGGCCGCGGCGGCTTTGCGCGCCGGCGATGGCCGCGCCGGCCATGATCCCCGTAAGGAGCGGGTCTTCGGAAAAGTATTCGAAGTTGCGTCCGCCGCGCGGGTCGCGAATGAGATTGGCCGTGCCGCCGAGCAGAACATTGAATCCGCGAGCCTGCGCTTCCGACCCGACTGCCTCGCCCTGTCGTCGCGCCAGTGCGGGGTCCCACGTCGAGGCAAGCGCAAGGTTCGACGGCATGGCGGTCGCCAAGTCGCCGCGGCGAATATTTCCGGGATTGGCGACGCCGAGCTCGGCGTCAGTTTCCTGGAGCGCAGGCACGCCGAGACGCGGAACGCCCGGAACGAAGCCCGCCGACCCGATCGCACCGGTCGGCTTCGGCTCCTTCCCCCATCGCGCGGCGAGCCCCCCGTGGACGAGGGCGAGCTTCTCGGCTTCGGTCATCCGCTCGAGCGTCGCGCGGGCGCGCTCAGCAGGATCCAAGCCGCCGCCTTCGCCGGCTGTCGCGGCCATCGTCGCCAAGGCGGCGACGATCGCGACAAGACGAAGCCTGCAGGACATGTACCCCCTTAGTACAGCGATGACCGATAGGAAACCGGCGTTCCAATATGCGCCACCTTGCCGTCGCCGACCTTGCTCGCAGCCCTCTTTGCGGGCGCTCGTGATTTGACGCAGAACGGCTAAAGTGGACGCGCAGGATACCCTTCACAAGGAAGTGAATTGATGTCCGCTAAAGCCGGAGGAACCGGGCCGTCCAACGAGCCGGGCGTCGTCTCGACGCTCATCCCGGCTCGCCTCGAGCGGCTTCCCTGGGGGCGGTTCCACGTCCTTGTCATCGCCGCGCTCGGGATCACCTGGATTCTAGACGGCCTCGAGGTCACGCTCGCCGGCTCGGTCGCCGCCGCGCTCAAGACCAGCCCCGCCCTTCACATGTCCAACACTGAGGTGGGTCTGGCCGGCAGCGCCTATCTCATCGGCGCTGTTGTCGGCTCGCTCTTCTTCGGCTGGCTCACCGACCGGCTCGGGCGGAAGAAGCTCTTCTTCATCACTGTCGGCGTCTATCTGATGGCGACGGCGCTGACCGGCGCCGCCTGGAGCGCGCTCGCCTTCTTCGTCTTCCGCTTCTTCACCGGCGCCGGGATCGGCGGCGAGTATTCGGCGATCAACTCGACTATCCAGGAGCTCATCCCCGCCCGCTACCGCGGCCACCTTGATCTCATGATCAACGGCAGCTTCTGGGTTGGCGCCGCGCTCGGCGCACTGGTCGCGGTGGCGCTCTTGAACCCCGCGTGGTTCGATCCCGAACTCGGCTGGCGGCTCGCCTTCCTGGCGGGCGCGACGATCGGCGTTGTCGTCTTTCTGATGCGCTTCTGGATACCCGAAAGCCCGCGCTGGCTTGCGATCCACGGACGCGAGGCGGAAGGCGAAGCCGCCGTGGCGGGAATCGAGAAGCGGTTCACCGACGCCGGCGTCGTGCTCACCGCCGTGCCGCAAAGGGCCGCGATTAGGCTCCACTCGCGGACCCACACGCCGCTTAAGGAAGCATTCGACACGCTCTTTGTCCGCTTCCGCCTGCGCACCTTCGTGGGCCTCACGTTGATGGCCTCGCAGGCTTTCTTCTACAACGCCATCTTCTTCACCTATGCGCTTGTGCTGACGACCTTTTATGACGTCTCGGCGGGCAACGTCGGCTGGTATCTCCTGCCCTTCGCCGCCGGCAATTTCCTGGGTCCGGTGGTCCTGGGGCGGTTCTTCGACACGCTCGGGCGGCGGTTCATGATCTCGCTTACCTACGCGCTCTCCGGAGTCCTGCTGGTCGCCGTCGGGGCCTTGTTCGCGCGCGACCTCCTCTCGGCCGCCGCCCAGACGATCGGCTGGATGATCGTCTTCTTCGTCGCCTCGCCCGCCGCCAGCGCGGCCTATCTGACGGTGAGCGAAACCTTCCCGATCGAGATCCGGGCGCTCACCATCGCGGTGTTCTACGCAGTGGGCACGGGCTTGGGCGGCGTCGCCGCCCCTTACGTCTTCGGCAAGCTCGTCGAGAGCGGCTCGCGTGAGAGCATTTTCGGCGGCTACCTGTTCGCGGCGGTCCTCATGTTCCTGGCCGCTTTCGTCGCCGCGCGCTTTGCGGTGAAGGCCGAGCGCAAGCCGCTCGAAGAGGTGGCGAGGCCGCTGTCGGCGGCGCCGTGAGGGCAGGCGCGCAGTTTTGGCGGCGATCCTTTCCGATCAATGGCTTGGGCGCCAAGAAGTGTCAAAATTCGCGAGCTATTGTACACCTTCATTTCGCTCAAAGGGCTCTCCGTGTCTGGTCGACAAACTCCTTCCTCTCAATCCACAATCGTACTTTCGCGAGCCCGCACAGGGAGGCGCGCGGACAGGAAATGGGTAGCACAGATTCTGCTCTTCACGAGGAAACGTCGATTCGACCGCTAAACGGCGCTCGCCCGCGCCGCTGCCGCCAGGAACCCCCGCCGCGCCTCCGCCAGCGGTGCGCCCCGGCCGGCGAACAGGTCGCGGGCCAGGAAATGCCCGGTCATGCGGAAGCCATCGGCCACCTCCGCCGCGCTCGGCCTGATGTCGAGGCCGGCGCCCTCGCGCAGAAAGGGCGGCAGCGGCAGAAGCCGTTCGCGCCAGGGCGCGCCGGCTTCGGCGCTGACCGCCCTGCCCGACTTCGGCGACACAAAGACGAGACCCTCGCGCGCGCCGGTCGCCGCGCAACGGGAAAGGTCGAGCCGGAAGCCGCATTCGGCGAGAATCTGCGCCTCAAAACGCGCGACGAGCGGCGGCGCGAGGGCTGCGTCGTCGAGGCTTTCGGCGATAAGCGTCAGCGCTTCGTAGACCTGCTCGTGCGGGTCGCGCTCGGGCAGAAGGCGGGCGAGCGCGCCGATGTAGTTGACGCCGGCCAACGCGAGCGCGCTGCCAATGAGGCGACCCGCCCGCAGCGCCATCGGCTCGATCGCGAACGCGCCGAGATGCTCGTCGAGCCGCGCCCGCCAGACGAGGCCGAGCGTATTGCCCGGCTGCAGCGCGGCGCTGAGGCGAGCCGAGCGGCCGCCGCGGACGAGCCCGAGATGGCGGCCGTGCCCGCGCGTCATGGCCTCGAGGATGACCGACTGTTCGCCGTGCCTGCGAACCCCGAGAACGAGCCCTTCGTCGCGCCATTCCATGCGCCTTTTCCTTAGCGCAGGTGGGCGGGCGGGGGCACGCGCGCGAGCTTGAACGCCAGCCCGAGCGCAAGCAGCGCCAGCGCGCCGACAAAGGCGGCGACGCCGGACCATCCCGCGTGTGCGAAGGCCCAGCCGCCGAGCGTGCCGGCGACGCTCGAGCCGAGGTAATAGAAGAACAGATAAAGCGCGCTCGCCTGCGCCTTGGCTTTTTCCGCCCGCAGGCCGATCCAGCTCGAGGCGATGGAGTGGCCGGCGAAGAAGCCCGCGGTGACGAAGCCGATCCCGACGATCGTGAGCCACAGGCTCTGCGGCAGGGTCAAGAGCACGCCTAACGGAACCATCAGGATGGCGGGCCCGATGATTTTCCGGCGTCCGAAGCGCCCGGCCAGTTCGCCCACGATCGGCGAGGTGAGCGCGCCGACGAGATAGATGACGAAGACGAAGCCGATCGCTGCCTGGCTCAGCGAGAACGGCGGCGCCGCAAGGCGGAAGCCTATATAATTGTAGGTCGTGACGAAGGCGCCCATGAGCAGGAAGCCGAGCGCGAAGAGATAGCGGAGGCCCGGATCGGCAAGATGCGCCCGGATCGCCGGCAGCACCGCCGGCCCCTGTCCTTTCGGCTCGGTCCGTCGCTCCACCGGAAGGGCGAGCGCGAAGGCGAGCGAGCAGGCAAGCGAAAACGCTCCGATGGCTGCGACGCCCGCCCGCCAGCCGGAAACATCGGCGACGCCCGCGACGGCGAGGCGCCCGCCCATGCCGCCGAGCGTGCTGCCGCCGATATAGAGACCCATCGCGAGCCCGATCGCCGAGCGGTCCATCTCCTCTGCGAGGTAGGCCATGGCGACCGCCGGCACGCCGGAAAGCGCAAGGCCGGTGAGCGCGCGCAAAGCCACGAGGACGGGGAAGTTCGGCGCGAAGGCGGCTGCGAAAGTGGCGCCGGCGGCGGCCGCCAACGAAGCGGTCATGACGCGCTTGCGGCCGAAAGCGTCCGACAGCGCGCCCGCCCCGAACATCGCGACGGCCAGTATGCCAGTCGCCGCGGACAGCGACAGGCTCGCCTCCGCCGGCGAAAGCGCGAAGTTGCGCGCGAAGGCCGGCATCATCGGCTGCACGCAGTAAAGCATCGCGAAAGTCGCGAGCCCGCCTACGAACAGCGCGAGACAGATGCGCCAGAAGCGCGCCTCGCCGCGCAGCGTCGGCCGCGCGCCAGAAACGGGCGTGGCGAAGGCGGAGGTGGTCGTCTGAATCGACATCTGGCCGAGAGCCTTCCCGTGCAGGGGGCGGAAGGCAAGACAAATCGCGATTGGCCCCATCCTGACCCCGTGCAAAGCGCGGGCGACGAGGACCGCGCGAAGCGCGGTCGCGGAGGCTATGATAGCGGCGACAGGGCTGCTAACGCCATGCGATTTGAGGAACCCGGGAGAAACTGATGATCCAGGAGGCCGTTCTCGAAGAGCGGCTGGCCAAGCTCGAGGCGGCGAAGAGCTGGAGCCCGCGCGTCGTATCTCGGCTCGAGACGCTGATCCGGTCCGGCTCGGAGGAAGCGGTTTTCCGCATCAACCCGATCCGCTTCGCCTGCGAGCGCGGCATCGCCGAGTCCGAGGCCATCGACCTCTTTCTCAATGCGACGCTGGCCGGTCTGTTCGAGATGGACTGGCTGCTCTTGTGCCCGGTGTGTTCGGACGTGGTCGCGAACTTCCGAAGCCTGCGCGCAGTCGAGAACCATTTCCATTGCAACCTCTGCCACGCGGACTACGACCCCACGCTCGACGACTTCATCGCCGTGACCTTCACGGTGTCTCCGACTGTGCGCGGCATCCGCTACCACGATCCCGATTCCTTGTCGGTCGAGGATTACGTCTTCCACTACAAAGTGACGCCGGAAGGGCTCACTGACGAGGGCGTGCCGTGGATCGAGATCTTGCGGTCGAGCCTGCGCGGAGGCGCGCGCATCGGGCCCGGCGAGGTTGCGGCGTTTGACTTCGAGGCGGGGCCGGGCATGATACTCGGCTTCGACTTGGAGAGCGACGCGTTTTTCCTCATCAATGTGGCCGGCGAGCGCAGCGCAGAAGCCCAAAGCGCGTCGGTCGTCATCCGGCTCGGGGTCTGCGAGCCGAGTGAGGGGCGCCTCGCTCCGGGCCGTGTGAGGTTCGAGGTAAAGAGCGAGACGGACCGCGCCGCAATCTTCGGCGTCATGCAACTCCCGCCCGGAGCGCCGCTGAATCATGGCCCGCTCAAGTTCGAGCCGTTCCTGTCGGGCAAGCGGCTCTTGATGACGCAGACCTTTCGCGACAACTTTCGCTCCGAAGTCATCCACGCGGCGGAAGGCATCACGGTCCGCGACGTGACAATCCTCTTCACCGACCTGAAGGGCTCGACCGCGCTCTACGAGCGCATCGGCGATCTCAACGCCTACGTGCAGGTGCAGCGCCATTTCGAGAAGCTTCTCGACGTGACGATGAGACGCAACGGCGCCATCAACAAGACGATCGGCGATGCGGTGATGGCCGCCTTCCCGACGCCCATCGACGCCGTCCAAGCGGCGCTCGAGATGCGAGAGGCCGCCGAGGATTTGAACCGGGATCGCTCGCAGCGCGACTTCATCCTCAAGATCGGCATTCACCGCGGCGCGGCCATCGCCGTCACGCTGAACGACCGCCTCGACTATTTCGGCCAGACGGCCAACATCGCCTCACGCGTCCAGAATCTGGCCGGGGGCGACGAGGTCTGCCTGACGGAGGACGTCCGCCGGGCGGCGGGGGTCGAGGAGGCGCTCGCGCCCTATGCCATACGCTCGGCCGAGGCGGAGCTGAAGGGGGTGGAACAGCGCACGCCGGTCTATTTCGTCGGGGCTCCGCTGCCGCGCGAGAACGAGGCGGGACAGTCCTGATCGGCGCGCAGGTTGCACGCCGCCGAGGGTTCTCCCTGTTCGTTCGCTACGCCGTTGCGCTCAGCTTGTAGCCCAGCGCCGCCACCTCGAGCGCGTCGTTCGACGTCATCGCGCCCGCGACGCCCGGCGAGGTGAAGGCGTCGAACGCGTCGTTGGCGACCAGCGAGGACCAGTCGGCGATGTCGCCGCCGTTGTGCGCCGCGTTGTTGTACATGCCGCGGTTGGTCGCGCCGTTGTCAGTGGAGAAATAGCCGCCGTTTGGCGAAAGCGAGAGCACGCCTGGCTGGCTGTAGTTGAACAGGTCGAGCGGCGTATAGGTCGCCTTGCCGTTGAACTGGTAGGTGTTCTCCATGCCGATGCGGCCCATCACCTCGGTCAGCTCGTGCTCGGCGATCGCATAGAGGTCGTATTGGTTGGACGGCGGCGTTCCGCTCGTTCCGTAGTAGAGCGGGTAGGACTTCGTGAACCCGACGAATCCGTCCGGCGAGGTGGAAAGCGGGTTGATCAAGCCGAGCGCTTTGGTCTCCGCGCTGGTCGTGAAGAACTGGCTGGTTGTCGGCTCGTTGCTTGCCGAAAACGAATAGCCCTGCGAGTGGAGCGCGCTCGTGACCGTCCCGTAACTGAGCAGGTAGCCGTAGCTCTCGCTTTCCCCTAGCGCGCCCGCGCCCAGCGCGGATCCGCCGATTTCGCCATAACCGACGTCGACGCTCACGACCATCCGGTTGGAATAGAGCGACGCCACCTGCTGGGCCGCGCCGATGATGGCCGTCTGGAAGCCGGTGGGAGCGCTTGCCACCGACGGGTCCCAGATGAGGTCGAACTGCAGGCCGCTTGCGCTGCCGACCATCGTCGGGGCCGGCGTCGTAGCCGGGACCTTGGTCGTCTTGCCGGGAGCGCTTCCATGCCCATGGGCATGCGAGACCGGCGACAAGGCGCCGCTGTCGCTCATTAGATATTCCCGGCCGAGACCCGGTCCCAAGGAATCGCTCTGGCTCAGGCCGCCAAGCGGGTGAGCAAACCCCGCGGCGCCGAAAGGATTGGCGCCGAACCCAGTCGGCGACGGATGCAATGCGTTCGCCAATGCCGAGTTGGGTTCAATCTCGAAAGACATGCTCAACAGCCTCCGTTCGAAGCGCCTGAATTGAAACCGTCGGCGACGGGATCGTCAACTCAACTTATCAGTCGCGATGAACGCGAAGTTGTAGAATTCTATGCAAAACGCAGGAAATTCTGGCTTTTTGACACGGTAAGACCTTGGCGTTCATTGTGAACTCCCTGTTAGGGTCGCCCGCGCCGCCTGCAGCGTGTTCGACATCAGCATGGCGATGGTCATCCTGCCGACCCCGCCGGGGACGGGCGTGATCGCGCCGGCGACCTCCGCCGCCTCGGCGAAAGCGACATCGCCGACGAGGCGCGTCTTCGGCCTCCCTTTCGCGTCGACGCTCTCGGCTGGGATGCGGTTGACGCCGACGTCGATGACGATCGCGCCCGGCTTCACCCAATCCCCCTTCACCATCTCGGGCCGGCCGACCGCCGCCACAAGCACGTCGGCGCGCCGCGCGACCTCCGGCAGGTCGCGGGTGCGCGAGTGGGCGACCGTCACGGTGCAATGCCGCGCGAGCAGGAGCTGCGCCATCGGCTTGCCGACGATATTCGATCGGCCGATGACGACCGCCTCCATGCCGGGAAGCGACGCCCCCAAGGTTTCGCAGGCACGGTCGATCATGATCATCGCGCCCGCCGGCGTGCAGGGCGCAAGCGCCCGGTCCGTCTCGCCGAGCGCGACCCGGCCGACGTTGATCGGATGGAAGCCGTCCACGTCCTTTCGGGGGTCGACCGCCTCGAGAATACGAAATGTGTCGATCGACTTCGGCAGCGGCAGTTGCACGAGGATTCCGTGCACGGCCAGGTCCGTGTTGAGCGCTTCCACGAGATGGAGAAGCTCGGCCTCGCTCGTCTCTGCGGGGAGCGTGTGCTGGATCGAGTGGTAGCCGCAGGCCTGGGCCGCTTTGCCCTTGGCCCCGACATAGACCTGGCTCGCCGGATCCTCGCCCACGAGAACGACGGCGAGCCCCGGCTTCAAGCCGCGCGCTGCGAGTTCCCGCGTCTGCGCGGCGACGCGCGCGAGCACCCCGTCCGCGATGGCTTTGCCGTCGAGAATGATGGCTTTGGGCATGGTCATCCCGCGCGATAAACGAACCGCGCTTCGTGCCGCGCCTTATCGCCGGGCGGCAGAACCCTCATCGACGGCTTCTCGAACAGATCGCCCACGAAACCCTCGGGGTCGCTATAGCCCGTCCAGCACTCGAGGCAGATGAACGGCGCGCCCGGGCGCGTCCACAGCGCCGCGTGCTGGAAATCGGGAAACGCCATCGCAATCGACGCGCCCGAGGCGTCGACGAACGTCAGCGACCGGCTCTCGCAGTCCAAAAAGCACACCGCGTCGTTGGCGAAAAGCTCGTCATTGAGCGTGAGGTCGCGCCCCTTGAAGGGCACGGGTTTTTTCGCCTCGCTGATGAGCCCGCCCGGCGCGACAAGCGGCGCCTCGGGACGCTCCTCACGCTCGAAGCGGACGTAAGCGCCCTCCCTGCCCTTGTCGCCGAGCGGCCAGCGGAAGCCGGGATGGAAACCGCAGGCGTAAGGCGCGCGCCTTTCGCCGGTATTGGAGATTTCGACCGCCATGGCGAGCGAATCCTGGCCAAGGCGATACTCGACCGCGAGCGCGAAGGCGAAGGGATAGGCCGCGCGCGTGCGCGCGCTGTCGGCGAGCGTCAGGCGGACAAAATCCGGGCTCGACGTTTCCACGGCGAACTCCTCGAAGCGCGCAAACCCATGCAGCGCGAGCGGATAGGTCTTGCCGTCCACCCGCTCCTCGCCATTCCGGGTCCAGCCGACGACGGGAAAGAGGATCGGGCTGACGTCGGCCCAGATCGCCGGATCGCCCGGCCAGAGCAGGTCGCGGCCGGCGACGCGCCAGGCGCGCGGCTCCGCGCCCTTCAGCGCAACGGCCGCCTCAGCCTCGCCGTTCGTCAGTTTGATTTCCCTCACAAAACGATGCCTTCCATGGCGACGGCCGCGATGAGCGCGTCTTTGAGGCCAGGCGCGCAGGCGATCAGCGGATTGCCCTTCAAGAGCCCCTCGCCCGCGAGAAAGTCGCTGACATAGCCGCCGGCCTCCCTGACCAGAAGGACGCCGGCCAGGCAGTCCCAGGCTTTGATGTGGTGTTCGACATAGCCGTCGCTGCGTCCGGCGGCGACATAGGCGATGGCGAGCGCGCCGGAGCCCGTCCTTGAGGGCGCGGCGCCCTCATCGGCGACCCGCCGCAGGATGTCGAGGTAGCGGTCGGCTCCGGCGCGCGCGTTC
>DATJXI010000036.1:0-14144 GCA_035500275.1 Roseiarcus sp. | reverse complement strand
GCGGGGCAAGCCCGTCTCCATCAATTGCGCGCAATTGCGCGCGCGCCGGCGAGCCGGTCGGCCTCGCCGAGGACGCCGCCGGCTGGACGGTCAGCTTCGGTCCCGTCGCGCTCGGCGTCATCGTCGATGGCGGCGACCGCTTGCGCAAACCCAAACCTGCCGGCCGTGGACTTTGTGGACAACACTGCGCGTCGCCCGCATCCACAGCCTCCCCCAGCAGCAACGACAGGCCGGAACGGAACGAGAATCGTGTCACCCATGTCGTCGGTCAGATTCTGTTACCGATGTTCCCGGTTGCTCAGCGTCTCCTCTCCCGCTCGCGGGAGAGGGCCGGGGTGATGTCAAAGTCACTCGCCTTCCTCCCGCCCGTAATCTGAGCGGAAGCGGCGCACGTAGTCCGCGTTGTAAAGCTCGCTCTCACGAAAGTCGTCGGCGGCGAGCGCTTGCCCGACCAGGATGATCGCCGTCCGCTCGACCGGCGCCGCGCGCATCGCTTCCGTGATTTCGCCAAGAGGCGCGCTTACGATTCTCTCATCCGGCCAGGACGCGCGCGCCACGACCGCGGCCGGACAATCGGCGCCGTAGAACGGAAGAAACTCTGCGACGACCTTTTCCAGCGCATGGACCGACAGATGGATCGCCAGCGTCGCGCCCGTTGCGGCAAAAGCAGCAAGTGTCTCCCGCTCCGGCATCGGCGATGCCCGTCCCGAGGTTCGCGTCAGCACGAGCGATTGCACGAGGCCGGGGAGCGTGAGCTCTCGCTTGAGCGCCGCCGCCGCCGCGGCGAAGGCGGGAACGCCGGGCGTTACCGAGTAGGGCACCCCCGCGCGCTTCAGCCGTCGAACTTGCTCGCCCATCGCGCTCCAGATCGAGAGATCGCCCGAATGCAGCCGCGCGACGTCTTTGCCCTCCTTCGTCGCCTCAACGCAGAGCGCAATGATTGCGTCCAGGTCGAGAGGCGCCGTGTCGACCAGCCGCGCCCCGGGGGGGCAACTATCAAGCAGCGCCCGGGGAACCAGCGAGCCCGCGTAGAGGCAGACGGGGCACCGCGCGACGAGGTCCCGTCCGCGGAGGGTGATGAGATCGGGCGCGCCCGGCCCGGCGCCAATGAAATGCACCGTCACGGGCACTCCGCCGATAGCGCAATGGCGCAAGTCGCTCCGTCCATCGCAAGCCGCGGCCCCAGCAAGCGCGCGCCATTCCCCGCGCCGGCGAGCGCCGCCGCCTCGGCGATATTCGGCGCGCCGAACCGGGCCTCCGCCGCCTTCGACGGCGTCAGCACGCGTCCGGCTTCCGCCTGAAGGGCTGCGAGCGGCAACGGCGTGGCCTTTGCGCCGAGGAGCGCCGCCGCCTCAACGATCCCGGACTCGGCCGCTTTCGCGTCAAGCGTGAACAGCAGCCGCTCGCCTTCCGGCTCACCAAATTCGGCCAACGCGATGCGCGCGAGCGCGGCAATGGTCGCGCCGGAAACGCCAGCCCGGCACCCGACGCCGATGGCGACAATGCGAATCACGGCTTCGCCCAGCGCCACTGCACGACCGGCATCGCCGTCCGCCAGCCGGAGAACCGGCCGACAGCTTCGGCGTGCGCGACCGCGATCTGCAAAAGCTCGCCTCCCCAGCGCGTGCGCCAGCCGGCGCACGCGGCCTGAGTCTCGAGGGTCACGGCGTTGACGACAAGCCGCCCGCCGGCCGGCAGCGCGTCCACCGCGCGCTCGATCATCGTAGGCGCGGTAGCGCCCCCGCCGATGAAAATCGCGCCCGGCTGCGGCAGGTCGTGGAAGACATGCGGCGCCTCGCCGCGCGCCACAGCGAGACCCGGAACGCCGAAGGTCAGCGAATTGCGCACGATCCGCGCAGCGCGGTCTTCTCGCGCCTCGATCGCGACCGCCATGTTTGCGGGACCAGCGAGCATCCATTCGATCGCGACCGACCCCGAGCCGGCGCCGACATCCCATAGCATCTCCCCTCGCGTAGGCGCCAGCGCCGCGAGCGTGATCGCCCGAATGTCGCGTTTGGTGATCTGCCCATCGTGCTCAAACCAGTCGTCCGGCAAGCCCGGCGCGCGCGGCAAGACGCGGGCATGCTTGTCCGCCACAACTTCGAGCGCGATGGTGTTGAGCGCGGCGACGTTGTCCAGCGCGTAATCTATCGCCTCGCTGGTCCGGATGCGCTCGCTTGAGCCCCCCATGGCTTCGCAGACCGTGAGCTTCGACCGCCCGAAGCCGCGCTCCGCCAACAGCGCCGCGAGCTTCGCCGGAGTGGCGTCGTCCCACGAGAGCGCGAGGATGCGCGTTCCCGCCTGCAGATGCGGAATGATGGCTTCGAGCGGCCGGCCGTGCAGCGAAAGGAGCGCGCAATCCTGTTGGGCCCAGCCAAGCCCAGAGGCCGCGAGCGAAAAGGCCGATGGCGCCGGAACGCAGACCATTTCCATCGGCGAAAAGCGACGCATGAGCGTCGAGCCTATGCCGAAAAAGAATGGATCGCCTGACGCAAGCACGCAGACCGGCGAGCCGCGGCGCGCCCCGATCGCGTCGAACGCCTCCTCGATCGGTGAGGGCCAGGTCATTGTCTGCGCGGCGACCGGCCCGATCAGCGAAAGGTGCCGCCTGCCTCCGACGACTAACGCCGCTTGCGCAACGAGCCGCCGCGCGGCAGGGGAAAGCCCATCGAGGCCGTTCTCGCCGAGGCCGACGATGGAGAGCCATCGCGCTTCGCTCATGGAGCCACCGTTTGCAGCGCCTGCGCTTGCTCATTCTGGGGGGCACGTCGGAAGCGAGCGCGCTCGCGCAGCGGCTGGCGGAAGCGCCCGGAGTCGCTCCTATTCTCTCGCTCGCTGGCGCGACCGAGAAGCCAGCGCCTTCGCCGATCCCGAAGAGAATCGGAGGCTTCGGCGGCGCCGACGGGCTCGCCGCCTATCTGCGCGCCGAACGCATCGGCGCAATCGTCGACGCGACCCACCCGTTCGCGGTGCGCGTGTCGGCCAACGCGGTCCAAGCCGCGCGCACGACGGAAACGCCGCTGGTCGTCTTTACGCGGCCGCCGTGGAAGTCGCAGGAAGGCGACCGCTGGACTGAGGTTCAGACGATAGACAAGGCCGTCGACGTACTCGGGCCAAGACGCAAGATCGTCTTCCTTACGCAAGGGGGCCTCCGGCTCGCCACATTCGCGCGCGCCCCGCAGCACCGCTATGTCGTGCGAGCGATCGACCGCCCGTCGGAGATCGACGCTCTGCCCGACTGCAAGCTCATTCTTGCGCGCGGTCCTTTTGCGCTTGCGGACGAGCTTGAGCTCATGCGCAACGAGCGGATCAACGTCCTGGTGACGAAGAACAGCGGCGGCGCGGCCACCTATCCCAAAATCGAGGCTGCGCGCATGCTCAAAATCCAGGTCGTTATCGTCCAGCGGCCGAAGCCGCCAGAGGCGATGACGCTGCACGCGCTCGACGACGTGATGGCGTGGATCACGGCTCACCGCGCGGCTCCATAGGAGCGCGGCGTCAGCATCCAGGGCCGCGCCCCTTCGCGCGGGACGTAGCGCGTCTCGCTCGATCCGACGATGACCAGCGTCGCCATGTCGACCGCGCCGACGTCCGCTTTGCCGAGGCGTGTGAGCGTGAGCTTCTCGTCGGGCCGCCCGACCGCGCGCGCGAATGCGACAGGCGTCGTGGCGCTCTTGAGACCGCGCAGCATAGCAAACGCTTCCGCAATCCGCGTCGGCCGCCCCTTCGATGCTGGGTTATAGAGCACGATGACGAAATCGGCTTCGGCGGCGGCCTTGAGGCGCTTCTCAATGACGGCCCAAGGCTTGAGATTGTCCGAGAGCGAGATTGCGCAAAAATCGTGGCCGAGCGGCGCGCCAAGCCGCGCCGCGGCGGCCTGCATCGCGGTGACGCCCGGAATGACGGCAATGTCGAGCGCGTGCCACGCCCGCGATTCCTCCGCCGCTTCGAACACTGCCGCCGCCATGGCGAATATGCCCGGATCGCCGCCCGAGACGACGGCGACCGTAGCGCCGTCCGCAGCGAGCTTGAGCGAGAGCCGGGCGCGCTCCAGCTCAACGCGATTGTCGCTCGCGTGCGCGCGTTGGCCCGCCCGCATGGGCAGCCGCACGATGTAAGGCGTGTAGCCGACGACATCGGAGGCGGCCTCGATTTCGGCGCTGGCCTCGGGGGTGATCCACTGGGCGGGACCGGGCCCAAGGCCGACGACGGCGACGCGACCGCTCATGGCCGCCGCCCTCTTCCCGGCGCGAGGATCAGCGAGAAATAGGGCGCAGGCTCCTCGCTCCTTGCGCAGAGCGGCATCACTGCTTCTCCCTCCATCGTGGCGCGCTCGACATAGATCGCGCGCTCCGCCATGCCCACCTTCATCAGCGCCGCTTTGGCGCGCGCGAAGTTGCGGCCAATCTTCATGATGACAGCCGCGTCAGCGAGAGCGAGCCGCCGAATGAGATCCTCGAGCGGCAGCGTCGCCGGCAGCACGACCATCGCGTCGTCGCCCCAGGTCATCGGCGTCCCGGCGGCGCCCCAGGCCCCGCAGATGCTGGAGACGCCCGGCACGATCGTCACCCCGAAGCGGTCGCGCAGCCGCACGAAGAGGTGCATGAACGAGCCATAGAAGAGCGGGTCGCCCTCGCTCAAGAGCGCCACGTCACGCCCCGCTTCGAGATGCGCTGCGATCGCCGCCGCGCTCTCCTCGTAAAAGCGCGCCAGCGTCTCGCGATAGGGCGGATCGTCGAAATGCGACTCGGTCGTCATCGGATAAAAGAGCGGCAGCTCGACATGCAGGGATTTCAGCCAGCCATCGACGATCTTGCGCGCGTTGCCCCGCCGCCCGGCCTTGGCGAAAAAGGCGACGACCGACGCGCCCTCGATGACGCGAACGGCCTTGACCGTGAGTAGCTCCGGGTCGCCCGGACCGATCCCGACGCCGTAGAGTCGGCCCGCGCTCATTCCTTTTCGCTCGCGAGCGCGTTGACGGCCGCCGCCGCCATGGCGCTGCCGCCTTTCCGGCCGCGAACGACGATGGCGGGAAGGTCGCTTTCGATCAGCGCCTCCTTGGATTCCGTCGCGCCGACGAACCCCACCGGCATGCCGATGATCGCAGCCGGGCGCGGCGCGCCCGCGGCGATGAGTTCGAGCAAGCGGAAGAGCGCCGTCGGCGCATTGCCGATCGCGACGACAGCCCCGGCGAGGCGCGGCAACCAGAGGTCGATCGCCGCGGCCGTGCGCGTCGTGCAGAGCTTTTCGGCCCGCGCCGGCGTCGAACGGTCGGCGAGCGTGCAGACGACTTCGTTGTTCGCGGGCAGGCGGGCGCGCGTCACGCCCTCTACGACCATGCGCGAATCGCAGAAGATCGGCACGCCGCCGCTTAGCGCTTGCGCTGCGGCCTCGGCGGCGCTGGGCGCGAAGACAAGGTCGCGCGCGGCCTCGACGATGCCGCACGCATGGATGACGCGCACCGCGACGCGCTCCTCAATCGGCGACAGGCCGTCGAGGTTGGCCTCGCTTCGGATGATGGCGAAGGACCGACGGTAGATCGCGGCCGGGTCCTTCTCATAAGGGTAGGCTGTCTTCACGAGCGCGCCTCGCTTGCGAAGAGCTTCGCGCCCTCGCGCATGAGCCACGCCCCGACCGCCTCGCTCGAGAGGCCGTTGAGACTCGGTGCGTCGCTCGCCTTGCCGCCAAGGACAAGATCGTAGCCGGCTTCGGTCGCAACCAGCGTCGCGGCGGTTGCGAGCGGGCGCGCGCAGCCTTTGGCGCAGCCGCTCATATGCAGGAGTACGCCATCGCCCGCCGGAAGGACGGCCGCCCAGCGCGCCGCATCCTCCCGCACAGGACGATGGGCGTGCAGGCAAGCCGGCGCGCCGGGACAAGCGGCGACGCGAAGGCGGGCGTCGTTTGCATCAGTGATGAAGCCGAGGTCCTTGCACGCCGCAGCGATTGAGGCGGCAGCGTCGCGCTTCAAGCCGGTGACGAAGAACGTGCGCCACGGGGCGAGGCGCAGGTCCGCCGCCCCGGCGTCGCGCGCTCGCGCGATGAGAACCTTGAGCCTGTCGGCCTCGATGTGGCCGAACGGGGCAGTCGCGCCGACGACAGCCGCGCCTTTGTAGTCACGCGCGCCGAGCGAGTCATTGAGCGACGTACGCCTTGGTGAGCGGGTACGTGGCGTTGTCGTAAGTCCCGCCGCCGTAAAGACGGTCGCCGAGCCCATTCGCGGCACCAGCGCGCGCATGCGGCGAGGCTTGTCGTCATCGTCGTGCAATATGTCGTTCAGCGTCCCCTGTCCCCGCGCGCAGGGAGAGGGCCGGAGTGAAGGGCGTGGGCGAACGTTCTCTCCGTTAGTCTCCAGGCCCCTCGCCCCTTCCCTCTCCCCGCGAGCGGGGAGAGGAGGATACAGCGCCTCACGATTAAAGGAGAGGAACGCGCGCGCGAGTCGCGCGGCAGTATCGGCGAGGTCCGCTGCGGCGCAGATCGCCGCGCGCGAGTCGTCGCCGGCGAGATGGACGGCGAACGCGGCGGCGACCTCCTCGCGCGCCGCCTCGAAGCGGATGTCCGCGTCGATGTCGCTGAGAGGCAAGCGGCCGTCCGCGTCCAGCACAAAGCCAAACTTCGCCGGCAGCAGCCGAAGCGTCTCATCCTCCTTAAGCCTCGCCTCGAGCGCGGCGACGCACGGCGCGAGATCGAAAGCGGCGTCGGGGTCGATGTCGCTGAGCGGGCTCACGACGATGTTGCGCAGGCGCTCGACCTCGGGATCGAAGTCGAGAAGCCCGGCGCCGGCGAGGCGCGCCCGCAAGTCCGGGAGACTCCGCTCGCTGACGCCGCGAATCTGAATGTTTGCGCGCGACGAGAGGGCCACGACGCCGTTGCCGCAGATGATCGCCGCATCGGCGATTGCGGCGGCCTGGTCGAGCGCAAGCCGACCGCCGGAAGCGCGCACGCGAGCGAGCAGCCCGTCGCCGGTCGGCATCGGCTTCAAAGCGCCGGGACACCAGCCTTTGCGTTGTTGCGGGAGGGCGCTCACGCCGCCCTACCCTTTAGTTGCTGCTGACGTCGTGCCTGACGCCGTGATCCTGGCATGACAGGATCACGGCGCGGCGGCGGTGTCGGGATGGTTCTCATGCTGGCTGCTCATGATGGCTCTGGAAGCAGATCCCCCGGCGTCGCCAAACCGGCTCGACCGCTGATTAGGCTCGGCGATTCATCGCTGTGTAGGGCGACGACGGCGCGGGCGGAACGCCGAGCGACAAACGCCAAGGAGGCGCCATGCGGATCAGCGTCGGTATCGACATCGCCAAGGAGATGCACTGGGTCACCGCCATTGATTCCAATGGCGCGGTCCTGATCGATCATAAGCTTGCCAATACGGCCAGCGAGATCGCGGAGCTCATCGAAGAGCTTGCGCGTCTGGGCCGCGCCATGCGCGTCGGCCTGGACGTCCTCGGCGGCATCGCAGATCTGGCCGAAGCCATGCTGGCCGCGGCCGGGCTCACGCTCGTCCATGTGCCGGGCATGGCTGTCAATCGCGCTCGTCGGGGCACGGTCGGCGGCGAGAACAAATCCGACCCGCGCGACGCGCGCACGATTGCCGACCAGGTCCGAACCCGGTCGGATCTGCGCCAGATCGAGCCGGCCACCGAACTTGACCTCGAGGTCAGGCTCCTCGTCGGCCGGCGCCGCGACATCGTGCAGGCGCAAACCCAGCGACTGTCCCGCATGCGAGACCGGCTTGTCGGCATCTTTCCCGGCCTGGAAGCCTGCCTCGACCTCAAGACCAAGGGGCCGCTGCACCTGCTGATCAAGTTCGTCACCTCCGCCGAGCTGCGCGCCGCCGGCAAGAAGCGTCTCGTGCGCCACCTGCAAGCCGCCGGCGGCCTGCCTAAGGTCGAGGACCTGACCAATCGCGTGCTGACCGTCGCGGCCGAACAAACGATCGCCGCGCCGGCCGAGCGCATGGCCGCGCGTCTGATCCGCGAACTCGCTGTCGAAGCGCTCGCCAGCCGCACGCGCCTCATCGAACTCGATCGCGAACTGGAGGCGATGCTCCGGCGCCACCCTGACGCGGCCCTCATCCGGAGCCTGCCCGGCATGGGGGCCGTGCTCACCGCAGAACTCATCGCCGAGGCAGGCAATATCTCGCCCTTCCGCTCCGCCGACGCGCTCGCTTCGGCTGCCGGCATGGCGCCCATACTGCGCCAGTCCGGCCGCACTCGTCTCCTGCGAAGGCCAAGCGGCGGCAACAAGGGACTCAAACGTGTGTTCTACCAGTCGGCCTTCTGCTCCCTGAACCACCCCGACAGCCGCGCCTTCCACAATCGAAAACGCCGCGAGGGCAAAAGGCATCTTCGGGCCATCATCGCCCTGGCCCGCAGACGCGTCGACGTCCTCTGGGCCATTGTGCGAAACCGCACCCCCTTCCAAACCGGATTCAAAATCGCGGCTTGACGAACGCATTAGGCTGCCTCCATGAGCGACGCGAGAATCGCGGCCGACGAATTGCGGCGCGAGAGCCAGAAGCAGCGTCGCTCGGCTTCAGTGAACACGCCCGCCATGTGGCGCGCGGCCAGGGGATTGGCCTCCTCCAGAAACGCGCGCACCTTTTCGTCCCCGAGCGTCGCGTCGAACATGAGATCGAACTGCGCGCTGTTGACCGCGTCGGTGAGCGCCGCGAAGGCGTAGAGATTGTCGAGCGACTGCGCGATCTCCGCCGCGCCGCGATGCCCATGCCGCATCTGGCCCGCGAGCCAGCGCGGATTCGTCGCCCGTCCGCGCAGCGCACGCGCGATCTCCTGGGCGAGCGTGCGCACTATCGGCGCGCCGAGCCTGGTCGAGTCGAGATGGTAGAGCACGGGCTTCGTGCCCAGGCTCGCCGCCGCCGCGGCGAATCCGCCCTCGTGTTCCGCGAACGCGTCGGCGTCGAGCGCGTCCTGCCCTGGCAGGTCCTGCGTGTGCAGGAACATGTCCGCGACCGCGACCCGCTCGCTGAAGGCCGCGGGCGCGCGCCGCCCCTCGCTCTCGCCGTCATAGGCGTGACTCGTCGCGTCGAGGTACACGGCGGCAAGCTCCGCGCGCTCCCGCCATTCGCCTTCAGAAATGCGTCGGCCGAGGCCCACCCCGTAGGCGCCGGGCGCTGCGCCGAAAATGCGGTCGACCGACGCGCCTTTGAAGGCGACGAGCGGATTGTCGTCCTCGCTTTCGTCAAGTTCAGCGACCGCGCGAACGGCCGCGGCGAAGAGCGCGATCTGCATGGGAAAAACATCGCGGAAGAGCCCGGATATGCGCAACGTCACATCCACGCGCGGGCGGCCCAGCACAGCGAGGGTCAGGATCTCAAAGCCGTTCACGCGGTTCGACGCGATATCCCAGGCCGGTCGGCAGCCGAGGAGGGCGAGCGCGTGCGCAAGATCGTCGCCCCCCGTGCGCATTGTCGCCGAACCCCAGAGGTCGAGCACAACGCTCTTCGGCCATTCGCCGTGATCCTGCGCGTAGCGCGCCAGCGCTTCTTCCGCTGCGCGGCGCCCGATCTCCCAGGCGTTGCGCGTCGGCGCTGAGCGCGGATCGATGGCGAACAGATTTCGCCCGGTCGGCAGCACGTCGAGGCGCCCGCGAGCCGGCGCGCCGGCCGGGCCCGGCGCAACGAAGCGACCCGAGAGCGCGCGCAAGAGCCCGCGCGACTCGGCTGCGCCGCAGTCCGCGACGCGGTCGACGAGGGTTTCCGACCCCTCTCCCGTAAGAGAGGGGAGAAGGCCGTCCGCGCTTTCCGGCGAGCGGCCGAACACGTGCAGCCCGTCGCCGACCCGCATGTCCTTGAGATCGCAGAGCCACGCGTCGAGGGCAAGCAGCGCCTCCTCGGGCGGCTTTCCTTCCGCCGCGCATTCCCTAAGGAGGCCCGCCGCCGCGCCCTTTTCGAGGATGAGCGCGGCGATGCTCCGCGCCCGGCGAGGATCAAGTCCCTGAGCCTCGGAGAGTTCGTCGAACAGGCCCTCCAGTTCGAGCGCCGCGCCGTGCGAGCCGGCCGCGACGAGCGGCGGCGTGAGATGGCCGATGGTCACAGCCGCAATGCGGCGCTTGGCCTGCGCCGCCTCGCCCGGATTATTCACGATGAACGGATAGACAACCGGCGTCGGGCCGAGCAGGACTTCCGGCGCGCAGGCTTCCGACAGAGCGACTGACTTTCCCGGCAGCCATTCAAGTGTGCCGTGCGCACCGAGCATCATCAGCGCATCGATGCGCTCCTTGCGCGTCAGCCAGAAGTGGAACGCGACGTAGGAATGGCGCGGCGGGAGCGCCGGATCGTGGTAGTCGCCCTTGCGCCGGGCCGGATCGCCACGGTCCGGCTGCACGGCGATCAGGAGCTTGCCCGATCGAGCGAAGCGAAAGCGGAAGGCACCGTCGATGAGCGAGGGATCGTCCGCCGGCTCGCCCCAGGCCGCGCGAACCGCGTGGCGGAACGCCTCCGGCGCTGCGGCCAGCTCGGCCTCGTATTCGGCAAGCGTTAGGGTCGGCTCGAGCGGTCCTTCCGAGAGCCTCGCGATGAGCCGTGCGGCATCGAGGCCGCTATCGACCTGGTATCCGGCCGCGCGCAGCGTCTCGGCGAGGGCGACGGCGCTCGCCGGCGTGTCGAGCCCAACCGCGTAGCCGGTGCGGCCGCCGCGGGCGGGATAGTCCGGAAGCAGGCACGCGAGGCGCTTCTCGGCGTTCGGCTCGCGCCTAAGCCTGACCCATGCCGCGACAAGGTCCGCTGTGAAGGCCACGCGGTCGGCGAGCGGCTCGTGGGAGACCGCGGCGAACTCGATCGCGGCGTCGCGCTCAGCCGGCGCCTTGAAGGATATGGCGCGGCTCAGGATGCGGCCGTCGATCTCGGGCAGCGCGACGTGCATGGCGAGGTCCGCCGGAGAGAGGCCGCGCGGCGATGCGCTCCACGCCTCTTCGCTTGAGCCACCCAGCACGACCTGGATGACCGGGGCGTCGATGGAATCGAGAACCGTTCCCTCGTTCTCGTCGAGTCGCGCCGAAAAGGCCGTCGCGCTGAGGACGAGGTCAAACGGACACCCCGCGATGAGCGCGCGAAGGGGCTCAATGGCGGCCTCATCCTTGAGGCTCGTCACATAAGCGGCCGTCGTCGTCATTCCGCGGTCACGGAGTGAATGCGCAATCGCCTCAATCGGCCTCAGATCGTTGGCGAAATAGATCGAGCGGTAGAACACTATGAGCGCATGCGCTGCGCCGGCCGGCGCTTGCAGGCACGCTGCTTCATGGAGGCCGAAGGCGCTGACTGGTTTGGGTCCCGGCGCTGGCTTTGCCGCGTCGAGTTCCGCCGAAAAAGCATCAATGCACGCGGCAAGGTTTCGCGGGCCCCCCTCGTCAAAATATCGCCAGAAGCGAATGAGCGCCTCCGACGGCAGGGTGGAGGCGTCTTCGAGTCGCTTGTCGGCGCGCCGGTCGCCCGGCAGCAGCGCGAGTTTCACTCGGCTCCGCCGCGCAAGGGTCGCGAGCTCGTCGACACCGTAGCGCCAGTAATCGGCGCCGCCGAGCACGCGGGCTATGATGAGCTTCGCCCTCGCGCAGACGCGCTCGATATAAAGGTCGATCGAGAACGGATGGCGCAGCGACGCCAGGCTTGCGAGCCGGAGCGTCGGCTTGGGCTCAGGGTGCGTCGCATAGGCGCGGGCGAGCGCGTTGAGGTCGCTGTCGGAGTAGGAGAGGAACACGACCTCCGCCGGCGTCTGAGCAAGATCGACCGCCTGGGCGGTGTCGTCGAGCGAGCGGACGTCGATGCGCGTGACGTGCATGGCGCTTACGGTCGGACGAGGACAACAAAGGATGGATCGTCATTGCCAGCGAAGCGAAGCAATCCAGAGATCGTAGCGCGCCCTACGTCCCATTGGATTGCTTCGTCGCTACGCTCCTCGCAATGAGGTATTGGGTCGGATCGCATGTTGGAGTCCATCACGGCCGCCTCACACCCCGAGCGCCGCCGCCACGGCCTCTCGATCCACACCCTTCTGCGCGATGACGACGAGGCGGCTCAAGCGCGCCTCGCCAGCGCTCCACGGCCGATCGAAGTCCCGCCGAAACCGCTGGCCGACGCCCTGCACGAGGAGGCGCATCGGTTTGCCCGCAACCTCGACGAATCCCTTGATGCGCAGGATATCGTGCGCGCGCGTCGCCTCGCTTAAGCGCGCGAGGAGCGCGTCGGGGTCGTTCGCGGTCGGCACCGCCACGACGAACGTTTCAAAATCGTCGTGGTCGTGCTCGGCCTCACCGTCGTGGTGCGAAGGCCGCGCGATGAGATCGTCCTCCGCAGCCGCCTTGACGCCGAGCAGCACGTTCGGGTCGATGACGCCCTCACGCGTCGCGGCGATCTTCACCGCGCGCGGCAGGCTCGCCGCGATCTCCGCGCGCATCGCGTCGAGCCGCTCCGCCGGAATGAGATCGGTCTTGTTGAGCACGACGAGGTCGGCGCAGAGGAGTTGATCCTCGTAGACCTCCTCGAGCGGATTGTCGTGGTCAAGCGACGGATCGGCGGCGCGCTGCGCCGCGACGCGCTCCGGATCGTCGGCGAAGCGTCCCTCGGCGACCGCCGCCGCGTCCACGACGGCGACCACCCCGTCAACGGTGAGGCGCGAGCGCAAAGCCGGCCAGTCGAACGCCTTGACGAGCGGCTTCGGCAGTGCAAGGCCCGAAGTCTCGATGACGATATGGTCGGGCTTCGGCTCGCGCGCGAGCAGCGCCTCGACCGCCGGCGCGAAATCCTCCGCAACCGTGCAACAGATGCAGCCGTTGGCGAGCTCGATGATCGCCTCGCGCAGGCAGGCCTCATCGGCGCAGCCCTGTAACAGATCGCCGTCCACGCCGACGTCGCCGAATTCGTTGATGATGAGCGCGAGGCGCCGCCCGCCGGCATTGGCAAGGATGTGGCGGATCAGCGTCGTCTTGCCGGCGCCAAGGAAGCCGGTGACGATGGTGACGGGAGTTTTCGCGAGCATCGGGAGCCCTAGTCAGGCGGGCTAAGAGCGAGGGGAGGCGTACGCGAGATGACGCCCTTGCGGAAAGGATGCGGGCGGTCGCGCCAGGGCACAATGCCGTCGGGCGACGCCGCATAGCGGCGCGCGGCGGCGAGAATGTCCTCGATATGAGCCTCGGGATTGAGATCGCCGACGACGTAGGTCCATTTGCCGGGCGAGGCGAGCGCGACCGTGCACGGCCGCTTGCAGACCGCGAAACATTCGACCGCGCGCAGCGCGACGCCCGTTTCCCCAGCGGCTTTGTCGAGCGCGGCGAAAAGCGCCGCGCCCACCCGCCCATCCTCCGACTTGCAGGTTACGCAAACGTGGAGGGTAGCGGCGGCGGCTTTGGTTGCGTGGCCGGCCGGCTCGGGCTCGGCCGCGCTCCCCTCGTTTCCTGCCGGAGAAGGGGCGGAGGTGAAGGTGTCCCTGAGCAAGGGGACGTTCTCAGGCGCCGACCGCACCTTCAGCCCTTCTTCTGGAAACGTGCAGCAAGGAGAGCCAGGCCAACACGATGGCGCGGGCGGCGGACGAGAGAGTTGTGCCTTGAATCATTGCGGGCTCCCTGGCCGCCCCTCCGGCGGCCCAAGCGGACTGGTCGCGCACGGCAGGTCTCCTGGCTCGCGGCGTATCGCCGACGCCGCCTTCCCGGGCTTCCCCAGTGGCGAAAGTGTGCGCCGGCACGCCGCTCACAGTCGCGGGGGCGGCCGCGGATCGGACAAGCCTACCGCGTTCCCTTTTCACCCTCGAATATGAGGGACCGTGCAAGCCTTATGTTCCAGCTTCGCCTGAAGTTGTCAAACGCCGGACTTGTGAACGTCTCGGGCGCGGTCATGTCTTCGGCCTGTTGACGCGGGAAGGAAAAGCCCGCCGGCCTTGATGAATCGTCCGCTCGAGCCTCTTCGCCCCAATCAGCGTATCGCGCTCATGATCGCGCCGACAGTTCAACGGGCTTCCGAGCCTGTCCGTCAGCTCACATCACCCTTCGTCGCCGTGGATGCTGATCGCCTTGCGGCGAAAACTCTCCTTGCTGAGCCCTTCGCGGTGGTCCGGCCGCGACCGGCCGGTCGTCGTATTGGCCGCCCCTCGTCATGAGGGCGATGACGATGCGCGCCACCTTGTTGGCGAGCGCCCCTG